>CAYVDO010000058.1:0-28002 GCA_964450125.1 uncultured bacterium
GGGGGTGGGTCCCAGCGCGGCTTTGCCGCGATGGGCGGGGGGCTGGAACAGCCCCGAACACGCACCTCACCGATCGATTTGCACCTCGGGCTCCACGCTCGCGTGCCACCGCACCGCGAGCCAGAGGCGAGCCGCGAGCGAAGCGAAGCGACTTGGGGGTGGGTCCCAGCGCGGCTTTGCCGCGATGGGCGGGGGGCTGGAAAAGCCCCCCGAGGAAACATCGACAGGCGCAAAAACTCGCTCCAGCGAGTTTTTGCGCCTGTTACGCTTCGAGGCTCTCGCACGCATCGCGGGCCCACCCGGAGGAAGCGACCGTGGCGAAAGCCGCCGCAGCCCGGCACGTCACCGAAGATCGTTCCATTCGTTCGAGCGGCATCGTCCTCGAACCGGGGATACCGATCTGCCAGGTGGACCTGCCGCTCGACTGGTATCAAGAGGAATTCAAGCCTTACGCCGAGGAGTACCTGGCGCTACCGAGCCGCGCGCCCGACGTGGTGCTGCCGTGGATGGACTCGTACATCCATCCAGCGCTCGATCATTTCGGCCCCAAGCTGATGTTGCTCGCCCACTTCTACATGGGCGGCGAGATCGTGAAGCTGGTCGAGCGCTACGGCGGCAGCGTCGCCGACAGCTACCTGCTCGCGCGCCAAGCCGTCCTCCACCCACGAACCCAGCTCTTCGTGGAATCGGCGGTGCATTTCATGGCCGAGGCGATCGCGATCCTCGCGGCCCCCGACCAAGCCGTCTACATCACCAACCCGAAAGCGGGTTGCACCATGGAGATGCTCGCCAAGGAGCAGATGGTGCTGCCCGCATTCGATTACCTGGTGGAGCGCTTCGGCGACGATCTGCTCGGCATCGCCTACATGAACACCTCGGGGCGCTTGAAGGCGCTCGCGGGGCGCACCGGCGGTGCCTGCTGCACCAGCTCGAACGCCGAGAAGGTCGTGCGCTGGGCGCGCAGGGCCGGCAAACGGATCTTCTTCCTCCCCGATCGTCACCTGGGCGACAACGTCGCGCATCAGGTGGGCATCGACCCCGAGCGCGTCTTCCACTGGCCCGGCGGTCTCGACGGCATGCACTACGTGCCGAAGGGCATCGACGAAGCACGCCTCGACCGCGCCGAGATGATCTCGTGGGGCTCGTTCTGCGGCGTACACACCGTGTTCTCGACGCAGCAGATCGAATACTGGCGAGATCACGGCTACCGCGTTCTCGTTCACCCCGAGTGCACACGGGAAGTGGTGGCGGCGGCCGACGGCAACGGTTCCACGAACTACCTGTGGAGCGAAGTGATGAAAGCCCCAGCCGGCGCCAAGCTCGCGGTGGGCACCGAGGCACACTTCGTACGCAACGCGCGCGAGCAAGCTCGACTGCGCGGCGTCGAGGTAGTGAACCTCGCCGACCTACCGGGAGAAGATCCCGGCAGCGCGGGATGCGGCTGCGCCACCATGAGCCGCAACGATCCACCGCACCTGGTGGCGATGCTCGATCTGCTCCGCAAGGGCTCGCCACCCGAGCTGAACCGGGTGCTCGCGGGCGACGTCGTGAACGAGCGCACCGGCTGGCGCGAGCGCCTCGACGACGCCGATCGGGCCGAGATCGTGCGCCACGCACGTGCGTCCCTCGAGCGCATGATCGAGGTGACCGAATCGACGTGACTCGCTCACGCGACGGAGCTCTGCGTAGCCCGGGTCATTCGTGAAAGTTCGTAGCGAGGCCGCCAAGCGTCGAGCAGATACGGGTGAACACAGGGTTTTCAGCCTGCAGTCTGACTTCACGGTACGTCGAGGGCCGGAAATCCGAGTACGCCCGACGATGCCGACGATCGGCGGCCGCAGTAGCACGCTTCATGAATGACCCAGGCTGAGCCCCGCGACGGCGGATGTCACCGGCGGGAAACACGAGAATTTCCGCCAAAGTTCTTGTCTCGCGCTCCGATCTTCCCGAGAATGCGGCGCCTGCCTCCGGTGAACCCCGCCCCCCGCGGGATTGCACCGCGGCGTCCGCGATGACTTCATCCGATCCCGGTCGCGAGCGGCGCAAGAATCGCCGTCGCGATGTTTCGTTTCCGGCGCGTTTCACTGCCGATGGACGCACCATCCATCGCGCGGTGGTGCGCTCGCTGAGCACGGAGGGGATGTTCCTCGAAACCACCGCGCTCGTGCCGATCCGCGCCACGATCCGGATCGTGGCGCCGTTGCCCGACGAGGCTCGCGAGCCCCTGCGCGTCGAGGCCACGGTCCTCTACCACAATCGCCGTGGAATCGCGGGCGCCGTCGGCGGCTTCGGCCTGCAGTTCGTGAATCCACCGCTACCGGCGCCGGATCGCATCGAGGCCTTGCTCGAGCGCTATCCCGCGCAGGTACCCACCGACGGGCTCGGCACGATCGTGTGGCCGGTCGAGGTGCCGACGATCGATCCCGGCTGGCACTCGGTCGCCTGGTGGAACCTGGATCCCGAGACCACCGACATCGATGCCGCAGCCACCGGCGAGGAGCCCTCGCTCGCTCGGCTGCAACGCTGGCTGGCGGCAACGCCCGACGACGTGGCGCCGGCACCCGAGGGCCTCGTGGCGTTCCATTTCTGCGGAAAGGCCCTCGCGCCGGCGATGGGGATGCCGCGCTCGCACTTGGATCAGCCACCGCTCGCGAAAGCGCTCGCCGCACAGATGTGGGCGATCGAGACTCTCGAGGCCGCCGACTGGAACCTCGTCGAGCTGACACGCGAGCAAGCCGCGGCCATCGGCGCCGCGGGGCGCGTGCTGGACATGGCGCGCGAGGCGCTCGAGGCGAATGCGTCTCTCGCCGCAGACGCGCCGAGCGACGAGGGTCTCGAGGGTTCCGAGGGCTCCGCAGCGGACAGCGAACCGGCGGCGAGGAGCGACGAGCTCCCGTGGGGTGAGGTCGCGATCGCGCTGCGGCCGGTCGCCGAGTTCTTGGACGTGCTCCGCTACAACTTGCAGGGCCTGCCGGCGCTCGAACCGAGCGCGACACGGCCGGACGAGCCCCGCACCGATGCGTTCTTGCGCGCTGCCGCGCAGGAAGTGGCGCAGATCGCCGCCCGGGTCACAGGTAGTGAGGTGCGCCCTTCCACCGAGGGCGGCGCGACCGCGCCGGACACAGCGAGCGGAACTGCAGCTCGCCCCGCGTCGCTGCGGCTCACGCGCCGGCATCTGGCCGGGGCCGGCATTGCGATCGGCCTGCTGGCGCTCGCGGGAGTTGCGGTGCAACGACTGCGACATCGACCGCCGGAGTCGTACGGCCGCTATCTGGCTCTCGCCCGCGAGGCGCTCTCGGCGCTCGGCGCGCGAAACGCGGACCGCCTGGAGGATCGGCTGCGATCCGCCGGTGACGCGCTCGGGACGACGCCCACACCCCCTGCGTCCACCCGTGCGCTCGAGCTTGGTCTCGCGGGGATTCGCTATCTCGACGGTGTGGCCACCCTCGAAGCGTCGGCACAATCACTGCATGAGATCCCGTGGGGTCCCGGTAAGCGGTACCCCTCGAAGGAATCCTACGAACGCTGGCGTGAACGAGACAAAGCGCGCGCACAGGGTTGGATCGAGACCAGTGAGCAGATCGCCTCTCAGATTCTCAACAGTGACGCCCCTTTCGCGCGAGAGCAGGACCCCTCGCTCCTCGACACGCTGGATGCGGGGCATCAATGGCTGAGCGAACGACGACACCAGCTCGAGTTGCTGCGCTAACGCTGTCAGGCTTTCCCGGCCGCACCGTCAACGGATTTACGCTGGTCGAGCTGCTTCTCGTCATCGCGGTGATCGGCATCCTCTCGGCCATCGCCATTCCCCAGCTCCTCGGCGCACGAGAAAAGAGCCGCGTCTCGACTTGTGACGCGCTGTTCCACGCGCTCGATGGCGAGATCGCCAACGAGATGGACCGGGTCGTGAACTCGTCCAACCACCAGCCGAGCTGCGGTGACATGCGCACGAGCTGGAACGACATCGCGATCATGCGCTGCGTATCGCAGAAGCATGCCGGCGAGGACAATCCTCGCAACGGCAGACAGCGAGCGTTCATCAACTACTACGAGCAACCCGCCGGCTTCTCGTCGTGCCAGGTGGGCCTCGACGAGTCCACCTCGAACGCGTGGCAGCTCGGCTTGAGGATTCGCCAGCGCGCGACACGCACCGGCGCAGAGCGGACGTTCTCGATTCACATCGACTGAGCCCGAAAACCGAGGTTTCCGGGCTGAGCTGGGGCTCCACGCGGATCAGTCGTCGTCGCGCTCTTGCCGTTCCGCACGCCAGGGGCTTGGCGGAGGCGTCTCGCTGGTTGCGGCGGCGGAGCCACGAATCTCCGTGTGGCGGATCACGCCACCCGACGCACCGGTCCACGCCATGGCGCCCGCGTTGCCCAGCGCGACGGCGAGCACGAGCGCAACCAGCCCACGCGGGGCGGGTGCCGAGCGTTCGTGCTCGACCAACGCCAGCGCGATGCTCGCAAGCGCGGCCACCACGGCGAACGCTGCGGCGACCTCGGCGCGCTCCTCGTGAGTTTCGATGTCCGCCTCGCGCACGCCGGGCAGCTTCTCGACCAAATCCTCGGCACCCCCACCCGATCGAAGCGCGACACCGGTGCCAATCGCGCCGAACGTGAGCAGCACCGCCGCCGCCAGGGCGAGCCCGCGCTGGCTGCGCGCGACCAGCGCGAGCGCCAGGATCGGCACACTCAGGATCGCCCCCACGATCGGGACGTGATTCACGAGCAGATGCACGTGCGCAGCGTTCATGGCTGACCCTCCCCGCGCACAAGTTGGCCGTCGCAATCCAGCGTGTCGATCGAGCATCCGTTCGAGCGGTGACGCGCGAGAATCCCCAGCGCCGGTCCGACGCGTGTTCGACGGGGTATGGGCCTCGATCACGCCGACGCGCCCCGGCTACCGGGCCGCAGTCGTTCGCGCTGCGGCGCTCGCACAGCCCAACCCGGCAGGAACGTAGGCATTCCCGACGGCGATGACGCTTGTGCTCGGGGGCCGGGGTGCGGTAGGGAACTTCGCCCGCTTCACCCCTTCGCCCGTCGCCACGGAGCCCGCCCCATGCGAGAAGTGATCCCGCTTCGCGAACGTCGCCTCGACATCGCGTTCCTGGTCTATTTCGTGATCAATCTGCCGTTCATCGTCTACTTCGTGGATTTCGAGCAGATCGCGATCCCGAACTACCAGGCTTTCCTGGACGCGTGTGGGCCGCTGCGCGACACCTGCCCCTATCCGGCGTGGCCACCGGCCTGGGCCGTCAACATGGTGCACTGGTGGGGCGAGAAGTTCGACCCGCTGCTGCTTGCGCGCCCTCCCTTCTGGATGGTGACCATTTGGGTGGACGCGCTGTACTTCGGACCCTTCTACGCTTTCGCGATCTACGCCTACGCGCGCGGCCGCGAGTGGATCCGCATCCCCAGCATCATCTACGGCTCGTTCTTGTTCGTGATCATCTGCTGCATCATGTCGGAGGAATACTTCGGCATTCACAAGACCAAGAACGTGTACGTGATGACCCTCGCGAACTTGCCGTGGGCCGTCTTCCCGGTGCTCATCCTGTTCCGCAACTTGCGGCCCCATCCGTTCACGCGACCGGTCTCACCGTTGGCGGCGGCTGCTCCGGCGCCGGCGCCCGCAGTCACGCCGAGCGCCGCACCCGCCGCCGCACCGACGTCCACGGCAGCGCCGTGAGCACGGACGAGCACGGGTTTCGCGCCAAGTACGGCCCTTGGGCGCTCGTGGCTGGCGCCTCCGAGGGCATCGGCGCCGAGTTCGCTCGTGAGCTCGCGCGCCGCGGGCTCAAGCTGGTGCTCGCCGCGCGCCGCACCCAGCCGCTCGAGGCCCTCGCCGACGAATTGCGTTCCCGCCACGGCACCGAGGTCCGCACGGCGTCAGTCGATCTCGCCGACGCCAGCGCCGTCCGCGAGCTGGGAAGGATCGGCGACGAGCTCGAGATCGGCATGCTGATCTACAACGCGGCGCTCTCGCTGATCGGCCATTACTTCGACTACCCGCTCGAGAAGCGACTCAACGAGCTCGACCTCAACTGCCGCGGGCCGCTGGTGCTCATCGACGCGTTGGTGCCGAAGATGCTCTCCCGTGGCCACGGTGGCCTGATCCTGATGACCTCGCTGAGCGGCATCCAGGGCACGCCCTACATCGGCAACTACGCCGCCACGAAAGCGTGGAACCTCATCCTCGGCGAGAGCCTGTGGGGAGAGCTCACGCCACGCGGCGTCCACGTGCTGAGCTGTCTGGCGGGAGCGACGCGCACGCCCGGCTACCTCACGAACACCGCGGGACGCAGCACGGCGGCGCCCGTGGGCGAGCCGGAGGACGTGGTGCGTGCCGCGCTCGCGGCACTCGGTCACCGCCCGAGCGTGGTTCCCGGCATGGCCAACAAAGCCGCCGCGTTCCTCATGACGCGGCTGCTGCCGCGTCCGCGCGCCGTCCGCATCATGGCGAAGGCGACGTTCGAGCTGTTGGCGCCGCGGGCGTAAGATCCGAGGAACGCGAACGGAGGCCTCCCATGAGCGGATCTCGCGCGAGCTCGAGTGGCTCCGATCTACGACGAGCGGTACGCGCTCGCTTGGGCGTACCGGCCAGCTATCGCCTGATGCACGACGACGGGCGTGCCACGGTCCGCGAGGAGGCGGAGGCGATGAACGTCTCCCTCCTCGGCGTGATGCTCGCGACGGACCAGCTCGAAACCGAGGGCATCTCGCTCCTACCACCCATGGAGCCCGATCCCCTCACCCGCCTCGACATCGAGTTCGCGCTCGGTAATGGGAGCGGCACCGTCGAGGCTACGGGGCGGGTCGTGTGGGTGCGCCGATCGGCAGCGGGTGCGCGCAGGCGATTCACCATCGGTGTCGTGTTTTCGTATCTCGACGCCGAGAGCCAAGCGCGGCTGCGCTCGTTCCTCGACGGCCCCAAGACGCACTAGCCGCGAATCAAGCGCGGTTCTGGGGTATCCATGCTAGCGGAGTAAACTCCGAACGATGGCGGATGCCCCGCGCGGCGGCGCGCACTGCCCCAGATCGCTGGCTGAGTTCCAGGCGTGGTTTCGCACGGACGCCGACTGCCTGGACTACGTCGAATGGCTGCGATTGGCCTGCCGGCTTCGTCTGCCCGAGTTGCACCGAAACGGGCTGGCGACTTGACGACGTCGGGTTGCTGCTCGAGACGTTTCCGCAGCCCACACTCTTCCTGGTGCGCTTAGCGGCAGGCGAACTTCGTGGGCATGCCGGGACTGCAGCCTTTGTCGTCGACCTTCGGCGAATGCGGACCACCGATCGAATCGCAACACGAGCCTTCGAGAAGCTCGTAGTGCCTATCGGTCCGTGGGGGGCGCGAGGGAGAAACTGTCAAATGTTGTGGATGAAGGCGTCGGTCAGGAGGCGCGCTTCTCCTTGGGTTGGTCGTCTCGTTCCTTTCGCACTCCGTCCTCGAACCTCACTCCGGCTCGCACTTGAGCGACGAGGTGCGGAGCGTTCACTCGGCGCCAACGTTGCTGCGACATCTCCAGCAGCTTGAAAGCCATGAGCAAGCCCTTCGCCCGTGAGCCAGCACCCTTCGTGACGCGCTGGCGAAGGCGCACGGTTGCGAACGACGACTCGATCGGGTTCGCGGTCCGCAGGTGAATCCAGTGCTCGGCCGGGAAATCGAAGTAGGCGAAGAGCTTCTCCCGGTCACGGATGAGCGAGTCGACCGCCTTCGGATACTTGGCGCCGTAGTCGGCGACGAACTGGTCGGCGGCCTTCTCCGCCGCGTCCCGCGTCTCGGCGTTCATGATCTCGTGGAGCGCTCGCTTCGCCTTCGCCTGCAAGCCCTGCGGCAGCTTGTCGAGCACGTTCGCGAGTCGGTGAACCCAGCACCGTTGCTCCTCGGTCTCGGGCCACACCTCGCGGACCGCTGCCCAGAGCCCCAGCGCGCCGTCCCCCACCGCCAGTGCTGGAGCCTTCATGCCGCGCCGCTTGAGGTCACGCAGCAGCGTCGCCCAACTCTCGGTGCTCTCACGGTAGCCGTCCTCGACGGCGATCAGCTCCTGGGTGCCATCGAGTCGAACGCCCAGGATCACGAGCGTGCACAAGCGCTCGTCCTCGAGCCGGATGCGGAAGTGCACGCCGTCCGCCCAGACGTACACGAAGTCCCGATCGGCGAGCGAGCGTTGGCGGAACGCCGCGTACTCCGCCTGCCACTCGTTGGTCAGGCGCGTGATCTGCGTCGCCGACAGTCCCGATGCCTTCGCGCCGAGCAGCGAACGCAACGCCGGCTCGAAGTCATTCGTCGACAGGCCGCGCAGGTACAGGATCGGGAGCACCTCCGCCACCTTCGGACTGCGGCGCATGTACGGCGGCAAGATCTCGCTGGTGAAGCGCTCGCGTTCTCCCTGGTCGTTGACCCGACGGTCGTCCACACGCGGCGCCCGGAGCTCGACCGTCCCAGAACCCACGGTCACATGGCGAGCCTTCGCCTTGCCGTTGCGCACGACGAGCGCGCGTCCATCGGCATCCCGGTGGCTGCGGTAGCGCTCGATGTAGCTGTCGACCTCGACCTCGAGCGCCGCAGCCAACATCCGTCGCGCACCTTCCAGGGCGAGCTCGTCCAGCATGGTCGGTCCCGCGTGCTTCTCGTCCCTCGTCTCGACTACTCTCAACATCGGTGGCGTCTCCTCCCACCGGCCTGCCAGCCGGTGCCTCGGGTGTGGTCACCCTCGGAGGTTACGCCACCCTTCCTTCACCACCGATCCACAACATTCAGAGATAACTCGGCGCGAGGTCTCTACGGTCGCCTATGATCTCCGTCCGTGTTGGGTGTCGCGTCGATCGTGCTTGACTAGCCGTCCCTCGTCGGCCTAGTGCGTTTCGCACAGCGCCAAGATCCCGAGTCGAGAGGGACGAATCACGGACGACCGGTTCGGCCGGTGTGATGGAGCTCAGGTCCTGACCGGGAGAGCGGATCGTTCGAAACGAGACGATTGACCTCTAGCGGACGCTTCGACCAATGCTCGGCGATAGCCTGGACAAACTCCGGGCGTACGAGTTTGGCCCGCGCGACGAGGCGACCTGCTTGTTCGCGGCGGATGTAGACACCTTCGGCAGGGCCCCTCGCGAGAGCCGACGAGTCGAGTAATAGCTTAAGGTCGTTGAGAGTTACCCGGCCCTCGGCGCGCTGCGGTACCACTTCGATCTCGAGCGACCGAGCCAGAGTATTTCGTCGAGCGATATCCCAAAACTCGGTGCAACTTCTGTCATACACATCGAATGCGAGAAACCAATCAGGGAGGTGGGTGTAATGGACGCTGTGAGTGGCGTAACACCATTCGCCAAACAGGATCAGATCGGATCCGAGCGCCGCGGTTAGTGCGTAGCGCCGCGTTGATAGCCAACGCTTGAGCGGCTTCCATTGTCCAGGCGCAGTATCGAGATCCAAGTAGCTGCCACGGTTCTGGGCGCGGAGGATGCCATCGGGGCTCACCGAGAACCCGATGTTGGCGCCGTCCACCTTTTCCTCGACGATGACGTCGTGGGTGAGAAACTCGCGCATTTCGTGCGGGGCAAGAACTTTGTCGTCGCGCGGTCTGCCGTGGCCAAGCCAAACGAGGTGCGGCGTGTGAGGGAACCGAAAGAAGGTGGCCATCATCCCATCTTCGCTTCGTGCTTCTTCGCGATCTCTTGCTCACAAAGAAATGCGATCGTCACGCCACACCTCGCGAGCGAGCCTTGCCACCCCCACCATTTGCTGTCGAAAGACTGAAGAATCGGTGGGTGTTCGGCGTGCGCCGCCGCTACGGCGAGGAACTTCCGGTCAGATCGATCGTAGATCACGCCGCCGGCCGCGGCGGGCAGCTCTTCGAAGTCTTCCTGGTCCTCTGCTTTCGGCGTGATGGTCACCCGAGTGACCTTCTGTCCTCCCCACTCGTGGGTGAGAAGCCACTTGAGGAACGCGTCGCCTGGTCCAGGTTGTCCTTTTGCGCTGAGGTTGGCTCGGTATTCCGATACGATGCGATTCCCGTCGTCGACGAAGACATGGCCGCTCTTCATGACGGCCTGCAATGCCTTTGCGCTGGCCACCACGCACGAGGTCGGAGCACCCGCATTGGCGCCATTAGCGGTTGTGGCGACATTCGTATCGACGACGCACCTGAGAGGCATCGCCGTCACGACCGACCTTCACTCTGGCTCCGTCTTCCCTGTGCCTCGGTGCGGGCAACGAGATCGGCCATTTCGTCGCCGAAGAAGTTGTCGGGCCAGTTCCTGATGTTGCCGAAGAGATCTACATCGAGCGCCTCGATTCGCGCTTCCGAGCCCTCGGTATGGATGAAGTACAGACTAGCGTCATCGTTTGAGAGCTCTTCCTCGGCAATCCGACGCTGCAGTCGCCGGAGGAAGTGCTCGGAGTGGCTCTCGATGATGAATTGGCAGTCGCGTGGAGCTGCTCCCTCCCGTGCGCGAATGGCATCGACGAATAGATCCGCAAGATCGGCCTGCACGCGCGGGTGTAGATGGACCTCCGGCTGCTCGAAGATGACGATCGAGCGTCTCGGCACGTAGAGGCATTCCACGATGACGGGCAGTACCTGGCTCACGCCAAACCCGACGTCGGTCAGCTTGACCTCCGGAAGCTTCGGGCTGGTGCGGACGAGCACTTCGTACTCCTTGCGGTGCTGCCCAAGCGGCTTCACCTGGAAGTCATGGATGAGCCCCATCGCCTCAAGTCGCGTCGCGACGAGCTCCGGGAGCGGCTTCGTCTTCTGTTTCGGCTTCCAGTTGAAGGTCCGATCCTTGGCCGCCAGGATGGCTTCGACGGCGCGCTCGCCCTTGACGCCCACGTGATCGGGGATCTCTCCGGACCAGAGGTAAAGGCGCTTTGGGTACTCACGCAGTGGGCCGACGTAGAAGACGCTCTTGAGCAAGCGCTCGAGCTCGAGTACGAAGTCCGAGGCGAAGGCCGCATTCTGGTAATATGCCGCCACCTCGTCAGGGAAGCCGTAGAACCGGAGCGGTTCAGGGAGCGCCCATGCTCGACCGGGGTGTCGCGTGAGCGGGTATGGGTGGGAGACGAGCTCGAACTCGGGTTTCTTCCGCGCCTTCTTGCCCTCCGTCTTTTCGACGACCGCCAGCTCGACAACGGATTGGCCGTTCTCGCGCAATGCGTACCGGAAGGTGGTGGTCCTTGGCTGATGCTTCTCGTCGGCGGAAAGGCTTGCGGAGAACTCAAGGTGATCGCCGGCATAGTCCTGACCGCTGAGCGGATCGCGGACCACAAGCGACTGATTGAGCGACCAGCCAAGGGTAAATTCGACTGGACGAGACACGTCGTGGCCGTGAACGACGTCGTCGAAAGTCCCGGCATCCACAAGGGTACGACTATCGCCGAGATGCAGGGCTCGCTGGCGATCGGGTGACTCGGCCGTCTGTTTCAGCAAGAGCAGAAGTTGGGGAATGCTCGTTTTCCCGGCACTGTTCGTGCCAAAGAGGACGGTGAGCGGCGCGAGTCGAATGTCGCCCGAGTCATTCCAAGCCTTAAAGTTCTTGATCCGCAATTTCGTCAGCATCTCAGTTGTCTCCACTAGGCTGTGCGATAGCGGTCTGTAGGTGAGCTGCGCCACAACGCGGTCGTCGATCGGTTGAAGTCGGCTGCGTCGGAAGATCGACCGTCGCGATCCGATCGAGGATACGACGATGGAGCGCGAGGGCGTCGGGGGGCAGCACGCACGGTACCCATTCTGGGGGAAGTCTCGCGTAATCGGGGAGCCCCTACCAGAGGTCAGCCTCCCAGGACGCTCATCGAGGTGCTCATGTGCGGGGGTTGCGAAACAAAGCCAGTCCCATTGCGGGTCCGATGCAGCGCTTGGAGACCATCGCGTGGAGCGGTCGTCGGGATGCGCGTTCGGCGACTCAGCGCAGCGCGGTTGCGGCGCTGCGCAAGACGTCGAGAACGTCGAAGACGCGTGCCAGGTATTGCTCGCGCACCCGAAAGTTACCCGCCTCGCCGTGCAGCTCCTTGCCGAGCGCCGTCAGAAACCGATCGAGCCGGCGCCGGTGGAAACCCGTGCGCGCCAAGAGCGGATCGATCACGATCCACGCCAACGCCGTGACCACGCCGACTCCCGCCATCAGCGCCCCGGTGGTGGCAGCCAAGAGCGCCGCCGAAGCCGTCGCGGGAAAAAGACCGTAGTAGATCGAGCCGAGCGCCGGCCCGAGCGCAAAGTTCGCGAGGGCCACTTGCTGGGCAATGGCCGCAGCGGCAGCACCGCCTGCGGACACCGCTCCCGGCGTGGCCTTGTCGAAGAGCGCCACACCGAGCCCCAGGCTGAGCACGCTGCCCGCCAGATCGGAAACCCCCACGCGGGTCTTCGCGTACTCGGCGAGATTCCGCTCCAGAATCGGGCGCAGATCGGCGCGGGACGCGTGGCGGCCGATCTCGGCCAGGTACCGCTCGCACGGCTCCACGATCTCGGGCTCGCGCAGGATCGCGTCGAGAAGCGCGTCGCGCTCGGACACACGTCCGCCTTCCGCGTACGGCAGCTCGAGCAGCTCCGAGTGAACGCGCCAGCGGATCTCGCGCTCGAGCGCCGTCGGGATGCCGAGCGGTACGCGACCGAGCCGCTCGCCGACGCGTTGCGCACCCACTCGTCGCGCCACGGCGCCCACTCCGTGGAGCACGACCGCCGGTGGGGCGAGCAGCAGGTTGAGCGGGTACTTGTAGAAATCGCGAACGAAGGTGCGTTTCGTGAGCGCCCACGACGACGCGAGCGAGAACGAGCGCTCCACGAACTCGGGCACCTTGCGACGGCGATCGGCGATGTACGCGTCGATGGCGCGGTCGATGGCCACCGCGATCGCCTCGCGGGGCACGGCGGGATCGGCGGCACGCGGGTCCACGCGCACAACATGCCACACGCTGGGCCGCGTCCGCGCGACTACGGCTCGCGCAGACGCCTCCGTTGCCCTCCTCCTGATGGGCGGCTGAAACGGGTGCGCGCCGTCTAGCGCAGACCGTCGGCTCGGGGTGGGGCTCCCCAAAAACGCGCTGCTTGCGAATGGAGGGGCTGGAACAACACACGATCGCTCATGGCGACGGCCGAGCCGCGCACCGGGCTCTACGCGTGCCGTCCATCCCGCCGCGAGCCAGTGGCGAGCCGCGAGCGATGCGACGCGACTCGGGTGGGTCCCGGCGCGGCTTGGCCGCGCTGGGCGGGGGCTTGAAAAGCCCCCCGAGGAAACGCCGACAGGCTGCTACGCTGCGCGCATGGTGCCGATCATCTGGTACGACGACGTCGGGAGCCTCGCGCCTGGGCGTCTCGGCACGTCCGGATGTCCCGGAACCTATCGTGGTCTCGACGCCGACCTCGCCAGCCTGACCGAGAGCGGGGTGCGATCGATCTTCTGCTTGCTCGAGGATCGCGACTTTCGCGCGTGGGGCGTACCCAAGCTCCTGGACGCGTACTCGCGCGCGCGCTTTCGCGTCCATCGCCATCCGATTCGCGATTTCGGGGTGCCCACCCTCGACGCCATGACGCGGGCGATCGACGAGCTCGAGACGAACTTGCGCGGCGGCGGCACGGCACTGGTCCACTGCGCCGCCGGAATCGGCCGCACGGGCACGGTCACGGCGTGCTTGCTGGTGCGCCACGGGCTCTCGGCGCGCCAAGCGATCCACGCGGTCCGCGCCCATCGTCCCGGCTCGCTCGAGAATTGGGACCAAGAGACCTTCGTCTACGACTTCGCGGCGCTCGGCGGCGAGTCTCCATGACGCTCACGTGGGACGCCCCACCACCGCGCCCCAAACCGAGCTGGAGCGTGCGGCTGCCGCTCGAGCTCCTCGCCTTCGCGCTCCTGGCCCAGATGCTGGCCGCGCAAGCGCTGCTTCCCGAAGGCGGAAGGCTCGCGGGCTGGCGCATCGCCGTACCGATCTCGGCGAGCTACCTGCTCTTGCTCGCGTTCATCCGCGTGAGCGCGCGGGCGCGCTTCGGCGTGCCGCTGCGCGAGCTACCGGGATTCGGCGCGACCACGCGCCGCCGGCGTTGGTTGGGAATCGCTGTGGGCGTCGCGCTCTACGGCTTCAATCTCGCGTTCGCGAGCGTGGTCGAGCTGGGTGTCGAAAAAACCGACCTCTACCATGCCGTCGGCGGTTACACAGATCTGCTGGCGCTCGTGATCCCGGTGGCGGTGCTCGCACCGGTCTTCGAGGAGATCCTGTTTCGCGGCTTCTTCTACGGCGCCTTCGAGCGCCACGGCCGCGGGGTGGCGATCGGGCTCAGCGCGCTGATCTTCGGGGTGGTCCACCTCTTCACCTACGCCAACGCACCGCTGGCGGTGGTCCCCGTGTTCGCCGTCGGCCTCGCCAACGGCTGGCTTCGCGATCGGACCAACGCCCTCGACGCCTGCATCACGAGCCACGCCGCGTTCAACCTCCTCGGCCTCGCCTCGTGGGCCGCCCAGCTCGCGGCGAACGGGTGAGAATCCCGCGCGCTTGACGTCGTGGGCAGTGGCGCGCACATTCGCGCGCCTTCACGTTCTCACGCATCTCGCCGCCATGCTCCGCCTCGCTCGATTCCGCCGCATCGGCACGTTCGCGTCTGCGGTGCTGGCGCTGATGACGGCGGTCGTTCCCGCTCGCGTCGCGGGCGGCGCAGTGCTCTGCGTGGCGAGCTCGCACGTCGCGATCGAGCAGCGCCACGCAGCGACGGTGTGCGTGGAAGCTGCCACCACCGCCCGCAACGATCTCGACGTGGATGCCGACGACGCTTGCTTCGATCTTGCACTTCCCGCGCCCGATGCCATGAAGCACGGGAACGAGCGCACGAGCACGACCGCACCGTCTGCGACACCCGTCGGCGTCGTTTCGCTTCCTCTGCAGCGGGGCTTCCTCGCGGCACCTCCCGAGTTCAGCGCATCGGCTCGCCTGAGTGCAGCCGACCTGCGACTCGCGATCCGCGTCTTCCGCATTTGATACGAGCGCTCCCGCGCGGTCGTGACCGCGCAGGGGTCTCGCTGCGTTCGCACATCGCTCCGTAGCCATCGCGGCTGCGCAGCGTCGAGGTGCACGCAGCGAAGTCGCGCGCGAGCGATGCGCTCGCGTCGCTCGCAATGCCGTCACTCGCATGCGGAGGCGCTGGTATGGGGTGCTTGGCCCGTCGTCGTGCATCCGTCCGGAACTTGGTGGTCACGCTCGCCGCCCTGGCTGTGGTGCTGCGTTCAACGACGGTTCCCGCGGCCGAAGCGGCCGCGGCGCCGTCACCTCCCACGCCGAGCGCACCGCAATCGCCGCTCGTCACTCCCGCGAGTGCAGCGGCGCGCACGCCGCTCACGCTCACCGAAGCGATCGCCACGGCGCTCGCGCGATCACCAGCACTCGCTTCGTTCACCGCCGAGCTCGGGATTCGCGAAGGCGAGCGGGTCACGGCCTCGCTGACACCCAACCCCGAGCTGACGCTGGAACAGGAGAACTTCGCGGGCAGCGGCGCGACTCGTGCCTGGCGGGCGGCCGAGACCACGCTGGCGCTGGAGCAAGTCCTCGAGCTGGGAGACGAGCGCGCGCGCCGAATTCGCGCTGCGGAGCTGGCGCGCGACGTCGGCGCCTGGGAGCATGCCGCCACCCGCGTCGAGGTCGCACGAGCGACGGCCGAGGCATTCGTTCACGCGCTGGCTGCAACCGAACGTGTCGCCGCCGCGCGAGAACGCGTGGCCATCGAGTCGGCGCTCCGGGACTCGATCCGCAGCGCCCTGCGCGTGGGCGCTGCATCCACCGTCGACGAGCGGCGGGCGGCGTTCGCGCTGGCGCACGCATCCGCCGAGCTCGATCGACGCATGCGTGAGGAGCGTGGCGCGCGACTCGCCCTCGCCGCCACTTGGGGCGGCGCAACGGAAGAGGTGAGCTCGCTGCACGGCGACCTCGCGATCCCTAGGCCACCGGCGAACGTCGAATCCGCGCTAGCGCGCGTGGGCGAGTTTCCCGACGTCGCGCGCTGGGAGTCGGAGATCGCCGCACGCGGTGCGCTACTCGCGCTCGAGGATGCACGAGCCGTCCCCGATCTGCGCGTCGGCGCAGGCGCACGCCACCTCGCAGAGAGCGACGACGTGGCGATGGTGGCCTCGGTCGGTGTCTCGCTGCCGCTCTTCGATCGCAATCAGGGCCAGATCGTTGCGGCGCGCCACGAGCGTGAGCGCGTCGTCGCCGAGTCGCGCGCTGCGCGGATTGCGCGCGAAGCCGAGGTCCGAAGCGCGCACGAACGGCTCGTGACTGCGTACGCGCGCGCCGAAGCGTTGCGGTCGACCCTGGTTCCGGAGGCCGATTCCCTGCTCGAGGACGTGCGCGAGGCCTATCGGCGCGGGCTGCTTCGGCTGGGGGACGTGCTGGACGCCCAGCGCGCGGTCTCGGACCTCCGCCTCGAAGCGATCGACGCCCACGAGGAGTTCCACGTGGCGGAGCTCGCGCTCCCCAGCTTTCTCGAACGAGTGACGCCGCCGAGCGCCGCGCCACCGAAGGGAGATCGTCCATGACGACGGCGAACCGGCTCTCCGCTCGACTTCGCACATGCCTGGTCACACTCGCAACGCTTGCTGCGGTCTCGTTCGGCGGAGCGCGCGCCGCGGATCCGCACGCCGAGCACGATCACGGGGCATCGCGAGGCGCGGCACACGCCAGTCGGCACGGCGATGCGCACGCAGACGGGTCTCACGGCGAGCCCGAAGTCGAGCCCGGTGAACACCACGACGAGTCGCTCAGGCTCGGCGTGGACGAGCTGGCCCGCCACGGGATCGAGGTGGCCGCCGCTGCTCCGGGATCGATCGACGCCGGTCTCGAGCTCCTGGGCGAGGTGAGCGCGAACGAGGACGGGCTCGCTCACCTCACCCCGCGCTTTCCCGGGATCGTGCGCGAGGTGCGTCGCAACGTCGGCGATCGCGTGCGCAAGGGCGAGGTGCTCGCCGTGATCGAAAGCAGCGAGACCTTGGCACCCTACGAGCTCACCACACTCGTCGACGGCACGATCCTCGCCAAGCACGTGACTCGCGGCGAAGCCGTGGACCGCGACCACGAGGCCTTCGTCGTCGCGGACTTGAGCAGTGTGTGGGTGCGCCTGCGCGTCTATCAGCGCGATCTGACACGACTGCGTTCGGGGCAGGAAGTGCGTGTTCGCGGCGGGGCCGACGGGCCGCGCGCCGACGGGCGCATCGGCTATCTCACGCCGGTGCTCGATCCCACCACGCGTACCGCGACGGCGCGCGTCGAGCTCGCGAACCCGAGCGGCGAGTGGCGACCGGGGATGTTCGTGACGGCCGCCGTGCTCGACCCGATCGCCGCGGCCGTCACGGTTCCGGTCGATGCGCTGCAAACGCTCGAAGGACAGCCCACCGTGTTCGTGGTCGACACCGACGTGTCTCCCCGCAGCGTGGTGCCGGGGCGTCGCGGTCGCACCCGCGTCGAGATCGTGTCGGGGCTCGTCGCCGGAGAGCGCATCGCCGTCACGCGGACCTTCTTGCTCAAAGCCGAGCTCGGCAAGTCCGAAGCCGAGCACCACCACTGAGGAGGCACGAAGTGATCGAACGCGTGCTGCGGTTTTCATTGGCCCGGCGGCAGTTCGTGTTCCTCGCCACCGCGGTGCTCGCGCTCGTCGGCGCCCGTTCCGCGAGCGTGCTGCCGATCGACGCGGTCCCCGACATCACCAACAACCAGGTGCAGATCAACGCCGAGAACCCGGCGCTCTCGCCCACCGAGATCGAGAAGCAGGTCACCTTCCCCATCGAGACCGCGCTGGCGGGGGTGCCAGGGCTCGATTACACGCGTTCGCTCTCGCGGAACGGCTTCGCGCAAGTGACCGCGATCTTCCACGACGACGTGGACGTCTACTTCGCACGCCAGCAGGTCCTCGAACGCTTGACCGAGATCCGCGCGACCTTGCCCGCGGGAACCGAGCCCACGATGGGGCCGATCGCCACCGGCTTGGGCGAGGTAGCGATGTGGGTGGTCCGCTACGCACCGCGGGACGGCGAGCGTGCGGCGGCCGCGAGCGCCGACGGCGGCCCCGGCCTGCAGCCGGACGGCTCCTACGTCACACCCGAAGGCGAGCGGCTGACCACCGAGCTCGAGCGCGCCGCGTATCTGCGCACGGTGCAGGACTGGATCGTGCGACCCCAGCTCAAGAACGTGCCCGGAGTGGCTGGGATCGATGCCATCGGCGGATTCGTGAAGCAATTCCACGTGCAGCCCGATCCCGCGTTGCTGGTGGCGCACGGTCTCACCTTCCACGACCTGGTGGAGGCGCTCGAAGCCAACAACGTGAGCGCCGGCGCCGGCACGATCGAGAGCAACGGCGAAGCGTGGGTGGTGCGGGCCACCGGACGCATCCAGCGTGTCGACGAGATCGAATCGATCCTCGTGAAAACACGGAACGGAGTCCCGATCGTCGTGCGTGACGTGGCGTGGGTCGGTGTCGGGCCCGAGATGCGCACCGGCAGCGCCAGCGAGGCCGGCGAAGAGGTCGTGGTGGGCACCGCGCTCATGCGCATCGGCGAGAACAGCCGCACGGTGGCGCGCGCGGTGACGGCGGCGCTCGCGGAGGTTGCGAAGCGCCTCCCCTCGGACGTCGAGGTCCGAACGGTGCTCGACCGCACCGAGCTGGTGGACGCGACCATCCGCACCGTGGCCAAGAACCTCGCGGAAGGCGCGATCCTGGTGATCGTGGTGCTCTTCGCGTTACTCGGGAATTTCCGTGCCGCGTTGCTCACGGCGTTGGCCATCCCGCTCTCGATGCTGCTCACGGCGATCGGCATGGTCGAGAGCCGGATCAGCGGAAATCTGATGAGCCTGGGCGCAATCGACTTCGGGCTGCTCGTCGACGGCTCGGTGATCATCGTCGAGAACTGCCTCAGACTCCTGGCCGAGCGCCAGCAGCATCTCGGACGCACGCTGACGCTGCGAGAGCGGCTCGAGGTGACCCTCGTCGCGAGCAAGCAGGTGCTGGGACCGGCCGTCTTCGGCGGCGCGATCATCGTCACCGTGTACGTGCCCATCCTCTTTCTGACCGGTGTCGAAGGAAAGATGTTTCGGCCGATGGCTCTCACCGTGATCTTCGCGCTCGTGGCGGCGTTCGTGATCGCGCTGACCTTCGTGCCTGCGATGGCGGCCACGGTGCTCTCCGGCCGCGTCCGCGAGCGCGAGAACCCGCTGGTGCGGGTCGCACGGCGCGCGTACGAACCGAGCCTCGCGCTCGCGCTGCGCTTTCGCGGGCTCGTGATCGCCGCGGCGGTGCTGGTGTTCGCCGGATCGATCGTGCTCTTCACGCGTCTGGGCCAGGAATTCGTGCCTACGCTCGCCGAGCTCGACTTCGCCATCCACGCGATCCGCATCCCGAGCACCAGCCTGACCGAATCCACCGCCATGCAACGCGACGTGGAGAAGGCCATCCAGCGCGTGCCCGAGGTGGCGTTCGCGTTCTCGAAGACCGGTACCGCGGAGATGGCTTCGGATCCCATGCCGCCCAACGTTTCGGACACGTTCGTGGTGCTGAAGCCCCGGCGTGACTGGCCCACGCCGTCGACCACGAAGGCCGAGATCGGCGAGCGAATCGAAGCCGAGCTCGCCGATCTGATCGGCAACAACTACGAGTTCACTCAGCCCATCGAGATGCGCTTCAACGAGCTCATCGCGGGCGTGCGCGGTGACGTCGCGGTCAAGGTCTTCGGAGACGACTTCGAGCGGCTGCTGCCGGTGGCACGGCGCATCGCCGCCGAGCTGAGCGCCACTCCGGGTGCCACGGACGTGCGCGTGGAGCAGGTCAGCGGTCTGCCGCTTCTGAGCATCGACGCCGACCGGCACGCGCTCGCCCGCTACGGACTCTCGGTCGCGGACGTGCAGGAGGTGGCGTCGATCGCGGTGGGTGGGCGCGAAGCGGGTCAGGTATTCGAGGGAGACCGGCGCTTCGACCTCGTCGTGCGGCTCCCAGAGCCCTTTCGCCACGACCTCACGGCGCTGGCGAGCCTGCCGATCCCACTCGCTCACGACGACGACGACGCGGCAGTCGAAGGCGGTGCCCGGCCTGCGTTCCTGCCACTCTCCGAGCTCGCGGACCTGGTCGTGACGGAGGGCCCGAACCAGATCAGCCGTGAGAACGGCAAGCGCCGGATCGTCGTGCAAGCGAACGTGACCGATCGCGACCTCGGTTCGTTCGTCGCCGATGCCGCCGCGCGGATCGACGCCAACGTCGAGATCGCGCCGGGAAGCTGGCTCGCATGGGGCGGCCAATTCGAGAACCTGATCGCAGCCAAGAAGCGACTCACGATCGTGGTGCCACTTTGCTTCGGGCTGATCTTCGCGCTGCTCTACGCGTCGCTCGGGTCGGCGCGCGACGCGCTGCTGGTGTTCAGCGGCGTGCCGCTGGCGCTGAGCGGCGGCGTGCTTTCGCTCTGGCTCCGACAGATGCCGTTCTCGATCTCGTCCGCGGTCGGCTTCATCGCGCTTTCCGGCATCGCCGTGCTCAACGGATTGGTGATGATCACGTTCATCCAGCAACTGCGCGCCGAAGGCTTGCCGCTCGTCGAAGCGATCCAGCGTGGCGCCGTGACGCGGCTGCGGCCGGTGCTCATGACCGCCCTCGTGGCTTCGCTCGGCTTCGTCCCGATGATGCTCGCGACGGGCACAGGCGCCGAAGTGCAGCGACCCGTCGCCACGGTGGTCGTCGGCGGCCTCGTCACCAGCACGGCCCTCACGCTGCTGGTGCTACCGGCGCTCTATCGTGTCGCGGCGCGCTCCGACGCTCCGGTGACGACCGCGGCGTGAGGCGCGCGCGCCCCCGAAACCCACACGCCTCAAGCCTTGCTGCGCTCGGGTTCGTCGCGCGACAACCACCAGCCGTCGCCAACGCACCAGGCGCTGGGATCCGGCAACACGTTGCGCCTGAGCGAGCGAATGGTGCCGTGCGTCCCGCGTTCGAGGGCGGCCGAAAGCGAAGTCGCCGCGGCGTCGTCCCGGGCGCCGATGCAGGGCACGAACGCCACTCGTGCGAACGCGGTCGCCGCGTAGGCCTCCGTCGCCAGTCGCGTGACCTTCAGCATGACGCCGACGCCCTCGTTCGGCGTGAGCGGGAATACCAAACGGCCACCGACACGCAGCGCATCGAGCCAGGCGGGCGGGGGATGCGTGGTGCCTGCGTTCACGTAGATGACGTCGTAGCTACCGAGATGGGCCAGCAGGACGGATCCCGCGTGAACCGTTACGTGGGCGAAGTCGGCGAGATTGGCGGTCGCCCGCGCCGCGAGGTCGCGCTCGATCTCGTACGCGTCGACGTGACCGTTCGCGCCGACGAGCGTGGCCAGAATCGCCGTGTAGTAGCCGGTTCCCGCGCCTACGTGCAGCGCCCGCTCGCCCCACGCGGGTGCTGCTTCCGAGAGAAACCGCGCGTGCAGCGACGGCTGTCCGTTGTTGATGCGCCGGTCGGGCGCCAGACCGACGAGGATGTCTTGATAGAGCAGCGCCGGATCGTCGCTGCGCGTGGAGATGTACCGGTCTGCAGCGACGCACACCTGCCACGGTCCCGGGCCGAGGTAGTCCTCGCGCGGAACCGCTGCGAACGCGTCGATCAGCCGCTGCTCACCGGATCCGAACGCCGTCACGAGGAGCTCGGCGTAAAATCGACGGTGGTCGAGAATCGATGTCATGGCTCGGCCATCGGTGCGCACTCGCGACGCGGATACGTCGCAAGTTGCCGATCCATCACGGCGCGCACGTGACCGGGCAGGTCACTGATCCGCCGCAAAGACCGTTCCCAAGCCGCGGCGGGCAGCCGACTCGTAGAACTCGCGAGCGAAGGTGAAGTACTCCCACGTGCCCTCGAAGTCCTGCTCGCTCAGCTCGTAATCGTAGCGGAACGCCCCGGGATCCGGCGGCGTCCGATCGAGAGCGAAGTAGCGCTCGCGAAACCAGGCCTGATCGATGAGCGCGAGCCGCGCCGGCATGCGCCGCACCCAGCGCGGGGGCACGTACGAGATCAGCCAGTCCTCGCTGCGGGACAGCGGCTGGCCGCCGAGGATGCAGCGACGCAATAGCGGGTCTCCGTGGGTGTAGTCGAGCCAGCCGTCGCAGAGCACACGATGCATCGCGTCCCACGACTTGTCGAGGAGCTGAACGCGTCCGTCGGCGTCGGCCGCTGGACAGAGCGAGTTGAGGTACGCCGCGAGCTTCGTCGTATCCGTCGCGATCTGCACGACGAGCCGTTCGTGGAATCGAAGCGCCGTGAGCCACCCCCGACAGGCCAACCGTCACTCCTCGCCGCTGCTACGAGACCTTGATCACGCGATCGGAGCGGAGCCAGGCGGTCGCGATCATCCCGAAGAAGATCGTGAAGTAGATCGGCAGATCGTACGTGAGAAACCATCCGACCATCGGCCGACAGTAGTACACGCTTCTACCCGAGCGGAAGGCATACGAGTGAATTGCATCGGCCGTACGAGGTGCGCACTGACGCGTCCACTCGAGCAGCACGATACTCGTCCCGAGAATCGCCATCAGCACGCACCCAACCCATTGGAACCACCGATACTCCTCCGGTCGCTTCAGGACGAACACGTATCGCCCCGAAGCACGCTTCCAGCCCCGCGCCGCGAGGCGGTCGTTGGCCCACAGCACGGCAGCACCGAAGAAAGCCAACCCGACGAAGATCAACGCCAGCTCGATCTCAGTCGCCCACGTTCCCATCGCGGCTCACCTCGCGGTCGTAGTCGAGATCAGCGGTTCGAGTGCCACAGCACGATCTCCGGGCGGTCTCTGGCGAGTGGTGCCGCCCGAAATGGCTCGGCAGCGATGACATCCCTGCGAGCCCAACGAAGAGCCCCGCGACGAGCTGACGAGGATATGGGTCCTGAGGAAATACCGCCAGGACAGGCGGTCCAGCGCGTGATTTGGCTTCGAGTGTTCGACAAACCGAGCAGAAGCGCACGCGAGCCACGCGCTCCGGCATGACGACACAGCCCGCGTGGTGCACCGTGTTCGCTTCGGGAAAGTTGCGATGTGCGATCACGTCCTCCGGTCGAATGGCCCGGAGCCCGTATGCAACATCCGCCCAGCCCTCTTCCATCGGGACCCGGTGCAAGGGGCAGAACGAGGGATATTGCGCGCGAGCGTCCAACGCGGACGGCGGCGTATGCAATACGACGAGCACCGAAACAGTGATCACGAGCGAAGCGATGAGCGCGCCGCCGAGAGCGACGTCGAGGCTCTGCCTGCGCCGACTCACGGCGGTGACGTTTCCTCGCATCGGCGATGCGCTCACGGTGTGCGAGCGCTGCGCTACTCCATGGCGCGTTCTCACGCATCGCCGCTCCCCTTCGGAGGTTACGCCAGAACGCCTCAAGGCGCGCTCGCGAAGATGGGCGCGTGCTCCGCTCAGATGTGGATGGCGGTGGCGCGGGAGACCTGTGTGGCGAAGCGATCGCGCCAATCCGGGCCGCTCAGACGCTCGGCCAGCTCCACGGCGATGTGCCGCGGGTCGAGGGCGAGCGCCGCATGACGCCTCAATCCCTGGACGCACGACGGGCAGTTGGTGAGGACGACCGCGCGATTCGCGCCGTCCCGTGGCGCCCGCGTGGCGAGCGCGGCACCGAGTGCCACGCGTTTGCGATCGAGCATCGCGTCGGAGATGTCGGGACGCGAGAGCGCAAGAGTACCGGCCTCCGAGCAGCAATGCGGCACGTCGGTGAGCGTGTATCCACCGAGCTCACCTAGAACTTGCGCAGCCGCGCCGGAGAGCGAGTCGTGGCAGGGTGCGTGGTAGAGCGCGCCACGTGCCCCCTCCAGGCGTAGCCCGTGATCGAGAGCGAAACGCGCCACGTCGACGATCGGCGCGCCGAAGGTCTCACGAAGCTGGATCGCGTCGAGACCTTCGCGACACGTGCCACACGTCACCACCACCGCGTCGAAGCGCAAGTACGAGAACATCTCGCGGATCTGGCTCATCAAGATGGTGTTGCCGAGCAGCGTCGCGCGATACGAATCCGCGCGCGCGTTGGCGTGGTTCGGGAAGCCGCAACACAAGAGCGGAGGCGTGAGAATCACGCGCGTGCCGAGGGCGAGGAGCACGTGGATCGCGGCCTTCGCGATGGCGCCGTGCAAACGCTCCGAGCCGCAACCCGGGAAATAAAGCACCGTGTGGCTTGCGTCGCCCTCGGGTTCGATCGTCAGCACCTGATCCGAGCCGCAAGCGGGTAGCGCATCACGCAGCGTCTCGTTCGTCGCCTCGGGCACCGGCGAACGCAGCACGTCGAGCACGTACCTCTGCGCACGTGGCGCACGCGACTGGAAAGGCTCGGCCAGCCGATGCCCCGCGCGTTGCAGCCGGCCTCCCAGCTCGATCAGCCCTGCGCGCAACGCCCGTTCGAGCGTCGGCGAGCGGGTGTCGAGATAGCAAAGGGTGAGCCGGGTCGCGAGCGGCGAGTGCTTCTTTCCCCACGCCGCGAGCAGCTCGCGCTCCAGCACCGACACCTCGCCGGTGTCGATGTCGACGGGGCACGGCTTCAGACATTTGTGGCAGATGGTGCAGTGATCGGCGACCTCTTCCAGGTAACCGAGAAGATCGAACGCGCCCGAGCGCCGCCGCTGGGCATCGTAGAGCAGCGCTTCGATGAGCGAGCCGATGGCGAGATTCTTGTTCCGCGGGTGGAAGAACATCCCGCGGCCAGGATGAAAAACACAGCAATCGGCTTTGCATTTACCGCAGCGCACGCAGGTCGCAATCTCCTTCGCGAGCGCTTCCAGCCGCCCCGCCTGAAGAATGCGCGCCTCCAGCTCGAGGAGGTTGAAGGAGGGGGTGAACACCTGATCGAGGATGTCGAGATCGGCGAGCTTCCCCGGGTTCATGAGCCCGCCCGGGTCGACTTCCGCACGATGGGTGTTCAGCTCGGCGCGGCGCGCCGAGTCCCAGTAGCGGAGCTTGGTGATGCCGATGCCGTGCTCGCCCGACACCACGCCGCCCAACTCCTCGACGCGGCGAAACACCTTGTCCACGACGTGGTCCGCGCGATCGAGCATGGGCCGATCGTTGGAGAGCACGGGAATGTTCACGTGCACGTTGCCGTCGCCGGCGTGCATGTGGGTCGCAAGCACGATGCGCCGCGCGCGCACCTCGGCGGTGGTCGCTTCGAGCTTCTCGATCACGGCGGGATGACCGCGCACCAGATCGGCGAGGCGATGGCGCAAGCGCCGCACCAGGTCTCCGCTGCGCACCGTCGTCTCGTCGGCGGCCGACAGATCGGCACGTGCTCGCTCGCAGAGCGCGAGGGCCGCGGCCACCTTGCGATCGAGCCCCGGCGAACCGGTCGCGGTCTCCTGCCGCGACAGGAGCTCCGCGTAACGCGCCACCAGCCGGTCGTCGCTGAAGCGCTCCTCCTCGACGTTGCAGCTCTCGACGAAGCGCGCGAACTCGCCCAGCGCCGCCAGCGGAAGCACCACGTCCTCGTTGATCTTGAACGCGTTGGTGCGCTTGGCGATGGCGCCCAATCGCTTGCGATCCGCCCAGAAGCGCTGCGCCTCGGTGGCGTCGGCGGCGATCGAGAGCTCGGTGTTGGCGTGACGCACCAGTAGCCCGCGGATCGTCGCCACTCCCCGCTCGACTTGCGCCTCGGTGTGGCCCACCACGTCGATCACCAGCACGGCGCGCGGCGTTTCGGCGCGGGCGGCCTTGGTCTGGTAGCCGATGGCGCGCACGTACTCCTCGTCGAAATGCTCGAGAGCGAGTAGCGCCTCTTCACCGCGGTTCGGCAACGCCCGCGAGATCTCCACGATGATCTCGCTCGCCTCGTCGAAGCTCGGCCCGAAGAATTCGAGACAGAGCGTCCGCGTCAGCGGATATGCCGGGTAGAGAATGAACACCGCCGACGTGACGATTCCGTCGGTGCCCTCTTTCTGAAGCCCGGGCAGCCCCTTGAGCGCCTTGTTGGTGATGTCCTTCCAGAGTCCCGGCTTGCGGATCTCGTTACCGCCGAGCTCGATCGCGCGAAGCCGAGCGCCGTCCTCGTCCAGCACCTCGAAGCGCGCCACGTCCTCGGCAAGGATCTTTCGGAGTTGGTGGTTGGTGCGCCGCACCCACCAGTTCCGGCCGCTCGGCATCGCGATCCGAAACTCGAGCAGGTTGTCGATGCACGTGCCCCAGAGCACGCAGTCCTTGCCGCCGGCGTTCTCGGCGATGTTGCCGCCGATGGTCGAAGCCCAGGCACTGGTGGGATCAGTCGCGAACACGAGTCCGTGGTGCGCCGCCAGCTCGATGGCACGCTCGGTGATCACGCCCGCTTCCAGCGACAGCGCGTGCGCCGCCATCGTCCCGCCATCGTCGAGCACCAGCTCGCGGGTCTCGAATCCGCGGATGCGATCGAGCTTCTCGGTGTTCACCACCACGCAATCCGGGCGCAGCGGCACCGCGCCGCCCGTGAGCCCGGTGCCCGCGCCGCGCGGGATCGCGTGCAGGCCGAGCCGCGCGATCGCCACCAAGAGGGGCGCCACCTGTGCCTCTGCGGACGGCGTGACCACCGCAACCGGCAAATGAAGGCGCCAATCGGTGGCATCGGTGGAGTGGCTGACGAGCGTGAACGGATCGAAACGAACGCTCTCTGCACCGACGATCGCGCCCAAGGCGGCCCGCAATTGCGCGCGGCGACGCGGCGCCGACTCGATCGCGTGGCGCAGGGAGGCTGCGAGTGTCCGGCACTCCGCCAGGACTTCGAGCACCAGCGCGTCGCCGCCCGCGTGCTGCTCGATCACACCCAGGCTCGTATCCAGCGCGCGGAAGAACCAGCGCCGACGCCGCGCCGAATCGAGCAACGCTTGATGCAGGTAGGGATTGCGCCGGTGGATCAGCAGTTCGCCGAAGAACCGCATCAAGAGCCGCGCCGAGCGCCCGGTCACACGGCGTGCGCGCAGCTGCTCGAGCCGCTTCCACATCCCGGCGCCAGCGAGCAGCAGGACGGACTGTCGATCACTCGCCGACGTGTAATTGAACGGGATCTCGCGACCGCCGCTTGGGGGTACTGCCGTCGCGTCCATGGCAGGACGTGCCGGCAAGGATCGTGCCCTCCCGGTGATCGCCTTCGAGCGCTACGAGATCGCCCCAAAGCGTCGCCCGATCTCAACGGGCGAGGCCGTGCGACCGTTACCGCGCCGCCCTCCGCATTCGCGACTCGTCACGGGCCGGGGACTGCGGGCGGCCTGGCGGCCGCCCCTACGAGCAACGGCTGGTAGTCGTGGCGGATGAGTGGTGTCTGCGGTCGAGGCCACACCGGGAAACGGCTCAGACCGACGCCGGCGGGGTGTCGAGGTACTCCCCGAGGACCTCGATCTCGCCGACGATGTTGGCGTTCAGCTCTTCGAGATCCTGAGCGGGAACCCACCATTCCGTGTGGTGCGACGCACCGACCTGATGAATCGCGTATCGATCCATGAACGTCTTGGCCACGCGGAAGCGCGTGACGTAGCCGACGCCCGAATCACGCACATTCCACTTCGTGGCGATCTCGACGGCGTACGCCTCCTTGGTCACCGGATAGAAGATCGGCTGCTCGCCGAGCCGCGGCGGCCAGCGCCGGAAGCCGCTGCGGCGAACCAGCTCCATCTCCTCCGGCCCGGTCGGGCGGTACAAAGTGACGGTCTCGACGTTCACTGCGTGTGTCCCCGCCGCTCACGATCGCACGCGAAGCGGATGAGTTGCAGCTCTCGCGTCCCCGCGAGGATCCGTCTGCAGGCTCCTCGGAGGAAGGCATCCCACGGAAGCTCGCGCAACGAGGATCGCCCCACCGTTGTTTCCGTGGGCGAGCCGCGAGCGAAGCGAGGCGACTTGGGGGTGGGACCCGCCGCGGCTCGGCCGCGGCGGGCGGGGGTCTGGAACAGACCCCGAATGCGCACCCCGACGACCGATCGGCGCCCGGTCTCCACGCTCGCCTCTCACCTCTCCGCGAGCCAGAGGCGAGCCGCGAGCGAAGCGAGGCGACTTGGGGGTGGGACCCGCCGCGGCTCGGC
>CAYVDO010000059.1:0-9296 GCA_964450125.1 uncultured bacterium
GGGCGGTCCGGCGCCGCGCTTGCGGTGTGACGGATGGACGCTCTTCTTGCGAGACCCAGACGGCCATTTTGCCTCACGTCGAGTGGTTTGTAAGCAACAGACCATCTTATCCCGCAGATTGACCTGTTGGCTACAGGTCAAAACGATCCCCGCCGTGTTTGCCCGTGCGCGGCGCCCGGCGCGGCGGTGCGCTCATTCGCTCTCGCGCGTCGCCCCACGCGATGTCGTCGTTACAAGGAAATGCACGAAAGGTTCAAACGCGCCTTCGCACGACGCTCGAAAGCGCTCGCACGGATCGCGCTCTCGCGGGCATAGATCGTGCACCACTCGGAGTTTCGCGCGGCCGATCATCCGGCCGAGCATTCCGGAGGAAACCATGTACCGAAACACCGTGCTGGCAGTGGCTGCACTCGCCGCGGCAGTCGGCTGTGCGACTGCCCGACCGTCGAACGAGCAGATGAATCAAGCGCTTGCCGCCATCCGAGACGCCGAGCAAGCGGGCGCCGTCTCGATGGCGCCCGTGCCCATGCGCAACGCACGCGAGGCTCTCGCGAAGGCGGAGGAGGCCAATCGCCAGCAAGAGAGCCTGCAGGCCTCCCGCCTGGCTGAAGAGGCCACCATCAACGCCAAGCTCGCCAGCGCGACCGCACGCGCCACCCGCGCCCAGCGGAGTCTGGACGAAATGCGCCGCAGCAAGACGCGCTGTGGCAGGAAGCGAGTCATTGAGTCATGAAAGTCGAAAGCCATCGAATCTCCCGGACCCGCATCTCACGCCCCTCGCTCGTGAAGGAGGGATTCGTCGTCACGCTCGCCGCCACGGCTCTCGTGGTGGCTTGCGGCCCCAAGCAGAACCCGGCGCTCGATGCGCTGCGCGCCGACGTCGTGCATGCCCAGGGTGATGCCGCGCTCGTGCGGCGCGCGCCTGCGGCGGTCGACGACACGGTGCGGGCGCTGACGCGCGCCGAGGACGCCTATCGCCGAGACATGAAGCCCGTCGAACAGGACCACACGATCCTGATGACGCGACGCCAGCTCGAGATCGCCAAAGCTCAATCCGCCGAGAAATCCGCGGAGGAAGAAATCGCGCGGATCGGCATTCGGCGCGACACCGACGTCGCGAACGCGCGGGCACGCGGAGCGGACCAGCGCGCCGCCACCGCACAAGGCGAGCTGCGTGCGACGCAGCGTTCCCTCGACGAACAGAGCGCGATGGTGCGCGCGGGAGCGGCAGCCAATGCCGCCCTCGATGCGCGTGCCAGCAACGCCGAAGACAGCGCGGCGACCGCTCGGCTCAATCTCGAAGCGTCACAGCAGACGGTCGAGCAGCAGAACCAGGATGCACGAGAAGCCCAGCGCCAGCGCACCGCGCTGGAGCTGGACCTCGCTCGTCTTCGCCACGAGCTGAACGCGCAGGAGACGGACCGTGGCCTGCTCATCACGTTCGGCAACGACGTGCTCTTCGACGTGGGCCGATCGGACATCAAGACCGGCGCGCGCGAGCGCCTCGGCCGACTGAGCGACTTCCTGCACTCCTATCCCGACCGGTTCGTGCGCATCGAGGGTCACACCGACAGCACCGGCTCCGTCGCGACCAACCGGGAGCTCTCTCGTGCACGCGCCGATGCGGTTCGCACGGTCTTCATCGACCAGGGAGTCTCGGCTTCTCACATCACCGCGCAAGGCCTGGGCTCGGACTCGCCGGTTGCTTCCAACGACTCGAGCACGGGACGGCAGCAGAATCGTCGCGTCGAGATCGTGCTGCTCGACCCGAGTCGAAGTGCAGCGGACGCCAGCAAGTGATCGAAACGCGCTGCGACGCGACCATCTCTGCCAACCCGACACGACCAACACACAGGAGAACGTCATGAACCAGGACCAAATCAAGGGAACGTGGGACCAGATCAAGGGCAAGGCGAAGCGAATCTGGGGCGAGCTGACCGACGACGACTTCAAGAAGGCTGAAGGCTCGGCGGACAAGCTCTACGGAGTCATCGAGAGGTGCGCCGGCTCCCACCACATCGCGCGTTGCTGAAGTAGCCGATGCGCTTGGAAACGCTCGTCTCGGAGCTCGGGTGTATCTGGCAACTCCTCGTAGCGACCATAGACGACCACGCTCGTCCATCGGCTGTGACTGGTTCGTTCGTCGAACTCGACGCACACCAGTGGATTTGCGCGCATCCAATCGACTTTCTGTCCGAGCGTGCTGAATCCGTAGAATTGCCCTCCGGCGTACGAGAGATAGATGGGAACGACGTAGGGCTGGTTGTCGTGTGAACACGCCAATCGACCGTACTTCATTCGTTGGAGGGTGGTTTGGCACTCCGCATCGGTCATCTGGTGGATGAACATCGCGAAACCTCCCGAGCCCGATCGCCTGCTCGCGTGCAGGGCGACGCGATCCGGCCACTCCGCGTCGACCGTCTCCCGTCGATCCTCGTGGGACGAAAGAACTCGGCCATACGGCATCTCGATGGATGAACGGCTCGCGCGAGCGGCGCCCCGCCCTGGCGGCGGGCGCCGATTCAGAACTGTTTCGACCACATGACCAGGACCTGGCTGCCACCCGTACCGCCGCGGACGAGCCGCGTGTCGTAGTCGTACTCGACCTCGAGCGTCGACTTCCACGGGAAGCCCGAGACGATCGCGACCGACGGGATCTCGCCGGTCAGCGATCGGAAGCGAGTGGCACCCGTCGCCTCGTTCAGCGACACGATCCGACCTTGAAAGAGCGTGATGCTCGCTCGCAGGTACATGAAGAACGTGAGCTCGAGGCGATACGAGGCCGTTCCCAGCACGTACTCGTCGGCGATGAATTGATCGAAGAGCGCGCCTGGATACGTGAGTCGAGTCAGGTCGTCGGATTCGCGCGGCAGCGGCCCGCCGCCGAGACGGAAACCCGAGAAGCGGTCGAGGGTGCCCTGGGGTGCCCAGCCCACGTGAAGCTGGCCGGTGAAGCCGTGCCGATCCGACAGGAACGGCAGCCTGCCCGCCAGCAACGCGTAGCCCGAGAGCTTCATGAAGTCTCGATCCCCGGCCTCCTTCAGCGGGTCTCGATGCCCCTCGACCTGCGCCACTCTTCGATTCCACCGATCGCGACGCAAGAACTCGGCATCCAGCCCGAAGGCGTAGCCCGATTGGGGCAGCTCGAGCAGGTTTCGCTGCAAACCATCGACGCGAACGCGCAGTGACGGTCCGTGAACCCAGGTATCGACGGGCGCCGCGAGCTCGGGATCGGTCCGGTCGGTACGCGTGAAGTGCTGATACTCGCCGCGATAGAAGAGTTGAATGCGGAGCTGATTGTCGACCGCGAAGGGCGCGAGATCGAACGCCCAGCCCGGGCCGAGCCAGAGCGTCTCCCGTCCCCATTCGAGCTCGGTGTCTCGGAGCTCTTCGCCACTCACGGTCTCCGCTTCACCGAAGAGGCGGCGGTCGTCATTCCCCACCCGGACGATCGCTTCGAACCCACGGTAGCGCTCGGCAAACTCCAGGTCGTTGACCAGACCGCTGAGCTGCGCGCGAAGGCGACGTTGGTCCCAATCGCCGAGGTAGTAGAACGATCCCACCGGCGAGAATTGCGTGTCGCCGATCTTCGGCGCGTAGAGCGTGGCGCCGAGTGCCACCGCCATGGTGTCCCCCCGGTCACGTGCAGGGATCTTGACTTCCTTGCCGAGAAACTCGGTCTCGTACGCTTCGCCCGCCTGACCCGATTCATGCTCGGTGGCGGATGGCGACGACTCGACTCTCGCCGCGCCGTCGCCGCTTCCGACGGAGGTTTGGGCGCGTCCAGCAACCCACGGAACCAGCCACAACGCACAGAAGAGCCACGCTCGACGACGGATTCGATGCGCTCTCGGTTTCATGGTCGGCTCTCGATGGGCGGCGTTGGATCCCGAGCTGGATGCGCCGCTCTTCGCCGCGAGCGCCGCCCGACACGGGCGAGCGATCGACGCTCGCTCGCCCACCGGTCCCGCTCCGGATTCGCGCAGCACAGCAAGCGAGCGCAGACCGCTCTGTCCTGCCCATGAAGCAAGAACAGCGCCGCGTCCCCCCACCGGCAGTGCGCGGGAAACGAATGCGGTGCCCACGCCCACGTCTCCGTTTTGCAGGGCGCTTACACGAGGTTTGTAAGATCTACGCACCGCGCCGACGAGAAACATTCCGCGCGAACCACCTCCCCGGCTCGGGCTCAGGAGCGCGCTGAGTCCGCACGGAGTGCGTCGCCAGGGGTTCCGACGCGCGATGCGCACGCCACCGCGCACTCCCATCCGCACGTTCGGAAAGCGCACCGACGGCGCATCGCCGCGAGAGATCGCCGGCCCCATTCGTGCATTGGTGACCCGATCACAGCCCTCACACGCCGCGGCTTCGAACGAAGTCGCGCGACGATCGTGGGCGGCCACGCCGCGAGGACACGATGGGCTCTTTCGTTCTGGTGCTGTTGGCACTGCTGTTCGCCGGGGCACTTCCCGTGTGGCCGCACAGTCAAGAGTGGGGCTACCGCCCTTTCGCCGGCCTCGGCTTGGCGCTCGCGGTGGTGCTGGTCCTGGTGTTGACGGGAAACCTCCGCCTCTGACGGCGCCCCCTGCTCGTCGTCGCGGCGCGACCGTAAAGCGTCACGCGGAGATGCATTCATGAAGATCGAGCTCATCGCACCGAAGAACCCGGAGTCCTTCTGGACGTTCGACCGCGTTCTGCCGACGCTCCGAAAGAGCGCGACCTTTCCGAATCTCGCGCTGCCGACGATCGCTGCACTGACACCGCGCCCCCACGAAGTGGTGTTGCGGGACGAGAACGTCGAGCCGATCGACTTCGACACCGACGCCGATTGGATCGGTCTCACGGGCTACATCGTCCACAAGGCGCGCATGTTCGAGATCATCGACGCCTTCAAGAAGCGCGGACATCGCGTCGCGGTGGGCGGCCCGTTCGCCACGCTCTGTCCCGGCGAGCTCCGCGGCAAGGTGGACGCCATCTTCGTCGGCGAGAGCGAGCGAACGTGGCCGCGCTTCCTGTCCGATCTCGAGGCCGGCGAGGTCATGACCGAATACCACGCCGACGCGCTGCCCAATCTCGACGATGCACCGCTGCCGCGCTTCGACCTGCTCAAGCTCGACCGCTATCGAAGCATGCCGATCCAATTCGCCCGCGGCTGCCCGTACACGTGCGAGTTCTGCGACATCATCGTCATGTACGGACGCCGGCCGCGGATGAAGCCGATTCCGCGCGTCTTGGCCGAGGTCGACCTGCTTCACCGGCTCGGTGCTCACGACGTCTTCCTGGTCGACGACAATTTCATCGGCAACAAGAAAGCCGCGAAAGCACTGCTGCAGGCACTCGTCGAGTGGCAGCAATCGCACGACTACCCCGTGGAATTCATGACCGAGGCCACGCTGAACCTCGCCCAGGACGAGGAGTTGCTCGCGCTGATGCATCGTTCGAACTTCACGACCGTGTTCATCGGCATCGAATCGCCACGCGTCGCGAGCCTTCTGGAAACCGGGAAGACCCAGAACGTTCGCGAGGACCCGCTCGCATCCGTGCGCAGGATTCAGGCCGCTGGAATCGAGGTCATGGCGGGCATGATCGTCGGCTTCGACCACGACGACGTGTCGATCTTCGAGGAACAGTTTCGCTTCATCCAGGACGCGAGGATTCCCGTCTCGATGACCGGCCTCTTGAACGCGCTTCCCCAGACTCCGCTGCGCGAGCGCCTGCTCGCCGCCGGTCGACTGGACGAGGAATACACCGGCGACCAGTTCGTGTTCTCCAACGTGCTGCCTTTGGCGATGTCGCGCCTCGAGCTCTACGAAGGCTTCAAGAACTTGCTCGCGAGGCTTTACGATCACGAGAACTACCGAGCACGCGCCATGGCCTACGTTCGCGGGCACGGCGAGGGCATCCGCAACCGAGTCGCCGCGGGGCCGCACGAGGTGGGGATCTTCCTCCGGGTGCTGTGGACGTGCGTTCTGTGCGCGCCGCCGCGCCGAGCTGCGATGACGCTCCGCATTCTCGGCGAGACGCTGCTCAGACGCCCGAGCGCGATGCGAAAGGCGGTCGTGCTCGCCCTCATGCACAAGCATCTCTACGAGTACGCGGGTTTCGTTCAGACCGAGCTCGATCGGATCATCGCTGGCTTGCGACCCGTCGCGACACCGCAGCCCGCCAAAGCCAAGGGGCGCGTCCGCGTACGAGAATTCCTTCAGCCGCAGCTTCAGTAGCGCAAGCTCGGCGGTCCGACGCCGGTTCGGAGTGCCGGAATCGGCCGGCGTGGATCGAGCGGCGAACCGACGCTCGAGTTCGGCGTGGTGCTTGCAGCTTTCTCTGCATGTCCACACGAGATCGGTTCGACGTGACGGCGATCGACGCGCGACCGCCGCAGGCGAAAAGGGACGCGATCATGCGACCGAGAAGCGCGCATGCGATCGATGGAATCGCGAGCTTCTTGGGCAGGCTCGTGATTCGCGGCGGCAAGGCCACCGAAAACACCCTCGCCCAGCTCGATGCCTATCGAGGGCGCACCACAGAGGAGCTCTTTCCGGCGCCCACGACACTTCCAGACGTTACCGTGTCGAGACCTTGGCGCGTCGGCCCGCTGGAGAGCCTTCACCTCAAGTTCCCCTCCGGATACGAGCCGATTTCACCCGCCTTTCGCGAACGCCACGAGGACGAGTACCGCCGCAATCAGCGGGTGTCCGTGCGCTGGATTCGCCACACACACGGCGGTCCGCGGCCGACGCTGATCTTTCTGCACAGCTGGATGCAACCCGACACCGCGCTCGAGGAGCTGACGCTCCTTCCGGTCCTGGCGGGGCGGCTCGGCCTACACGTCGCGCGCATCGACCTTCCCTATCACGGGCGGCGCAAGCCGAGAGGCTCGCGCTTCGGTGGCGAGTACTTCTGGACTGCCGATCTGGTGCGCACGGTCGAGGCCATCGGGCAGAGCGTGTGGGATACGCGCAACTTGGTGTCGTGGCTCCTCGCCCGGGAGAACGCGCCAGTCGGCGTCATGGGGCTCAGCCTCGGCGGAATGATGACCCTCTACACCGCGTGCCTGGATTCGCGGCTGGCGTTCGCGATCGCCGTGGCAGCGCACCTCGACTTGGCGGGAGTCCTCGGTGATGCGTCGATTCTGAAACGAATGCGCAGCGAGCTCCTGAGCCACGGCTGGAGCCCAGCGGACGTCGAGTCGTACATGGCCGTGGTGGGCATCGCGGATCTGAAGCCCGTGCTCCCATCCGAGCGCATTCTTCTGGTTGCGGGGAAGTACGACCGCCTGCTCAGCGCGGATCGCACGGAGGTTCTCTGGAAACGCTGGGGCGAGCCACCCATTCATTGGTATCCAGCGGGACACCTCGGGATCATCACGCACTTCCCGGGGACGATCGCGGTGGTGCGACGATTCCTCGAAGGTCTCGGCCTCGACTCGTCTCGGTCGGGCACTGCGGGAGCGGCCCACGGGGCCGGTGCTGCCCGGGCGCCAGCCGCCACTCTCGAAGTCGTGCCGCGAGGAGCGCCGTCGTAGGCGTGAACCCGATCGATCAGGCGGTTCGCGCTCATGCCCACCCAGACGCCGACGGCTGGCGAAAGCTCGACGAGCGGCCCTACGACTTCGTTCGCAGACGGCTGAGCCTGCTGGTCGCGAAGAACGGCGGCGCGCTGTGCATCACCAAGGGCGCCGTCGCCAGCGTTCTCGACGTCTGCACGATGGCGGAAATGCGCGAGGGTGAGCTGGAACCGCTCGAGTCCGTGCGAGCGGTCATCGAGGCCCGGTTCGAGGCGCTCAGCAGCGAAGGGCTTCGGACGATTGCCGTCGCTTACCGCGACTTCGGCGATCACGATCGACTCCGTCTCGAGGACGAGAGCGCGATGACCTTTCTGGGGCTTCTCGTCCTTCACGACCCCATCAAGGCGGGGATCACCGAGACGATCGGCCACCTCCGCGAGCTGGGCGTGTCGCTCAAGGTCATCACGGGCGACAACCGCTGGATCGCGAAGTCCCTCGGCCACCAGGTGGGCGTGAAGAGCGACACCCCGCTCACGGGGCAGGATCTCGTCGGCCTCTCGGAGGAAGCGCTCGTGCGCCGGGTGAGCGAGGTGGAAGTGTTCGCCGAGATCGAGCCGGCTCAGAAGGAGCGGATCATCCGGGCGCTGCGAAAGGCCGGCCACGTCGTCGGCTTCGTCGGCGACGGGATCAACGACGCGACCGCCTTGCACGCGGCGGACGTCGGCATCTCCGTCGACAGCGCGGTGGACGTGGCGAAGGAAGCGGCCGACATCGTGCTTCTGGAGAAAGATCTGGGTGACCGACACCCACGCGTATCACTCGTACGCCGCTGTCGACGCCGGCTCGGAGCTGCAGCAATACCCCGAGGACTCCCTCAACCTCGGCACGCCGCTCGCCAAGCGCGAGCGACGTTCGTCCGGTCTCGTGCTGCGTCGTTTCACGGGTGGCACCGTGATCACCAACCCGACTCCGCTCGCGGCCACCTACGAGCTGGGGCCAGAGCGCTGGGAGCGAGTGGTGCTCTCGGGCGGCGGTGCCTACCCCAACCCGGGATCGATCTCGTGGGCGCCGGTTTCCGGCTCCTCGATTTCCATCGCACCCGGTTCAGCCGTGATCGCTCGAGCCGCCTGAGCCAGCGCCGTCGTTCGCGCGGCGCGCCGGAAGGAAGTCGCTCCACTCACCTGGCCGAGGTGCGATCCGGGGGGCGCGGCGTGGGATCGACTAGGCTCCGGACCGACGAGGCGGCGCGGCGCCGTCCTGAATGCCCCCTGCGGCTCCCGACGCATCGGAGCACGCCCGAGGCCGGACGACCATGAAACGACCAACACCATCCCCGTGGCGCGAGCCGGCGGAGCGCTCGACGTGACCGAACCGAACGTCACGCGGATCGAGACACCGGCTGCGCTCGCCCTCGCGGTGGCGCGCTGGAGCGGTGCGCGCGAGCTCGCGCTCGACACCGAGTTCGTGTTCGAGCGCACCTACTGGCCGCGCCCCGGCTTGGTGCAAATCGCGATGGGCAACGAGATTGCGCTCGTCGATGCGGTCGCGCTCCCCGACCTGTCCGCGCTGGCCGGGTTGCTGGTGGCCCCCGAGACCCGCAAGCTCGTGCACGCGGGCGGCGGCGACGCGTTGCTGCTCGAGCGAACCGCTGGCGCGCGGCCGCGCCCGGTCTTCGACGTCCAGGTGGCCGCCGCGTTTTGCGGACTGGGAACGTCGCTTCCGCTGGATGCACTGGTGCTCGCGCTGCGCGGCGTCACGCTCGGCAAGCACCAGACCCGTACCGACTGGACGC
>CAYVDO010000059.1:9396-27615 GCA_964450125.1 uncultured bacterium
CTCGCGCTGCGCGGCGTCACGCTCGGCAAGCACCAGACCCGTACCGACTGGACGCGGCGTCCACTCTCCGACGAGCAAGTTCGCTACGCCGCGGAGGACGTGGTCCACCTCGCACCGATCGCGGAAGAGCTGCGCTCCCGACTCGCGGCACTGGGCCGGCTCGCTTGGGCCGAGGAAGACTCGCAAGCCGCCGTCGCCGCGGATCCCGGCGCCGACGATCCCGCTCAGGCGTGGTTGCGGCTACGGGGCATCGAACGTTTCCCGCCAGCGGCGCGGGCTCGGGCACGCGCACTGGCGTTCTGGCGCGACACCGAGGCGCGCCGCCGCGACTTGCCGAAGACGTTCCTGCTGCGGGACGAGACGCTCCTCGAGCTCGCGAGGCGACCGGTGACGGATCAGGAGCAGCTCTCCCACGCGCGGGGCTTCGACGCGCGTCGCCATGGACCGTTCGCCGCAGCCGTCCTCGAGGTGCTCGCGACGGCGGGCGAGAGCGCGCCCCATCCGGACGACGCGAAGGGCCGCGTCGCGAGCCCGCCGCGCCATCTCGACGAGCGAGTCGCCGCTGCCGTCGAGATCGTCGCTGGCGAGCTCGCGCTTCCGACCGAGCTGCTCTTGTCGCGTCGCGGCCGCGTGCGTCTCTTGACGGGATTGCCCGCAGGCGAGCCGCCATCCAATCGCCTCTCGGGTTGGCGCCGGGAGATTCTGGGACCAGCGCTCGATCGCGCCACCGGCTGATGCCTGCGTCCCGACGAGGGCCCGTCACGCCGATCCGTCAGCGTCCTTCTGGATCTCGATCGCGGGCGGGGTGGCCTGCGGCTCCGGCGGCTTGGGAATGCCCACGGCGCTCCGAATCTCGTTCTCGTCGAGGGATTCCGCCTCGAGCAGTGCTTCGGCCAGGGCGGTGAGCTGCGCGCGGTGCGTGCTCAGAATGCGCTCCGCTTCGCCGTGGCATTCCTCCACGATTCGGCGGACCTCGGTATCGATCAGCTCCGAGGTCGAGTCGCTGTAGGGCTGCTGGCGAAACGCCGGTGGCAGGCCCTCGTCGCTCGGTGCCACGAAGCTGATGGGGCCGAGCTTCTCGCTCATCCCCCAGCGCAAAACCATGTGGCGAGCGATCTCGGTGACCTGCTGGAGATCGTTCTCGGCGCCGGTGGTCACCACCCGATAGACGAGTTTCTCGGCGGCGCGCCCGCCCAGGGCACTGGTGATCCGTGCGCGGAGGTAGTCCTCGCCATAGCTCGTGCGATCGTCGACGGGAAGCTGATAGGTGGCGCCCAGCGACATGCCGCGGGGCACGATCGACACGCGATGGACGGGGTCGCTCCCCGGCACCAACAACGCCACCAGCGTGTGCCCCGCCTCGTGATAGGCCGTTCGCTCGCGATCCGCCGCGCGCAGCAGGATGTTGCGAACGGGACCGAGCGTGATCTTCTCGATCGCCTCCTGAAAGTCCGCGTCGGTCACCGCATCCCCTCCCCGCCGCGAAGCCAGCAGCGCGGCTTCGTTCACCAGGTTCCGGAGCTCGGCGCCCACCAGGCCGGGCGTCTCGGCGGCGAGGCGCTCCAACGACACGCTCGCAGCGAGCGGCACCTTCTTGGTGTGCACCGCGAGAATCGCCGCGCGACCTGCACGGTCGGGGCGCTGAACGACGATGCGCCGGTCGAACCGGCCGGGGCGCAAGAGCGCTTGATCCAGCACGTCCGCGCGATTGGTCGCGGCCAGCACGATGACCCCTTCCCGAGAGTCGAAGCCGTCCATCTCCGTCAGGATCTGGTTGAGCGTCTGCTCGCGCTCGTCGTGCCCGCCCAACTGCGTGCCGCTGCCGCGGGTTCGCCCGATGGCGTCGAGCTCGTCGATGAAGATGATCGCCGGTGCGGCCTCGCGCGCCTGGCGGAAGAGGTCGCGGACGCGTGACGCGCCCACGCCGACGATCATCTCGATGAACTCCGAGGCGCTGAGACTGAAGAACGGAACCCCGGCTTCACCGGCGATCGCGCGCGCCAGCAAGGTCTTGCCGGTCCCCGGGGCGCCGACCAGCAAGACGCCCTTCGGCATGGTTCCGCCGAGCCGCTGGTACTTGGTGGGGTTCTTCAGAAAGTCGACGATCTCGATCAGCTCGTTCTCGGCTTCGTCGATGCCGGCGACGTCGGCGAACGTCACCTTCTCTTGCGCCTCGGTGTAGCGCTTGGCGCGGCTCTTCCCGAGCCCGAAGAGCCCGCCACCCGTGGTCGCGGCGCGGCGTCCCAGCCAAACGAAAGCCGCGATGAGCAGCAGCGTGGGGCCGAAGCTCACCAACACGCTCACCCAGGACGAGGCGCGTTCGTCGCGGGCGACGATGACCACCCCTTTCCCTTCGAGCAGCGCCTCGAGCCCCGGGTCGGCGAAGGAAGGGCGTTGCGTCTTGAAGCGCTTCGAGGTCTGCGGCTCCCCCCGCTCCTTGCTCGCCGCGGCCGGCGCCTTGCCAGCGTTCACCACCGGCTCGCGGGGCGGATACGTGACTTCGGCCTTGAAGGTGCCTTGGATGGCGTCGCCGAGGCTCGACACCTCCTCGATGTTTCCGCTCTGCGCTTGCGCCTTGAAGAACGTGTAGGGAATCGTGACGGAGGACGGCTCCCGCGTGAGTCTCGAGCCGAAGAGGTAGTTCCCGATCATCATCACCAGGAAGATCAGCCAGATGACCTGCGGCCTCAGCCGCAGCCTGCCGTTCGGCGGTTGGCCGATGCCCGTGGGTGTGCCCTTGGCGCGCGTCGCCGTATCGTCCGGGGTCCTCTTCACCTGCGTCTCCTTCCCGTGACCATCGACTCCTCGCCGCGTCGATACCTACCGCCCGAGCCGCGCTCCGAGCGCGAGGAGTGGCTCCCGAGAGAAGCATCTCAGCGCAGCCCGCGACGACCGCGGGCGGGGCACGGACACCTTCGCACGCGAGGTGATGAACGGCGACAGCCAGCGGACCCCCTGAGTGCGTTCACGCGGATCGTGCGCCGTCTTCACACTCCGCGGCGGGCGGTGCGCCGATTCGCTCGGCGAACGCCTCGGGCTCGACCGCTGCACCGAGGCGGCGCGTGTAAGCCCGCGTGAACTCGGCACCGAAGAACACGATCTGAGCGGAGTAATAGATCCAGATCAACACCACGATCACCGACGCCGCGGCACCGGAGATGGCATCGGCGATTCGAGCTGTCCGACGCTCTCGAACTGCAGACGACACTCATGGAAATCGATCAGTCCAACACCACCCACCATCCGAGGCGGGCCACGCCGATGCCAGCCGGCATGTCGGCGAGACAGTGCTGACGTGTGAGCACAGTCGCGAACGCCACCGCGATGGCGCCGAGCCGAGTTTCGCCAGGCCGGCAGCGTCGGAATGCCGTGGCTGCGGGCATGTGCGGCGGCTGGACGAGCACGCAGCGCAGACGCGCACGCGCGAGGCGCAATGCTGAGCTGGCCATGTCACCAGGCAACACGCCGCCGACGGGTGGCCGGTCGTTGGTGATCGCTGCGCTCGGTCGGCGGCGGAACCACCACACGGTGCGCGAGCAGTTCCTGATCGACCTCGAGCTGCTCGGGCTGCGCCCACGCCGCGTTCACCACACGTGGCGGACCTTCATCTCGATGTGTCTGGAGGATGGCACCCTCGCCTTCGCCAGCGCGGCAAACCACGAACGAACACGATGGATCCAGCCCGGAACGCGGCCGAGCGGCTCGGGAGTGGGCGACGCGACGATCGACGGAAGAGCGAGCGTGCGTTTGCGCTCCGAGCTGGTCCGCAATGGCGCCATCCGCATGTTCGCGGCGCTCCGCGCGCGTATCTCGGGTGGAGCGTCGAGAATCCACTGGACGGCCGCGTCACGCGGTTTCGATTCCATGGCACTCGGCAGGCGAGTCGGCCTCAGACTGCTGAGCCGACGCAAAGAGGGCATCGCACCGCGAGCCGCTCGCAGGGCCCGAGCGAGTGGCACGGGAGATCCAGCGAGCGGCGGGGTCCGAGCTCGACGAATCAAGAACCCTTCTTGGTCGGCGCCTTGACTGCATCGACGATCCTCGTCGCCGCCTTCTTCACCTTGCCAACGGCTTGGTCGAGCTTTCCTTCGCGCTTCAGCTTGTCGTCGCCTGCCAAGACGCCGGCTGCTTCCTTCACGCGACCCTTCACTTCGTCAGTCGTTCCAGAGCTCATGGTGGTGTCCTCGAGGTGCTCACTTCGCAAGGCGCGAGCAGGTCGGCTCGCGATGAGTGAAGTCTCTGCACGCCCGATGCCGCGAGTGGAGGCGATCCGGAACGCGGCGCCGAGAGTCCGCCGCGAAACGCAGAACCCGCCGAGCAACCTCGCGAGCTCGCGAAGAGCGAGCACACGGGTGGCCCATCCTGTGAGGACGAGGATCGGCCTCTGCACGACGACTCGTCACCGCCGAAGAGCCCGACGTCCCCAGAGCTGACTCCCGCGTACGCATGGCCCGTCCCCGGGCCCGCGCGAGCCGTGTACCTCGCTCAGCGGACCGTGTGCATCGGTCGAGCGCTGTTCTTGCGCGTGCGCTTCTCGCGGTACATCGCGACGTCCGCTCGCCGCATCAGCTCGACCAGCTCGCTTCGTGCGTCGTAGCTCGTCAGACCCGCGCTGACGTGAACGTCGATGCTCTGGCCGTCGTGCGGAATCGGGGCGTTGCCGATTCGTGCCTGGATCGCCGGGACGAGCGTTCGGGCCTGATCGGCGCCCACGCGCGTGAGCACCATCGCGAACTCGTCGCCGTGCAAGCGCGCCACGAAGTCGGAGGCGCGCGTGTGAAGCGCGAGCACCTCCGCCACCCGACGGATGACTAAGTCGCCCACGTCGTGGCCGAACCGATCGTTCACGAGCTTGAGATCGTCCACGTCCAGGTAGACCAGCACGCCCGTTTCGTCGTGACGCGAGGCCGAGGCCAGCGTGCGGCGCATGAACTCGCGAAAGCCTCGTGCGTTGGCGATGCCCGTCAGCTCGTCGATGGTGGCGGCGTGCTCGAGTCGCAGGAGGCGGGCCTTGTGCTCGGTGAGCTCTTGCCGCACCTGCGCGACGAACGCGAAGAGCTGATCGAAAACCACGTGCAGGTCGGACTCGCTGAGTCCCGCCACGAACTCCGGTGCGAGCGGGTGAGGACCCGCTACGTCGGCCAATCGATCGACCCAGCTTCGGCTCACTGGCGGCGGATCGGAAAGTGCGAGCAGACCGCTCGATCGGTGAGCGGTGCTGGTTGTCGGCGCGGATCCCGGAGGGGTGGATTCCGCGCCACGCGGCAACGGCCTGAACGCCGTCTGGGACGCTGGGGGAGCGGGGCCCGATCCGTTCGACGTCGTGCTCGCTTCTTTCGCCATGACTCGTCGCCCCCAGGGGGACCACCTGCACGGCGCGTGCCGCGAGTCCCGAACGAGCGACGAACGATCTCGCAGACGCCGAGGCATCCACCCGAGCACGCACGAGCGACGATCGAGCAATCACCCGGGCCGACTTCTGTAAGTTCTTCACGGAGTCCTCGCGGCATTACAAAACGTTGGACGGCGTGACCACCAAGCCACGACCCTGAACCTGCGACCTCCCACATCCCGTGGCGGCGCGAACCCCGTTCGCCTGGTAGCATCCGCCCCGCACCACACGCGGTGCCCGGGGGGAGCGATGCGGGAGATGCAACGTCGAACGGCGAGGCGAGCTCGGTTGTCGGTGCTGCTCCTGGGGCTCGCCAGCTGCGGTGATTCGGCATCCGGCGGCGGCGAGGCCCTGCCCCCGGTGGCCGACGCGGGTGCGGCGGCGAAGGCGTTTCGACTCTTCTACGCAGAGCGCGTCGAGCGCGCGACGCTCGCTTACAACCGCTTCGGGATCTTCGGCGACACCGTCGCCGCCACCACCATCGGCTCGCGTGCCATCGCCAAGCACGGCAACGAGTACGAGGTGATCCCGCGCGCCACGGACAACAACCTCATCGGCACCGCGGCGCTCGGCGCGTGGAACGCGTACCGCGTCTTTCGCTCGCGCTCGCTCGAGCTGACCCTCATCCGCATGCTCGACGGCCTGGCGTTCGCGGAGGCGGTCACCGGGATCCCGGGGCTCACGGTGCGCGAGGTGATGCCGGGCTGGACACGCGTGGTCGACGGACGCGACGGCACGGTGACACGCACGCGCAACGGTTCGCCCGTCAACCATCCCGACCCACCCGATCCTGCGCTGGAAGCGGAAATCATCGCGACCTTCAGCGACGGGCTTCGATTCACCTACCGCGAAGATCCCACCGACGTCTTCTTCCGCTTCGAGCCTGCCGCCGGTGTCGAGGATTACGCGAAGACGCTGAGCATCGACGAGCGCCCGCGCTTCTTGCGCGAGAGCGATTGCTGCTCGTCGTTGATGCGCACGCCCGAGGGTCATCCGTGGGTCGGTGCGTGGTGGGGAAACCACAACTCGCGCGACAACTTCCCGGATCTCGGGCTGGGCATCCTCACGGCGCTGGACGTCGCCAGCGATCCCAGCGTGAGCACCGAACTGCGCGCCGCCGCCGAGCGGGCGGTGGCCGCTGGGCGGCGGATCGGTGATCTCGTGGAAGCGAACGGCGGAAATCTCATGACCGTCGACGAGTACCACGCGTACGGCGATCTCACCGTGGGCGGCGCGCGCCGGCCACACGGGGATCCCGAGAATCAGGACCTGGGCTCGATGGCGGCGTGCTCGATGGCGTACCTCGCCCGAGCGATCTCCACATCGGGCCTCGACGTCCCCTACCCGTCGCTGCCGCTGCCGGGTGAGATCGAGCAGCTCCTCTTGAGCGATCTCTTCGGCGTGAAGATCGATCTACCGGTCTACGACTGCCTCGATCTCGATCAGGCCTATTTTGGTGAGAGTTTCGCATCGATCGGTCAGGGCGAGATCTTCGGGCTCACGCTCTTCGAGCTGATCCGGGTGCTCGACGCCGTCAGCCCTGGCCTCGCGGAAACCATCCTCGGCAGCTTCCAGAACGATTACGACGACGTCGTCGAGGCGACGCAGGCCGTCTACCGCTATGCGCGCATCACCGGAAAGACGGCGCTCACCGAGTCGGCGCGCGCCGCGCTCACGTCGCAGACGCGCTTGCAGCGGACCTTCGCCGATCTGCTCTACGGGCGTAGCAATCCGGACCGCGCCGCGAGCCAGCGCTACGACGCCGCCCTCTTCGAGGCCGGAGTGGGCGTCGAGACCGAGAGCACACGCGCCGATCTCGGTGACCTCGCCGAGGCGGAAACGCGCATCGCTCGGATCGAGAGCGAGCTCGACATCGCAGACACCGAGCCCGCCACCTTGCTCGACGACGACGCGATCCGAGCACGCATCGAAGCGAATCTCGCTGGCGAGAAGCTCGCGAGCGTGGTCGAACGCTACCGCGCCGCCTACGGCGATACGCCTCCGATCCGTCGCACCGCCGACGGCTACGAGGCGCGCACCTCGGTGGACCCGACGTATCGGCCCGTGGAGGTCCCGCACCACCGCTTCCTGGGTGGCGCGCATTTCCTGGAGGAGATCGCCGTGTGCGTCGAGTCGCCGGCGATTCTCGATTGCACGTGGGCCAAGCTCGGCTGCGCCGCCGCCGATCTCGACGGCAACCGCGTGGTCGACGACACCGATCGCGCGCTGCAAGCCAGCGCCGCGAGCGAAGCCGCCGGTCGGCGCTGCACCATCCAGAACGGCTGGTGCAACGGCGCCGACGCCGACCACACCGGGCACGTCGACGACCTCGACACCGCCTTCCTCGCAGCCGCGCAGGGCTGCCACTACCCGTGAGTGCAGCGCCGCGGCTGCGTGAAGGCGTGGCGCCGGCGTGCCCAGCCTCGTCCCCGCCATAGGCTCGTGCGGAGATCGCACGGGCGACCCGTGAAGCATGCGCTCGTAGAGTCCGGGCTGCTGGGTGCGACGCGAAATCTCGATCGAGTCCGGGCCATCACCGTGTGATCGCGGATGGCATCGGCTTTGCGGTGATCTCCGCTCGAGCCTCGTCGAGCACCAAGCTCGCACGAGAGAACCAGGAGGTTGGCCATGGCAGGCAAACTGGATCAGGCAAAAGGACGCGTGAAAGAGGCCGTCGGCGTGCTCACCGACGACAAGAAGCTCGAGACCGAAGGGAAGGTCGATCAAGCCGTGGGCAAGGTGAAGAAGGTCGTCGAGAAGATCGTCCACACGGTGAAAGAGAAGGCTTCCTGAGCTGGAAATCCCCCGCGGCACGAACCACGGCGCGTGAGCGCGTGAGGAGGCGCGGGAGGAATCGCTTCGACACGCGGACGTCAGCCGCGCCGTCTCGACGGCGACCGACGTCCGCGCGGACACGGATGCGCGACACGTGCCGGGGCTGGTGAATCCGGAGCCACGCGTCGGTCGGCCATCTCCAACCCATCGAGCAGGAGAGATCCATGGCGAACGCCGCGCTTTCCGTGATCGCGCCCTCGACCGGCCTTCGCGCACTCGAGCTCGCCGTCGCTGCCGGGCTGTTGGCGTTGCTCGGTTGCGCCGAGCCGCTCGCTGGAACGGCCTCCCCGAAATTGGCCGGACCGGTTCAGCAGGACTTGCTCGTGGGTTACGACCTGCTGGCCGACACGCTGGCGGACGAGTCGCGCCTGGGAACCCTCGATCTCTTCAAGACGCTGACGCTCAACGCGCCGAACGATGCCGTTGCCAAGTTGATGCACACCCTGAGCGACGCCTCGAAGCGACGCGCTTCCGAGCTCACGCGGCTACGCCGGCTTTCGCCCGACGTATCGGCCAAGCCCGCGACCGCGAGCCCGATCGGCGACGCGATCACCGACGTCGCCAAGGAGTTCGGCAAATCCGAGATGCTCAGCCGTAGCGGCGGCTTCGACGTCCGCTTCGTGCTGCTCCAGGCGCAGGCCACGCGCATGGTGGCCGCCATGGCGACAGCGACGGCTCGCTTCGATCCGAATGCCGAGCGCAAGGCATGGCTACTGAGCCTCGCAGCCGAGTACGAAGGCTACCGGCGCGACCTGATCCGCTACATCGAGCCCCACGGCAAGGCGCAATAGGAACCCGTCGGAGGAGCGACGGCGAGGATCCGCGGCGGCGCACGTCGCGTTCCCCCGGCGTCCACGCCAGCAACGGGTGAGGATTCAGCGCTTCGGCGCCACACGCACGACGTGCGAGGCGCGGGTCTGCGGCGTCGCGAGGCTCAAGACCTCGCGACTCGCGTCCCACTCGCTCGACCAGGTGCCGGCGGCGTCGCTCACGGAGAGGTCCCAGCCGCCGGGATAGAGGCGCGATTCGGGGACGTAGATCTCGGTGTCTCCGGACGTGCCCGCGCGATCCCGGAACTCGAGCTCGAGGACGCGGGTGGCGGGATCGAACGACCACCGCAGCGGCTCGCCGGCCACGCGCTGCGGATAGGCGCGCACCAGCAGCGCCGCTTGGGGCGTCTCGCGATTCTCGCCATCCACCAGCAGGCCTGGCCGATCGTGGCTCCAGAACGTCCAGCCCGCGTGGAGGCGATCGAACATGGCGAGCTGGTCGAAGAGGAACTCGGTACCGGTGGCCGTGGAGGCGGCGGCACCGAACTCACCGATGAAGATCGGATGACCCCAGGCCTCTTGGTCGGAGCGGCGATTGGCCTCGAAGCGTTCCAGGAACTGATCCAGACGCGCGCGATCGTCGGGAGTGTAGATCGCTGCCAGCGAGTATTCGTGGGGGAAAAATGCGAGGTGCGGCTCAGCGACGCGCGGATCGTCGAGTCGTCCCAGGTACTGGGGCCAGCCGTCGCTCACCAGAAACGCGGTCGGTTCGTAGAAGATCCAGCCGTCGGGATCGACGCCGCGGATGGCGTCGATGACTCGCTGATAGAAGGGCTGCAGCCGGCCGCGATCCCACGCGTACGGATCGACGAGCCAATGGGGCGAGAACGGCTCGTTCATGATCTCGTAGCCGAGCACCGCCGGATGGCCGCGAAAGCGCGCGGCGAGATGCGCCCACATCGCGGCGTAGTGGTCCTGAAGCTCGGGATGATCGCCGTCGTACTCGAAGAAGTTGTCGACGGCCCGCACCACCGCCGGCGACGCGTTGTTGAGCTCCCAGGTGTCGAAGTGGATGTTGGGCAAGCCGTCGGTGATGCACGCCCACGCGGGTGCCCCGTCGAGGGGCATGCCGAAGCTCAGCGACCAGCCGTCCTGGTGCATGTCGAGCACCACGGAGATGCCCGCCTCGGCGAACCAGTCGAGGCGCTCCTCGATGGCATCCAGGTAGCTCTCGTCGTAGACGCCGGGCTCCGGCTCGACTCCGTCCCAGAGCACCAGGTAGCGCACGAAGTTGAATCCCCAGTCGCGGCGAATGCGCAACACGTCGTCGCGCTCGACCCACGGCAGCCGCCGTTCGTCGTACTTGGCACCACCCGCGACGTTCACGCCGTGCAGCACGAGCGCTCGTCCCGCGCTGTCGGAGGGAAACGAGGAGGGCTCGCTCGGCGTGCCGCCTGACGATGTGCAACGCGCCACACCCAGAAGCATCACGCACGCCAGCGCGCCCACATCGACTCGACCGTGCGATCCAGCCACCGGAACACGACCTCCTCTCGCTCTTCGTCGTCGATCCGCAGCGAGGACCGGATGCTCGTACGACACTGCCGCGTCGTGCAACCGCAGCCACGGAGAGCGAGCACCCGCCGCTCGCGACGATGGCGCGCGACGCCAAGCCGATTGCGCGACCAACCACTTGGCGGTTCTACTCACGTCACCCGTCGCCGCCGAACGCGGCGCCCACCGCCGAGGGAGATCGCCGCGTGAGCATTCCCGCACGTTTCGGATCGACGCGAATCGTCCTGGTCGCGCTATTGCTGGTCCCCTTCGCGCCGAGCGCGCCGGCGCGGGCCGCAGGAACGATCTTCCTCGCGCGCTGCGCGCCCTCGGGCTGCACGTACGCGCCCGGGGTGGACGACTCGACGACCAACCATTCCAGCCTCCTGAACGGCCAGGTACAGCTGGCCGCCTTCCCCCACGGAGACGCGGCGTGGAGCGAGCTGGTCGCATGCGTCGCACGTGCGTACGCGCCGTTCGACGTCACGGTGACCGACGTCGATCCGGGCGCGAGCGCCCACTGGGAGATCGCCATCGCAGGGACACCCGGCAACGTCGGGCTGCCGTCGGGAGTCCTGGGCGTGGCGCCCTTCACCTGCAACGTCGTGGCGAACGGTGTCGCGTTCGCCTTCGCGGGAGCGACGCAGAACTCGGCACAGCTCTGCTGGACCTCGGTCCAACAGAGCGGAAGCCTGTTCGGTCTCGACCACGAGTACCTGGCTGCGGACGCGATGACCTATCTCGGCGATTCGCTGGAGAAGCGGTTCACGTCGACCGATGCACCCTGCGGAGAATTCTCGCCGCGCGCATGCACGTGCGGCGGCAACACGCAGAGCTCGGCGTCGCTGCTGCGCTCGATCCTCGGTCCAGCCGGGCCCGGCGCAGAGCTCTTCACCGACGGGTTCACGGCGTTCACCAGCAGCGAGCTCGCGCCCGTCGAGTACGGCTCGACGTCCCGGTGGGACGCGCAGGTTCCCGCCGCACCTTGAGCGCGGCGTCGCCGCGGCGCGGCAGCCTCAGCGCTTGCCGCAGAGCGCGCAGTCGGGGTCGCGGGCGATGGGAAACGTGCGGAACTGCATCGTCGTTCCGTCCCACAGCAAGAGCTTGCCGTCGAGCGTCGTGCCTTGTCCGGTCAAGATCTTGAGCGTCTCGACCACTTGCAGACAGCCGATCACGCCCGGCGTGGCACCGACCACGGGAAATACCTCACGCGGTGGTGCCTCGGGAAAGAGGCATTGCAGGCATGCGGTCTCGGGTGGGCGGAACACCGCGAGCCGGCCTTCCAATCCCCACACCGTGCCGTGCACCAAGGGAATGCGTTTGCGCATCGCACATGCGTTCAGCACGAAGCGTGTGGGGATGTTGTCCATGCAGTCGACGATCACTCTGGCATCGCCCACGAGCTCGTCGACGTTGTCGCTCTCGATGCGGGTGGTGATGGCGCTCACGTCCACGTCGGGATTGAGACGCGCGATCGTCTCCTGACCGGAGACGGCCTTGTTCTTCCCGATGTCCGTCGGCTCGTGAAGGATCTGGCGGTTCAGATTCGACATCTCGGGGCTGTCGAAATCGCACAGACGAATGCGCCCCACGCCCGCCACCGCCAAGTACATCGTGACTGGCGAGCCGAGCCCTCCTGCGCCCGCCACGAACACCGCCGACGACTTGAGCGCGGCTTGGGTCGAGACACCCCAGCCATCGAGGAGCATCTGCCGCTTGTAGCGCTCGAGCTCGCGCTCCGAGAGTGTCATCCCGTCCCCCACCTAGTCTCGGCCCCCCGCGGGCATGCGGGTCGGCGCGCCGATGCAACGCACGCACCGTGCCGACACGGCGGCATCCCTCCGTGCCCAATCAGGCGGCCGGCGCGACGGCCGCTGGAGCCGCCGTCACGCCATCGAAGCGCCCAGGTCGCGCTCGACACCGGCTGGTGACGAGCAACAGCGCCGATCAACCCCGCCCGCGGCCGAGTCGTCGACGGACCCAGAGCAGGGCCACGAACACCGCCGGCGCGAGCGCCGCCTCCCCCGAGCCCGCGACCCGCGAGCAACCTCCCGTCGGCCCGTTCACGAGGAACGCGCTGACGACTCCGTTGTCGGCGCCGGGTGTGAAGGCACCGAAGCTCGTCTTGCTCGACGCATTGCGCGACGGCCATGCATTCATCATGTCGAGGGTGCCGCCCTGCGGTCCGGCCTCACCCTGCTTGGCGATCGCCTCGGTAGTGCCGTCCGCGTGATTGACCAGGATGAGCTCCGGTCCCTCGTCACCGAGTGACGTCCACACCGCGACGTTGCCGGCGTTGTCGAAGGGCGTCATCGGACAACGCGAGGCCGCGAGTCCGAGGATCTGGCCGCCTGCGAGCGGATCGAGGAACGACACCACCTTGCGGATGGCGCCCTTGGCACCGGCGAACCAGCCACCCGTGTAGCTGCCATCGGGAAGCGCGACGTCCGCATAGAACGCGATCTGCCCCGAGAGATTCATCACCGGGTAGAAGAAGTCGAGATACGTGCCACCGATGGGTGTGGCGTCGGCGCTGGTCACCACCCACTGCTCGAGGGCACCCGTGGCGAGGATCATCCCGCGCTCGGTGGCACCGCTCGAGGTCGCGAAGTACGCGAGCTGGCCGCGATCGTTGATGGCCGGTGCAGCGAGCGGCATCTCGGTGCCGTCCACGAACCCGAACCACTCGCGCGCCAAGGCGGTGAAGACGCCGCCACCTGGCGCGACGCCTCCCACGGCGGCCTGCAGCGTCAGCACGCCGCCAACCGCCGTGTAGACGTCAGCCGAGTACGAGCCTGGCACCGTCTGCACGTAAAACGCCGCCGTGCCCGAGTTGTTGAGCGACCCGTGGCTCAGGGCGTCGATCTTGTCGCCGTTGGGCAGCGTGTCGCCCACCATCGCGACCTTCGAGAGCGCGTTGGTCGAGCGTGTCCACAAGAACAGCCCGCGCGGCGACGACCCGCCCACGACGTCCGCCATGAACAGCACGTCACCACGCGCGTTCACCGCCGGGGCGTACGCCGTGCCCCCGAAAAAGCCCCCGAACGTGCCACCGATGGGTGATGGATCCCCGCACGAGCCGTGCGCGCCGCTGCCTCCACCCTGGCCACAACCCACCGCGATCGGCGTGAGCGTGGTGCCGTCGGTCACGAAGATCGCCTGGTTGCGCTCGGCTCCGTCGATCCACGAGAAGAACGCGATGCGCCCGCTGCTGTCGATGGTCGGCGGATCGGCCCAAGGAAAAGCCGCGAGTGTCCCGCCGCCCGGCACCGCTTGGCCGTACCAGGCGCGCGCTTGCGTCACTACCGGCGTGGCCGTCGGTGCGTACGGAGTCAGCACCTGGCTCGCCGCGACACCGGTGCCGGCTGCGCGGAAGGCGTCGTCACGCAGCCTGAGTCGCGGCGCTGCGTCGGCCGCCGTGCCCGAAACCACCGTCGCCGCGAGCAACGCGCACAGCAGACCAGAGATGGAGAGCGATCGCTTCATGAGCTTCCTCCGCGTACGCAAGAGCCCCGCTAGTGACGAAGCCTAGGACGCACGGCGGGGTCAGGACATCACACACACGTTGAACGAGTCGCGGGACACACGCGTGCTTCCACTTTGCAGCGCGCGTATCCCGCGATTGCGTGATCTTCGTCACAAGCGCGACCACTCGATCACGGCGCTCACTTCGGTTCCTCGTACACGATCCCCTTCTTCTTCGCTTGCTCGCGAATGCTTTCGGCGACCGTGCCGTCGAACGAGTCCTTGGCGCCGCTGGCCGCGAGGCGGGCGCGCTCGTCGGCGAGGACAGCGTCTCGTTTGCCGACCAGCTCGTTCATCTGACGCGTGAGTTCGGCGCGCTTCTCCACTTGCTTCTGGACGTAATCGGCACGCTCCTCGGGCGCCATCGCCTGCAACGCAGGCGGCAGGCTCGACGCGGGGACGTTCTCGATCTTGGCCTTGCCGGTCACGACGTCGGCCACGAGGTCACCCTCGCCGGTCACGATGCCGCCGCTCGCACCACCGCGCGCCGCGAACGTGGCCTTGTCGGCGGCGACGGGCGCAGGCGCCTCCGCGGCCGCGCTGAGCTTCGCCTCGACTTCCTTGCGGCGGGTGTCGTCGCCGTACCCCACCGCGGTCTTGCCGAGCTCGCGCGCGAGTGCGGCGATCTCACCATCGACCGGCGTCGAAACCGCAACCATGTCTCCGGTCTGGCCGAGCGCCACGAACTTGCCTTCGCCGAGACGAGCGATCTCCTGCCACACGCGCGCGGTCTCGGCGTCCGTGCCGCACTGGATCGTGTCGATGATCAGGTCCTTCTTCACCGCCGCCTCGACGATGCGCGCATACGGCTCGTCCTGCGGGTAGTCCATGTGCGGCGGCGCGTCGCCCACCAGAAACACGAGCTTGAGCGTGGAGCGGTCCTGGCTCCACGAGAGCTTGGTGACCGCGTCCGAGAGCGCCTGATTCACCGACTCCGGGCCATCGCCGCCGCCATCGGCCTGAAAACCACGCAACCTGCCGTACACCGCATCGATGTCGGCGCTGAGGTCGTGGAGCTGAGTCACGTAGGCATCGCCGCGGTCGCGATAGGCGACGAGCCCGATCCGGATCTCCGGCGTGGGCGTGGCGCGGATCATCTCGTTGGCGATCGACCAGATCTTCGATTTCGCACCCTCGATGAGGCCGCCCATCGAGCCGGTGGTGTCGAGGACGAACGCGACGTCGATGCGCGGCTTCGCCTGTGTCACGGGCGGGGGAGCGCTGGTCGTCGATGCCTCGGGTGGTGTCGCTGTGCGCGCCGTGCTGGCGAGCAATCCGGCGCCGAGCGCGCTCGTCGCCAGAGCGATGCCGAGCCAGTTCCGCGCGTGAGTGTGGGTCGAGAGTTTCATCGTTGCCTCCGCTGATGGGGTGGTGCGGTGGAAGCGCATCCGCGAGGTGTTTGGTTCACGATGGCTCGCACCATCGCGTCCGCGCTCCGGCGGAAACCGGGCCTACCGCTCGTGCTCGAGGGAAGTGGAGACGAGAGCGCGGCGGGTGAAGCCCCTGCTCCACCCGCCGCCGCAATCCGTTCCGCGGAACCTGCGCCGCGCGCGCCGCTCAGTCGAGGCGCGGTACGACCTCGAAGATGGTGTCGTCGATGCGCACCGTGACTTCGCGGCCGAGGGCGAGCCACGCCGCCACCGTGGGTGAGCGATGCACCAGCTCGAAATACGCTGCCGACGCGAACTCGACCTGGGTGCGCCCGTCGCGCGGATGTTCCGCGACGTCGGCATCGATCCAGCGGGAACCGTTCGCGTAGAAGGTCTTCCCCGCCACGTGGCGGGGCTCTCGGGCTGCGCTCGCCTGGAACGCTGCCTCGACGTCGTTGCCAGCCGTGGCGGCGCCATCCGCCTTCGCGTCGCCCAGCACACGGTTCACGATCTCGGCCGGCTGATCGAGGGACTCGGCATGCTTCAAGCCTTCGGTCACGCGCGCACCTGCGACGGCATCGGCTCCCGAGACCTTGCCTTCGAGGGCACGAAACGCCGACCTCATCGCGTCACGGCTCGGCTCCTCGCGTGACGCGGGAGGGACGCTGGCGATCGGCGCCGGCAAGTCCTTGCGCCGCTCGTCCTCGACGATGAGGTACGAGGTGTAGGGGGTGACGATCCCGTAGCGGCGCGCCAGCGACACGATCTCGTCGCGAAGCTCGACCTGCTCACCGTGGCGGCGGATCTCGTCGAGAAGTTGCCCCACCCGTCGCGTGGCCCAGAGCCGCGGGATGAAACGGTAGTCGGTCTTGGCGCCGGAGGCCGCGCCGAAATCCGCGCTCGCGCTGGTGGCGCGCTTCTCGCCGCCTGCCATACCTTCGAGAACGACGCGCGCCGTGCCCGATCCCGAGAACCGCCCCAACGCCACGAGCTGATCGCCGTGGAAGAGATCGGGCAGCTCGCGTGGATAGACTTTGCTCACGCGCACGTCGCCGTCGACGCGCAGCGCGAGGCCAGTGAGCGCCGGTGACGCAATCCGCTCGCTCAGCGACGACACCTCGCGCTCGATGTCTTGGCGTGCACCGACGTACTGCGAGCGACCACGGGTCGCCTCGCTCAGCCCGTCGAGGAAGCGCGTGTCGACGTCGTCACCGACGCCGAACGAGAAGACCCGCACACCCGCTGCCGCCGTGTTGCCGGTGACGGCGGCGACGAGCTTCGCGGCGTCGGTCTCACCTACCGTCGGCAACCCGTCGGTGACGAACACCACCACGAAGGGTCGCGCCGGATCGCGCCCCGACGCAGAGGTCATTGCGCGCGTCAGCGCTTCCCCGATCGCCGTGCCGCCCGCGGGGCGAAAGCCGGTGACGAAGGCCCGCGCGCGGTCGCGGTTCGCGGCGTTCGCTTCCGTGAGAGCACCGAAAAAGGGCTCGGCCTCGGTGCTGAAACGCACGATCTCGAAACGATCGCTCCCGTTCAGCGTGTCGATCGCGCGGGTGAGCGCTCGACGGAGCTGTTCGATCTTGCCTCCCGCCATCGAGCCCGAAGTGTCCACGACGAACACCACGTCCTTGGCGAGAACACGCTGATTCGCACCGAGCACGCCGGGCGATGCGAGCAACAGGAAGTAGCCTTCGTCGTCGCCCGGCTCGCGAAACGTGAGCACGCCGAGACCGAGCCCGTCGCGGGTGGTGGTGTAGAAGAGCCGGAACGACGTACTCGGGCGCGAGTGGTTCTGCTCGAAACCGACCAGCGCTTCGCCGGGACCCTTGCGCTTCACTTCGACGGTGTGGCTCGGCGACCACACGCTCTCGATGGGTGTGTCGCTCGCGAGGTGAACCTCGACCGAGACCACGTCGATGGGTGCGGCGCTCAGTTTCTCGGTGTCGAGCGGATACGTGTACTCGACGGTGGCACCGTCCCGCGCCAGCACCTGGGTGTAGGCGAGCTTGATGCGGCGCGTGGCGTGGGGCTCGATCGGAAACACGCGCACTCGGAACGCACCGCGATCGCCGTACTCGAGCAGCGCCGGGTCGCGCATGCGCCGCACGATGTCCTCGTAGATCGAGCGCGCGCGGGCCGCGTCCACCAGCTCGGCCTCTTGCTCCTTGCCATCGATCTCGATCGAGAAGCGGCTGATGGCGGCGTTCACGGGGATCGGAAACCAGTAATCGCCTTCCACACGGCGCTCGCCGGGATTGCGGAAGACCTGATCCACCTCGGTGATCGCAACCTGCTCTCGGATCGCGACCCGGACGCGGTGCGACTGGACCTCGAGCGGAGCGAAAGGAGGATGGCCAGGAGGAACGACGGTGGGCGTCGGCACCACGATGAAGCCGTCGGCGCGCCCGACCCCCGGCAGCGACGCGAGCGCGACGACGACCGCAAGCGATCCGAACCAGCGACGCCATGCCATGACGCACCCTCCCGAGGGAGGGCGCGCGCAAGTGCTCGCGCGCATCACGTCCCTCGTGCAGGGGAAGCGCGCGAACTCGTCGAAAGGTTCACCCGACCTGCGCGCCGAGCGATCTGCGCACGGGTCGCCACGCTCGACATCCATCTCTCCGCGAGCCAGCGGCGAGCCGCAAGCGTAGCGACGCGACTCGGGGGTGCGCCCCCCCCGCGGCTCTGCCGCGATCGGCGCGGGACTGGAACAGCTCCGATCACGCTCCGCGATAGCCGATCGGCCGCCCAGTCGCCACGCTCGACATCC
>CAYVDO010000060.1:0-20783 GCA_964450125.1 uncultured bacterium
CCCGAGGCGTCTCGCGTCGCTCGTCGGCTCGCCTACCGGCTCGCGGAGAGATCGAACGCAAGCGGGGAGACCGGGGCGCTGAGCGGTCGGTCGCGGGGACCGACGGGGCGTTTCAAGCCACACGCCCAGCGCGGCAAAGCCACGGCGGGGCCCACCCCCGAGGCGTCTCGCGTCGCTCGTCGGCTCGCCTACCGGCTCGCGGAGAGATCGAACGCAAGCGGGGAGACCGGGGCGCTGAGCGGTCGGTCGCGGGGACCGACGGGGCGTTTCAAGCCACACGCCCAGCGCGGCAAAGCCACGGCGGGGCCCACCCCCGAGGCGTCTCGCGTCGCTCGTCGGCTCGCCTACCGGCTCGCGGAGAGATCGAGAGGGCGCCGAGAGACTGCGGCGAGCGGCAGATCAGAGCGTGAGCGTGAAGTCGTCGATGAGCGCTCCCGGAAGTCGCGCGCTCGTCACCGAGCGGCTCTCGTAGGTGTCTGCCGCCAGGATCAGCTCGCGCTCGGCGGTGAGGTCGACCAGGTTCTCGCCCAGCATGCGGTAGATCGTCTCGTCGAACCGCATCACGTTCACGGGCTCGATCAGCTCACCGTTTTGCACCCAGAAGGTCGCGAAGCGCGTCATGCCCGTGGTCCGGCAGGCGCTGCGATCGGAGAAGTTGCAGTACCAGAGATTGCTCACGTAGAGGCCGGTGCCGAGACGCGCGAGCACGTCGTCGCTGGGTAGGTGCCCGGCGGCGAGATCGATCGAGCAGGGCATCTCCGACGCGCTGGCACCGTTGGTGGGAACGCCGTATTCCGCGGCGGACCGCGGCGAAACCAGGCTCGATACCAGCCGTCCGTGATGGACGAGCGGCACGCGGTCCGGGCGGATGAAGCCCGACTCCTGAAAGTTGGGCGCTACGCCCTCGTGGGTGTTTTCGGTGATGTCGACGAGCGGGCTGAGCGTGACCTCGTGCTCGACCAGCTTGAGCAACGGCGTGGTCTTGGTGCGCGCGGCGCGCAGGCTGAAACCGTTCCAGCTCAGCACCTCCACGATCTCGCCGAGCGCCGCCGGCGCCAGGAACACGCGGTAGCGTCCGGGTCGCACGGTGCGCGGCTGCCGGGTGAGCGTGGCGAGCTGTTCGGTGGCGAGGCGCGCCTTGCGTTCCAGCTCGGCAGGCTCCCAGGCGAACCCCGCGTAGCTGGTCTTCACCGCGCGATCAGCTTCGTGATAGAGGCTGAAATCGAGGTGAAAGCTCTCGGTCGAGTGCCAGTTGCGCTGGCCGAACGAGCTCGCGAAGCCGGAATGAATCGGGCCGGCGGCATAGAGGCCGACCAAGTCGTGGTGGGCGCCGATCGCCTGGACGGCCGCGGCCGCCGCGGGTGCCTCGGGAAGGTGGCCGCGGTGGACCTGTTCGCTCGTGGGAGCGTGCTCGGCGTAGAGCAAGTGCGGATCTTCGGGAAGAAAGGGGCGAGTCGCGCGCAGCGCCTCCACCGCGGTCGCGAGACGCGCCCGATCGGTTTCGCGGTCGCCGGCGAGCGACAACTCGCAGGAAGCGTGGCGGCGCCCCTCGATGAGATCGATCTCCAGATAGCGCTGCGCGACGCTGCCGGCCTGGCGGATCTCGCCGCGGTTGAAGCGGACGAAATCCGACTCCTCGCCCGAGAAGCTCGCGAGGAAGCGCTCCTCACCCAGCAGCAGGCGGGTGAGCTCGTCGACGACGTCGTGGAAGTAGCTCTGCATCAGCCACCGCCGAAGACGTCGACGTTGGTGAAGCGGCACGGCGGCGCGGCGTGTCCGACGCGGATGGTCTGATTGGGCTCGCCCTTCCCGCAATGGGGCGTGCCCAGCACCTCCACGCTGCTCGCGTCGCCCACGGCGGCGAGGTTGCGCCAGAACGTGGCGGAGACGCCGCGGTAGTTCGGGTTCTTGAGGACCTCGCGGAGCTCGCCGTCGCGGATGGCACGGGCGCGCTCGCAGCCGAACTGGAACTTGTTGCGCGAGTCGTCGATCGACCACGAGCAGTTGGTCTCGAGGTAAACGCCGTTCTCGACCGCGCCCACGAGCTCGGCGAACGTGGAGGTGCCCGGTTCCAGGTTGATGTTCGCCATGCGATCGATGGGGGGCCGGTTCCAGCTCGTGGCGCGTGCGTTGGACACACCGGCGAGCCCGGTGCGCACCTGCGACGTCAGCCCGCCGAGCGGCCGCAGCAGCACGCCTCCGCGGATCAAGTACTCCCGGGTAGCGGGCTGACCGACGTCGTCGAAGCCGTAGCTCGCCAGCTCACCGGCACGCGTGGGGTCGAAGGTCACGTCGAGCAGCTCCGAGCCGTAGCGGTAGCTGCCGAACATGTCGAGCGTGACGAAGCTCCGGCCGGCATAGTTGCGCTCGTCGCCGAGGATGCGATCGAGCTCGAGCGGGTGGCCGATGGACTCGTGGATCTGCAGGATGAGCTGATCGGGCGCGATCACCACGTCCATGGTGCCGGACGGGCAATCGGGCGCGTCGAGAAGCTCGAGCGCCTCGTGGGCCACGCGCGGTGCCGCGTCGAAGAAGCCCACTTCGTCCAGGATCTCGAGACCACCCTGTCGGCAACGCTGACCGGCGGCGAAGCTGCGCGCTTGCGTCTCGGCATCGCGATTCGCCGACGCGCGCAACTCGGGAACCAGGTACTCGAAGGTCTGGTGGACGTGGCCGCCATTGGTGGTGAGGTGCAGCGTCTCGCTGGCAACGTGCCAGAGCCCCGCAGCACAGTCGACGATGGCGTCGGCCACCTGGAGGCGCGCGCACTCGTTCACGAGCAACGCCACCTTGTCGCCCAGAGGAACCGAGGTCCACGGGTGCACCACCGCGCTCGCGTAGCCACCCACGTGCGCGGCGGTCGGCGGCTTGGCGAAGGCCGAGATCGCCCGCTCGCGGGTCGCGTGAGCCCAGTCGGCGGCGCGTTGCACGGCTTCCGCGAGCCCGCTTCGCGTCAGATCCGAGGTCGCGGCGTAGCCGACTCCCCCCCGATCGATGACGGTGAACATCACGCCCACGTCGTCGCTGCGCTCCACTGGCTCGAGCACTCCGCGGCGCACCTCGATGCGCTCGTGGCGCTCGTGCACGAAGCGCAGCGAGCAGAACTGCACGCGCGGCACCACCTCGTGAAAACGGGATTCGAGAGTCGAGATCATCGCGATTCCGTCGATTGCACGCGCCCCAGTCTAGACGCTCGGCATGGATTTCCACGGGATACGAAAAGGGAAACGCCGGCGACCCGAAGGCCACCGGCGTCTCACCTCCCCCCCGGCATGTGGGCGCAATGCCCGTTCGGAGATCCTACTACCGAAGCGAGGTCGCAGCGCAATCGGCGCCTTGGGCGCTTGTCATGGTTCACTTCGACCGGAATGCGTCGTTCGAGTCGTGAGGGCTTGGAGACGCGTCCGGCAAATGATCGCCGCCCGATCCCGAGTTTCCTGGATCGTCGCCGAGTGGTAGAACGCAAGCCGCGCTCGGATGGAGGGCCGGGGCTTTTCGGAGGCTCACCAATGCGGTCGACGGTCTCGATCCACGGAGCGCGATCCGTGCAGCCTCGGCGCACGCCGCGCGGTCTTCGGTGCTGGGCGATCGTGGCGCTCGCGTGCGTCGTTGCCCGGCCTGCGGCTACGACCGCATCCGCCGCGGCTCCGGATAACGACGAGTGCGCGGCGGCGATTCCGCTGGGCGAAGGCGCGCGGGCCGTCGGCACACTGGTCGATGCAGCGCCAGACGGACAGTCCTCGTGCGGACCAGCCGGCTCGGCCGACGTCTGGTTCGAGTACACGGCACCCGACGCGGGCACGGTGACGCTGTCGGTGGCGGCCTCGGCGGTTCCCGTCACGCTCTCGGCTCATCCCGGCTGCCCGGAGACGACGACGAGCGAGCTCGCGTGCGCGAGCGCGAGCGCAGGCACGTCGAGCTCGGATACCCTCCCGCTCCGGGTGGCGGCGGGGCAGCACGTGTGGTTTCGCGTGGCTTCGGCAGGCGGCACTGGCGAGATCGCTCTCGACGCCGAGCGCACGGAGTCCGCGCCTCTGGATGCCGGATCCGCCACCGATGGCGCGTGCGCCGACTGCGCTGGCGTGGAAGCGCTCCCGATCGCCGACATGGTGTTCGTCGCCGCAGGCACGTTCTCGATGGGCCAGGCCTCGGACCAGCCGGACGAAGAGCCCCAGCGCACGGTGAACCTCGACGCGTTCTGGATCGATCGCAACGACGTCACGGTCGACGAATACGACGCATGTGTGAGCGCCGGCGCGTGCGACGACCCCAAGGGCACGCACGCGGTCGTTCCCAACTGCAACTGGGGTGCGGCAAATCGGGGCAACTACCCGATCAATTGCGTCGATTGGCATCAAGCAGACGATTACTGCCAGTGGGTCGACATGCAGTTGCCGACCGAGGCGCAATGGGAGAAGGCCGCCCGCGGCACGAACGCCCGCCTCTATCCGTGGGGCGCCCAGGAAGTGACCTGCAGCTACGCCGTCATGTGGGACACCTACCCGAGCGGTGTCACCGGTTGCGGAACGAGTGCGACCGCCACCGTGGGATCGAAGCCCTCGGGAGTGTCGCCGTACGGCGCGCTCGACATGTCCGGGAACGTCTACCAGTGGGTGAACGATTGGTATGACGCGACGTACTACCAGTCGAGCCCGTCGTCGAACCCGCCTGGCCCAGGCATCGGCAGCTTCAAGGTCCGCCGCGGCGGAGACTACGCCACCGCCGCATACACGCACTCTTTGCGCACTTACAGCCGCAACTACCTCGAGCCTTCCGGATTCAATCCCGGTCTGGGCTTCCGCTGCGTCGCCCCGCGCTCACAGACGCTCACGCTGCAACGAAGTGGCACCGGCTCGGGAACGGTGACGAGCAATCCCGCGGGCATCGATTGTGGGTCGACCTGTTCGGCGAGCTTCCCACAGAGCGGAGTGGTGGCCCTGACGCCCACCCCCAACTCCGACTCCAAGTTCACGAGCTGGAGTGGGGCCTGCAGCGGCAGCGGCGCCTGCCAGGTGACGATGAGCGCCGCCAAGTCGGTCACGGCGACGTTCACGCTGCTACCCACCTACAAGCTCACCGTCACGGAGTCCGGATCCGGCACCGGTACCGTGACCAGCAGTCCGGCGGGAATCGACTGTGGAGCCGCGTGCTCGGCGAGCTTCCCGCAGGGCCAGGTGGTGACGCTCACGCCCACGCCCAGCCCCGACTCGAAGTTCACGAGCTGGAGTGGCGCCTGCACCGGAAGCGGCGCCTGCCAGGTGACGATGAGCGCCGCCAAATCGGTCACGGCGACGTTCACGCTGCTGCCCACCTACAAGCTCACCGTCACGGAGTCCGGCTCTGGCACCGGCACCGTGACCAGCGATCCCTCGGGAATCGACTGTGGAGCCACGTGCTCGGCGAGCTTCCCGCAGGGCCGGGTGGTGACGCTCACACCCACGCCCAGCGCCGACTCCAAGTTCGCGAGCTGGAGCGGCGCTTGTACCGGGAGCGGGGTCTGCCAGGTGACGATGAGCGCCGCCAAGTCGGTCACCGCATCCTTCACGCTGCTCCCCAAGTACAAACTGACCGTGACGGAGTCCGGTGGCGGCACAGGCCGCGTGACGAGCGATCCTGCCGGGATCGACTGCGAAGACGACTGCTCGGAAAGCTTTCCGCAAGGTCAGGTGGTGACGCTCACGCCCACGCCCAGCCCCGACTCGAAGTTCACGAGCTGGAGTGGCGCCTGCACCGGAAGCGGCGCCTGCCAGGTGACGATGAGCGCCGCCAAGTCCGTCACCGCGAAGTTCGTGTTGCTGCCGACGTACACCTTGACGGTGATGAAGTCGGGGAACGGCACCGGCTCGGTGACGAGCAGTCCGGATGGTGTCCTCTGTGGAGCGACGTGCTCGGCAGACTTCCCCCAGAATCAAGTCGTGACCCTCACACCCACGCCGAGTGCCGACTCCAAGTTCGCGAGCTGGGGTGGGGCGTGTGGCGGCAGCGGCGCTTGCCAGGTCACGATGAGCGCCGCGAGGTCGGTCACCGCGACCTTCACGCTGCTGCCGACGTTCGAGCTCGCGGTGTCGACGGCGGGGAGCGGTTCGGGGACGGTGATCAGCAGCCCAGCCGGTGTGAATTGCGGCGCGACCTGCTCGGCCAATTTTCCCCAGGGACAAGTGGTGACGTTGACTCCGGTGCCGGCGGCGGACTCGAGCTTCACGAGCTGGAGCGGTGCGTGCAGCGGCAGCGGCCCTTGCCAGGTCACGATGAGCGCCGCGAGGTCGGTGACGGCAACCTTCGACGTCATTCCCAACCTGATCTTCGCGGACGGTTTCGAATCGGCCGATCTCTCGCATTGGTCCGTGGTCGTGGGCGGGCCTTGACGCGCGCCGCGCCGGCGGGCGGCTCAGCCCCTTCGTTTCGCGGAGGTCCAGTGCGCCCGGTGTGGGACGGCAAGAGATCGCGCGGCGTCACCCACGGCGCCGCGACGCGCTCCCTATCCAACCGCACTTCGTCCGCGTGGCTCCTGGCAGGCTGGCTGATCGTGGCGGCGCCACTCGCCAGCTCGAAAGCACGTGCCACGTCCTGGCCACCGCCGGTCTTCGCCGCCCCCGTCGCGAACCCGTTCGGGCTCGCGAGCGTGGTCCAACAAGCGGTTCCTGGGCTCGCGGACATCGACGGCGACGGCGACCTCGACGCGTTCGTCGGCGAACTGGATGGTGACCTCTCGTTCTTCCGCAACACCGGCGCGGCGAGCGCGCCGGCATTCGCGACGGCGTCGCTGAACCCGTTCGGGCTCGTGGCAGTGGCCGGTTACTCCGCCGCACCGCGCTTCGTGGACATCGACGGCGATGGGGATCTCGATGTGCTCGCCGGCGATCAGCTCGGCGAGATCGTGTTGCTCCGGAACACCGGCACTCGAACCAGCCCGGCGTTCGCGAGCGCGTCGCTGAATCCGTTCGGGCTCACGAGCGTGGCGGGCTACGCGAGCCCGGCCCTCGCGGACGTGGACGGGGACGGCGATCTCGATGCGCTCGTCGGCGACGCCCAGGGCAACGTCCAATTCTTCCGCAACACCGGCAGCGCCATCTCGCCCACGTTCGCCACGGCGTCGGCGAATCCGTTCGGTCTCTCGGACGTGGGAACGTACGCGACGGCGAGCCTCGCCGACGTGGATGGCGACGGCGACCTCGACGCGTGCGTCGGCGACGACGACGGCGATCTCGCGTTGTTCGCGAACACCGGTGGCGCCACTTCACCTGCATTCGCGGCACCGGTGACTGCCGCGTTCGGCATTGCCTACGTGGGGCCGGCAGTGGCGTCGGCGTGGGGGGACCTCGACGGCGACGGAGATCTCGACTTGGTCGTCGGCAACTACGTCGGAGAGACGTACCTGCTGGCGAACGTCCAAGGGTCCAAACCCTCGCCGCGCTTCGATGCGCCATCCGCGAATCCGTTCGGGCTCGCCGACGTCGGCGTGTCGTCGGCGCCACGCTTTGCCGACCTCGACGGCGACGGAGATCTGGACGGATTCGTAGGTGCCTCGTCCGGCGCCACCTACTTCTTCCCCAACTCGGGCTCGGCCACGAACGCTGCGTTCGGCAATGCGTCGGCCGGGAGCTTCGGGCTCGGCTCCGTCGGCGCCGATTCCACGCCCGCGTTCGGGGATCTCGACGGTGACGGCGACCTCGACGCGCTCGTGGGCAGCGCCGCCGGCGACCTGGACCTCTTCGCGAACGACGGCTCGGCGACCTCACCCGACTTTGCGTCCGTGATGGTGAACCCGTTCGGCCTCACGCCCCCGGGGCCCAGCGCCAGTCCGGCACTCGTGGACGTGGACGGCGACGGCGACTTGGACGCGCTCGTCGGTGTGTCGAGCGGCGACCTCGTCTTCTTCCGCAATACAGGAAGTGCCACGTCGCCGGCCTTCGCATCGGCGTCGACGAATCCGTTCGGCCTGGCCGACGTGGGAAGCGATGCGGCGCCGGCTTTCGCGGATCTCGACGGCGATGGTGCCCCGGATGCCTACGTGGGCAACGCAGCGGGCGCGGTCGTGGAATTTCACAACACCGGCTCGCGAACGAGCCCCGCGTTCGTCGAGTCGGGCGGTGATCCGCTCGGAGTCGCGAGCAGCGCAGCGAGCTCGATCCAGCCGGCGTTCGCCGACCTCGACGGTGACGGTGACGTCGACGCCCTGATCGGTGCGGCATCCGGCGACACGCTGTGGATCCGAAACCAGACGCGCCAGCTCGTGTTCGAGGATGGATTCGAGTCCGGCACCACCGGCGATTGGAGCGCCGCCGTGCCGTGAGAGCTTCGGACGTGCACGCGTTGCCGAACACCGTGCCTCCCAGGTGCGGGCCGTCTCACGCGAAGTCCACGGCGCAGCGCCGTGCTTCGAAGCAGCGACCGAATCCGCTCTACGCTCGTGATGGCGGAGGTTCACCGTGACGGCGTTCCGATCCCGAAGGGCATCTCGTCGTGCTCACCGCACGCTGCGCGTGACCGTCACGGAGTGGGGGGTTGCCGCCTGGCTGCTCCTCGGCGCGCCGCTCGGACGCGGCGGCGCAGTGACCAGTGCGATGGTGACCAGCACGCCACCGGCGCCGATCTTCCTTCTGCCCACCACCAACCCTTTCGGCATGGCGAACGTCGGCGCCTTCGCGGCGCCGGCGCTGGCGGACGTGGACGGCGACGGAGATCTCGATGCGCTCGTCGGGAACTCCGACGGCGAGATGGCTTTCTTCCGCAACACCGGCAGCGCGAGCGCGCCGGCGTTCGATTCCCCCTCGCTCCAGCCATTCGGGTTGCACCTCGTGGGCTACGGCGCGAACCCTCACTTCGTGGACATCGACGGCGACGGCGACCTCGACGCGTTCGTCGGCAGCACCTACGGCGACTCGTACCTGTTCACGAACACCGGTAGCGCCACGAGCCCCGCGTTCCTGGACGCGGGATTGAACCCGTTCGGCCTCGCCAACGTGGGCACGTACTCGTCGCCGACCTTCGGGGATCTCGACGGCGACGGCGATCTGGAAGCGCTCATCGGCAACGCAGCCGGTGACACCGTGCTGTTCACGAACACGGGCAGCGCAACATCCCCTGCGTTCGCCACAGGAGTGACGAACGCCTTCGGTTCCGCGAACGTGGGCAGCTACGCGACACCCACCCTCGTCGACCTGGACGGCGACGGCGACCTCGACGCAGCCATCTGGAACGGCGCCGGCGACCTCCTCTTCTTCGAGAACACCGGCTCGGCGGCGAGCGCGGCCTTCGCAAGCCCAACCACCAACCCCTTCGGACTCGGCGACGCGGGTAGCTTCGGCGTCGGCGACCTCGCGGACATCGACGGCGATGGAGACCTCGACGCCTTCGTGGGGAACGCCGCCGGTGACGTGCTGCTGTTTCGGAACCTCGCGCCGCACCCATTGTTCGAGGACGACTTCGAGACCGGCAACACGGACGAGTGGAGCTCGACCGTGCCGTGAACGCGCTCGGCTCTGCGGGCGTGCACCCATCGGGCCGCGACCGGTACGCTGGAAGGGATTCCACCATGACGATCCACGACTCCGATTCGAAGCGAGCCTCGGCTCGCGCGACTGAGCGGCGAGCCCTTCTGCTGGGGATGGTGTTGCTCGCGACTGCGACAGCGGCTCGCGCCCAATCGTTCGCGGACGCGCGCGTGGGCGCGAGCTTCTCGACGCTGCGCATCGACAAGGCCACTCCCAACGAGTGCTTCGACGGCGTTGGGAAGCCATACCCGCGGCTCAAGTACGACGCGCAAGGTAAACCGAAGTGCGTCGACCCCGTGAGCGGCGCCCCGAGTGGCGCGCTCAAGGTCAATGCCGGCTACGTCTGGGGCATGACCAAGACGGCGAACCGCTACGTCTGGCTCGGCACCGGCCCCAACGTGCAGTGCTTCGAGATGGGGTGGTACCTCGAGATCACGACGCCGTTCCTGAGCGACACGGAGGTCTGCGAGTTCGGCAGCTCACAGCTCGCCAAACAGAATCTGGTTCCGGACTCGCTGGGCGACTGGCGCGCGCCGAACGTGTACGTGCACGACACCGCGACCGGCGCCAGGACCCGGCTGACCCCGCGCGATGCACTCGTCCAGCAGACGCTCGGCATGCGCTGGGGTGGCGTGTCGCCCGACGAGAGCATCGTGTTCTTCGGCGGCCCGGACCTGAACACGCCCGCTCAGTCGATCGTGCTTCACGCGTTCGACGCGGCGACTCGATCGTGGCTCGGCTCGGCGAAGATTCCCGGCTGGGGGAACGTGCGGAAGTCGTTGGTGCTGAACGGTGTTCTCTACATCGGCGTGCAGGGGGTGCCGGACGGCGGAGCGGTGCTGCGGTGGATCGGCGATCACGACCATCCGTTCGAGTTCCAGGTGGTGGGGAACATCGATAGCGAGGTGGAAGAGCTGGTCCTGCATCAGGGGCGAATCTTCGTCACCACCGCACCCAACGGTTCCGCTGGTGGAGCGCAAGGAGGCGTGTGGCGCAGCCCGAGCATCCCGGCCGGCGGTCTCACGTCGAGTCACGCGAATTCGTGGACCCAGATCTTCGAGATCGGCGACTACGAGCCCGACGCCTTGAACGCGATCACCTACGGCATCGGCGCCATCGCTTCGTTCGGCAACTCGTTGGTCTTCGGCACCATGTACTTCCCGTTCTCGGCGGCGCATGCGGCGATCAACGTCTACGGGCTCCCCGACAACCCTGCGTCGGTCCTCCAGATCGAAGCCAAGACGCGACGTCCCGTCACGATCTTCCGCATCGACAACGCGGTCTCGAACCCGGTCGTGAAGCCGCTCTACGCGGAGGCATCGGTGCAGGTGTACGTCCCCACCGATCCACTCCATCCCAAGAATGGCGGGAGCTGGGTGGCGAAGCCGACCAAGCTCGGTTCGCCACTCTTCGGCTCGTCGGGATTCGGCAACACCTGGAACAACTACACGTGGAACATGACGGTGCTCTCGAACGCGCTCTACATCGGCACGATGGACTGGAGCTACCTCTACGCCGACACACTCGATCTCTTCGGGACCTATCCCACGGCGCTTCCGGGCGGTAACTCGTACGGTGGCGATCTCTTCAAGATGACCTCGCCGACCTCCGCCGGAACCATGCTGAACGTGGATGGCCTGGGTAACACGTTGAACTACGGGATCCGCACCTCGGCCGTCGTCGGCAACCTGCTCTACTTCGGCATGGCGAACCCGATGAACCTCGCGACCAAGAGCGGCAAGCCGCAGGGCGGTTGGGAGCTGATCGTCGGGAGCCCCTGAAAACGGGAGGGTGTCGACCGTGCGTGCGCGGAGGTTTCTGCCGGGTGCTGCGCTCCTCGTGATCGCTGGGGTGGCTGGGCTTCGACAGTCCGCGCGAGCGGCAGCGTGCGTGCCGATCTCCGGCGGGGTGAAGGCCAACAACTGGTATTGCGATCCCTTCCAGTCGCCCTCGGACGTGGAGGTCGATGGCGACGAGCCGCTGGTGCCGAGCTTTCCCGACGCAGCCAACCGCTACGCCGTGATCGCCTACAGATTCAGCGATAAGACGCGGGTGCTGCGGCTGCACGGCAAGTTCGCCGCCGCCCGTTTCGAGACCTTGAACGTCGAGCTCTTCAAGACAGATACCACCGGTCTCTACACGCGAGTCGGGAACGTCGTGATCAACGACCACGACGCGCAGAACGAGAATCGCCGCGGCTGCAAGGTCTCGCTCGACGACAACTGCGGGCCGGACCTCGTCGCAGCCTCGGGCTGCAACCCGGCGACGTCGGCCAACCCGCAGGCGTGTATCGGCAGTCCCTACGAGGTGGCGTTCGTCGACGCCGCTTCGGCCGACGCCTGGAAGAGCTTGCACCCCGGCGAAATCATCAACGTGATCCCGCTCGCCGCACCGCCGGCGACGGTGTCCGTGGTCCGAGTCGCGTGGCGTTTGGCCGACGGCGGCAGCGCGAAAGCCCCCGCCGTGTCGTGGGAGAACACGTCGGGTGCCGTGGTTTCGGGACCGACGGCGCCCGACCTCCAGAACGCGTTCACCGAAGAAGACGTGACGCTCGGCGCGACGCCGTGCGGAAGCAACGGCTGCGCGATCGAGACCTACCACATCGATCCCGGGCCGGGTCAGCTCCACAACTTCGCCACCGAGTACCTGGGCGCCACACTCGCGCTCCTCAATGCGAGCACGGACGTGGTGGTGTTCAAGTTCCGTGCGCCGGATTCGGCGAGCGGGTACCCGATCACACCACTCTCGAATGGCGACGACGTGCGCTACTGGTCGGGATGCTTGGGCTACGCGACCACCACGACCATCACGTCGCCCGATCTCGGCTGCACGCGCGACGCGGACGTCGCGACACCTGCCGACGGCTACGAGCGGATCGTGATCGGTCCCGCGGTCGACGTCGCTTGCCCAGGAAAGGGGACGATCTCGCTCGCCGACTGCGCGGCATCGCGCCGCCACCACTACATCACCTGGGGCGCGCTGCCGACGTCGACGAATCGCGTCTTCCTCTATCGCAACGTGATCACGAGCCCGGCATTCCCAGGCTCGGCGATCTCGATTCCGGCGTGCATCTCGTCGCCCAGCTCATGCCCGCCGAACTCCGGGTACATCGGGAGCTGGGCGCCACGCGGCAAGCACTGCACGCTCAGCACTTACCTGAGCTCGCCTGCTTCCTGCGAAGCGTTCTGATCGCGCCCGTGGATCGTGCGCGCGGCCACGAGGCGGCGCTGGAGCAACTGCGCCCTGCATCGATCACGCGGACGCTCCGCCGCGATTGCGGGACGGTGTTGGGGAAGGAGCGTCGCTGAACGCCCCTGCTGGACTCGTGGCGGGTCGTCGATGGGGGCGGCAACGCGTGAGGCTGCCCGCAACCACCCTACCCCTGAGGGCGGGCACGCTCTCGCCCACCCGTACGTGTTGGGCGCCGGGTCGATCCAAGTCGTGAATGTCCCTCCAGGTGCCTGGCCGGCGGAATCTCGCGCCGGTACTCTCGTGCCGCCGCGATCCGCAGCACCGGCGCGCGCTCGGCTCCCATCCGCGCGCGAGGTTCCGAGCACGATGGGGAGCGGAGAGGCACCCGGCATGGTCGATTCGGGACAGAGGGAGCGGAGCACGTTCCGTCCGGAGCTCGAGGGCCTGCGCGGCGTCGCGGTGATTCTCATCCTGCTCTACCACGCCGGGTTCACGGGGTTGCCGGGCGGGTTCATCGGCGTCGAGGTCTTCTTCGTTCTCTCCGGTTTCCTCATCACGGGGCTGCTGCTGCGCGAGCTCGGCCAGAGTGACACGCTCGGCCTGCGTGCCTGGTATGCGCGGCGGGCGCGACGCATCCTCCCGGCGTCGTTCCTGATCCTCGCCATCACGCTCACGGCGTCGGCCGTGGTGCTTTCGCCTCTTCGTTTTTCGCTCGCGGCGCGCGACATCGCGGCAGCGGCGCTCTACGTGCCGAACATGCTGTTCGCGGCCCAGGGCACGTCGTATTTCCACCCCAAGCTCACGTCGCCGGTGCTCCATTTTTGGACGCTGGGCGTGGAAGAGCAGTTCTATCTGCTCTGGCCGCCGTTCCTCTTGTGGGTATATCGGCGGGGGGCTCGAACGCCAGCGCGCATGGCAACGCGCGTGGGCGCCGTGGTCGTGGCGTCGTTGGCTTTGTCGATCGTCGGCACGGCGCTGGTGCCGTGGATCACGTTCTTCCTTCTCCCCAGCCGAGCGTGGGAGTTGGGGATCGGCGGTTTGCTCGCGCTCGCCGACAAGCCGCTGCGCCGCGTGCCCGGACCGGTCGCGACTCTCGCCGCGTCGCTGGGCTTGCTGATGATCGCGGTCCCCTCGGTTCTGTTCAACGGAGGCACGCCCTATCCGGGCTTTCACGCCCTCGCACCGGTACTGGGAACTGCGTTCATCATCGCGGCCGGCACCGCCCGACCGAACGCCGCACCGGTCCGCGCGCTGGGGTTCCGCGGGCTTCGGTACATCGGCAGGATCTCGTACTCGCTCTATCTCTGGCACTGGCCGCTGATGGTCCTGGGACCCGTCGCGTTGGGGGGGATTCTGTCGCCGGCACGTCAGGCACTCGTCGAGGTGGGTGCCGCCTCGTTGTTGGGGGCTCTGACGTATCGGTGGGTCGAGAACCCGCTTCGTCACGGACATCTGATAGGGACGCAACCCGGACGCAACTTGCGTCTGGCGCTCGCCGTGTCCGCCGGCGTGGTGGCGATCGCCGTCACCACGGGGCACCTGGCGATCCGGCGGTTCGAGACTCCCGGCGCAGACGTAGCGATCCCCCTCGAAGGCGACCCGCTGGCAGGCGTATTGCCGGTTCCGGCGGGCACTCCGACGATGGACGGGCCGTTGCCCGTCGATCTCGCACCGCCGCTCCTGCACCCACCGATCTGGAAGTACGGCTGTGGTCTCGACGACCACCAGACAGCCATCCCGGATTGCACGTTCGGCGACCGCGACTCGAGCACCACGGTGGTCTTGTTCGGCGACTCGCATGCGCTCCAGTGGCACCCCGCGCTGGAGCGGATCGCAACCGCGCGCCGCTGGCGATTGCTCAGCTTCACCAAGCTCGGCTGCCCGTACCAGGACGTTGCCGTCGCCCACCACGGGCGGCCGCTCGAGGAGTGCGGCATCTGGCGAGAGAACGTGTTCGCGCGCATCGCAGCGGAACGCCCGGCTCTCGTCTTGGTCGTGGGAAGGCACAAATTCGAGCCGACGGTGGCAGGCGTGCAACTGTCCGGGGCGCCGGCTCTCGCCGCGATGCGCGACGGGGCCGGCAGGACGTTGGCGCGTCTCGCACCGATCGCCGAGCGCGTGGCGGTCATCGCCGATACACCCGAGATTCCCCTCGAGCCCCCGGATTGCCTGAGTGCCAACGCCGACCACGTGCTCCGGTGCGCGGTTCCTCGCGACCAGGCGGTGGATCACTCCTGGCTCGCTTCCGAGCGCGAGGTGGCCCTCGAGCAGGGCGCCAGCTTCGTGGACTGGACCGAGTGGGTTTGTCCCGCCGATCCCTGCCCGCTGGTGATCGGACGGTTTCTCGTCTACCAAGACACGAACCACATCACGCCGCACTTCGCCGCGGCGCTCGCTTCGAAGCTGAGCGACTCGCTGGCGGCGGTACTCGAAGCGCCGGGGCGAGCGCCGTAGCACGTTCTGCTCTCCCGGCCGGCCTGATCCGGATCTTCGCGCGCGCGCCGGAGGCATCGACCGGGCATCGGCAGCCGCTGCGCTCTCCAAACCTGCCCCCATTCACCTGGACGGCCGGCTTTCGAGCAAGCTAATTACGGCTCACAGGCGAGCCGCCAGCTCTGTCATCCCACTCGCGGCGATCCCCTTCCCACCGAGCCCCGAAGTCCGTCTGCATGTCGACCACGAGCGAGACGAATGTGAGGAGCTTGGCGGAGAGGGTCCCGGCGGCTGGGCTCGGTGATGGCATAGGCGAGATCGGCCGGCCTTGGCGGCTCTGCATCCGTGCGGGTGCGCTGGCGCTCATCGTGGCAACCGTGCTGCCCTCGAGCTACGGCAAGACGATGCTGCTCTACATGCACACGCTGACCATGTACGCACTGGGCATGGCGCCACCGCGTGTCCAGATGGATTCCGCGCGCAACATGCTGTTCCTCTTCAGCGCGTGCTCGTGGACCATCCTCCTCACGGGGTGGATTGGCCTGTGGCTCAGCCGCCGATCCGGAGGCCTCTCGAATCCGCCGCCGCATGCGCTCGTGAGCTTCGCGCGCCGCCTCTTCACGATGACGTGGCTGTTGCCGTGCCTGTTTGCGATTCTCTACGCGGTGCGCGGACGCGGCTTCGAGCTTCGGTACGTCCTGATTGCGGTCGCCGTGTATGGGTGGGTGGGGCGTCGACTCCGCATGATCGCGCTACGGAAGGCTGGCACGCCTTTCATCGTGTTCTGGTTTCTGACGTTACCCATCGTCGCTTGTTTGTTCGGATGGTGCTGCATCGGCAGCGTTTTTTTGTATTCTGGCCCGCGCGAGGTATTCAGCCACATCATTCTGTGCGGCGGTTTCGGCGCGCTCTTGATGCTCGTCGGTCTCGGTGGCTGGTGGCACGCCTGGCGCGAATGCGAACGACTTCACTCGCAGGCGAGCGAGCAGAGCTCGACGGCGACGCCGTGAGCGAGGCCCCCGTCGCCGCAGGCACGCTGGCGAGCGGTCATCGCGAGATGCCCGCGCGCCGGATTCGGCGCGTGAGCGCAGCTCGTGCCGCAATTCCATCGCCTCAGCGCGGAGTCGGCCCGGCCGCCTGAGCTTGCTGCCAAGAACCATGGGACGCCAGCTCATTCGACTCCTCTTGATCGCTCTGGCAACCGTAGCGGCGGTGGCGGCCATCGCGACGATCGCGAGGGTCATCTGGATGATGCGGGATTGGTCGCCGCCCGTCGACGCCAGTGGGCCGAAGTGGGATCTCGAGGTCTCGGTGATCGAGGCCTCTACTTGCCCTGTCTTCTGCCGGTGCTGCGACGACGAGGCGAGCGCCGAACAGGCGACGGCGAACGGCGCCGGCGTTCACCCGCGTCTACGTCGGTTCAACAGCGCTTACCGGGTGAACCGCGGAACCTACGATGAGACCTCGCTCGAGGGAACCGAGTTCTGGGTCGCGGGCGACCTCGGCTCGGGACACGGTGACGCCGAGTCGAGCTGGGCTGTGTTGACGTTCGATCGAACGACCACCGGGCCGCAGCGCAAGGCGATACGCGGCCTCTTCGACCATCTCGTGCCCCGGAAGTGGGGATCGTTCTCGACGGCGGAAGGCGATATCGAGTGGGCCGACCTTTCGAATCAGCGTCGGATCGCCTCGCGCGCCACGGACTACGCGCGCGCGTCGCTGGATGGGGGGAGAACGGCCGAGCTGGCGCTCGAGCGCCCGACCAACGTCGAAGACGCGGAGCTAGACGTAGTGCTTCAGAACCTTCGCTACTGGCGCGCCAATTCGAGCAATGGATTCGTGTTGATGCCGGCGCAACTTCAGGCCTGGCGCGGTGGCGACAGGACGTTCGAGTACAGGGGCAGCGACGGCTTCACCCTGACGTTCCACATGCGGACGCCCGGCAAGTGGTGGTGACGACAGGGCGTTCGAGCACGAGCGCAGCAACGGCTTCACGCTGACGTTCCAGGCGGGCACGAAGCCCACCGCTGCCTGCGCGCAACGCTGAGGTCTGCTGCCGGCGAGAGCCTGGAGCGCTGTGGTTCCAGTGCGGCGTCACCCGTGGCGTGCGCGGTGTTGCGCACGCCCACCGACGATCACTGAAACAGGTTGCGGTGATACGCCACGTAGAGTCCGCCTCCCACGAATCCGGTCAACTGCACCGCGTGCCAGGCCGGCCAAAGAAAGAATCGATCCATGGCGATCTCGGGGTGAAGGAACCAGAACATCAGGAAGTTGATGGGCATGTAGAGCGCGTAGCCCATGGCGAGCTTGGGGAGCCAGCGCTTGCGCTTCCAGATGCCGTAGGCATAAGCGCCCTGTAGCGAACCGAGCAGTGGGCCGACGATCGCGTTCACCAGGATCGAGTGAAAGCAGATGCCGAAGAGCATCGCGCCCTGGGTCCTCGGGAGAAACGCGTTCTGGATGGCCATGGTGAAGTTCCAGGCCGCGGACGCGGACAGGAGCACCGCCAGCGTCGAGAAGCGCCAATCGCGGCGGTAGGGCTCGGACGTCCTCCGTCCCTCACGTTCGTCTGTCATGTCCGATCTCGCGTTATCCGGCGATTCCGAGCCCAGACCTTGGCGCCCGCAGTCGCGGACGTCGAAGGGGTTCGGCGCGCGGGGCCACCCGGTCCACCACACTCATGGTCACCGGTACCGCCTCCGCGAGGCGGCACCTATACCCCTGACGCCGGTAGGTGTCCAGGTTGCGCGCGACCCGCGGCCAGACAGACTCTCGAGCGCGCAGCGAGAGACGTACCAATCTGCCGTCATCATCCGCGCGCACTCCTCCTCAGCGAGCGCCGGCGGCACCCTTCCACAGACCAGCGGTCCCACAGGATTGGAACCCACCGTCGACCCGAGCGAATCACGACGGTGAGACGATTTCGAGCGAGCGCGAGCCTGCACCCTCGCACACTCGACTCGACATACCAATGACTCGGCTATCTCGCGTAAGTACCAGATCAGACCACTCCGTACAACGAGCGGCACCGAGGCCGAGCGGCGTCGCTTGCTACAACCTTTCGTCCGTTGGCCAGCGACCCGCTGAACCGTCAGGGGACATGGTGCGGATCCCACGTTTGTCGCTGCTTGCTCTTCTGCTTGCACCAAGGATCGCCATGGCGGCTTCCCTTCCTACGAAGGACGTTGCGGGTGCCAAGGACCTCTCGTACCTGAAGCGCTGTCACACGATACGGAGACGCGACACGGCACGACCAGGGGGCGCAACTGCGCGTCGCATGCAGGTTCCGGATCGAGTTTCGCCCCGCTTCGGTCTTGCGGCGTGCGCTCCCCGGCTTGACGTGAACGTGCCACAGCGCCCTACCATCGTGCGACGACGGTGGGCCGATCCACGCGCCGTGGCGCGACATCCGTGATCGTGACGAGCTTCCGAAATCGTGGTGCTCGGATCTCGCTCGCCGCATCGCTGCTTCTCGTACTGGCGGCACCAGTCCATTCCGTCACCGTCGCCGTCGACTCGACGGCCGATGACCTCGCGCAGGGACCGAACGGCAACTGCACGCTTCGGGAAGCGGTGATTGCCGTCAACGGCAACACCACGGTCGATGGCTGCGTCGCCGACGCGGCGTCCAACACGATCGAGCTTGCGCCCGGCGTCTACACGCTCACGCTCGCGGGAGCCGGAGAGGACGCCTCCCTCAGTGGCGATCTGGACGTGAGGAGCGACCTGATTCTCCGCGGCGCGGGCCGAGACATGACCGTGATCGACGGCAACAGCCTCGATCGCGTCCTCGACATCCTCCCTGCCAGCACCCTCGGCTACCTGGTCCAGGTCACGCTGCAGGACCTGACCATCCGGAACGGGACCGCACCGGCGGGCGGCGTCCGGCCCGCGAGCCTGGGCGGCGGCATCCTGAACCAGGGCGTCCTGACCATCGCCTCCTCGCGAGTCGTGGAAAACCGTGCGGGGGAAGGCGGTGGGGTGGCCGCATTCTGGGATCGCGCCGGAGAGCGAGGGCGCATCGATGTCGTCGGCAGCGAGATCACGGGGAACGACGCGGAGATCGGCGGTGGCGTGGCGCTCGACTCCGTGCCGGCGATTCTGACGAGCACGGCGGTGAGCGGGAACCACGCCACCGTCAGGAGCGCCGGTCTCGATGTCGCCGGCACGCGGGCCGACGCCCGCGACTCGGAGCTGGTCGGCAACTCGACCGAAGGCGCGGGTGGAGCCATCGGCGGGCTGGCCGGTTCGTCCGCCGTGGCTGTCCTCACTCGGGTGCGGATCGCGGACAACGTGGCGGCGATCGGCGGAGGCATCGCCGCCCTCGATGGTGGTCTCGACGTCTACCTCGACTCGTCGGTGGTCGAGACCAACCACGCCGCCCTGCACGGTGGTGGCTTGGCGAGCGAGGGCGGGCACCTGGGAACGCTGAACGTCACGGCCTCGACCATCCGCGGGAACGTCGCCGGTGGTGACGGAGGCGGCATCTGGGGTGAAGGCATCGTCGTCACGGGCTCGACGATCTCTGCCAACACGGCAGCCGGCTCGGGCGGCGGGATCAAGGGCGGCGCGCACGACTCGATCGTCACCAACTCCACGCTCTCCGGAAACCTCGCGAGCACGGGAGCGGGTCTCGATGCGAGCGGCACTCCGATCGTCCTCAGGAACGTCACCGTGACCGGCAACGCGGCCACCGTGACCGCGGGCGGCGTGAATGCCGGCGACCCAGGTTGGACGCCAGGTGTCGCGACGCGCAACGCGATCGTCGCGGGGAACCTGGCGCCCGGAGCACCGGACGTCCGGGGACCATTCGTCGCCGAGGGCTACAGCCTGATCGGGATCGGCAACGGCGCGACCGGTTTCGTGAACGGGGTGGGCGGTGATCGCGTGGGAACCGCCGCATCACCGATCGATGCGCGACTCGGTCCCCTCGCCGACAACGGCGGGCCGACATTCACGCATGCATTGCTCGCCGGCAGTCTCGCCATCGACTCGGCGAACCCAGCCCCGATCAGCTCGAGCCCGTTCGCGTGTCCCACGACCGACCAGCGCGGCACCGCCCGTCCCGGTGGTCCACGTTGCGACCGGGGCGCATACGAAATGCCAGGACCCGCCGGGTGCCAGGCGCGGGTCGGTGCGCCGTCCCACGGGAACGGCCGCGGATCGGCTTGGATCGCCGCGTCCGCGGCGCTCACGATGTGGCGAGCAACACGGCGCGGGGTGCGGAGGAAGGGCGCTCGGCGACACCCGCAGATACACGTCTCTCGCTTCCCACAGCGAGCGGCGCTCGTCCTGGAACCCGAAGGGCGTGAGCGTCTTGTTGCACGAGCCGGTCGTCGCGACTCCTGCGCGGAAGAGATCGGTGTGCGCTAGGAGCCTGTCGGAAAATGTGCTTCGCACGCCGACAGGCTCCTCGCTTGATGTTCCCCCGGGGGTCTGTTCCAGACCCCCGCCCGCCGCGGCCGAGCCGCAGCGGGTCCCACCCCCAAGGCGCTTCGCGGGCGCTCACGCGCCGGTAGAGCACGCGCGAGAGAGAGATGACGTGGTGGCCAGGGACGGAATCGAACCGCCGACACGGGGATTTTCAGTCCCCTGCCCGGATCACTCGGGGGTCTGTTCCAGACCCCCGCCCGCCGCGGCCGAGCCGCAGCGGGTCCCACC
>CAYVDO010000060.1:20883-27546 GCA_964450125.1 uncultured bacterium
CGTGGTGGCCAGGGACGGAATCGAACCGCCGACACGGGGATTTTCAGTCCCCTGCTCTACCGACTGAGCTACCTGGCCGGGGCGTCGCTCGATCGACGAACTCGTGATGAACGACGCGAGAGGCGCGAGCGTAGTGAGCGTGTGAGCTCTACGTCAAGGATCTCGGTGCGTTGGAGCGCCGGAAGTCGCCGAGCGCGCAACGCTCCGGATCAGGTGGGCTCGGCGGGGTGCATGCGGACGACCACGGTGCGCGCCGCGAGGTCGTGCCAGGCGAGGCGGTGGCGCTTGAGCGCCCACAGGAAGCCGATCCCGAGAACCGACGAGCAGAGGTAGGCCGCGGTCCGCAGGAGTGACCACCCGATGCTCGGCGGCCCGCTGCGATCGGCGCGTAGCACCTGCAGCCCGAGCATCGCCTTGCCCAACGTGGCGCCGGTCCACGCGTGCGAAGCGGTGAAGTAGACGACGCCGATCAAGGCCAGCAGGTAGTTGAACGCTTCGTCGAGCACCCGGAAGCTGTGCACGAAATCGATGTTCTGGTAGTCGGAAGCACCGAAGGCGATCACTCCCAGCAGCACGGCGACGATCGCGGTGGATGCGACGATCGCGACGTCGATCGCGAAGGCGAGCGAGCGCGAGGTGAAGGGCGCGAGCTCGACCTCGACCTGCTCGCTCGGCTCGAGCCCTTCGTCCAGCTCGTCGAGCAAGTCGGGCTCGGCGACGTCGTTCCAGCTCCGGCGCGCGGGCCGTGGTGTCTCCGCATCGAGCCAGCGCGCCGTCGGCGCGCTGCGCGGCTCGGCCACCGTGGGCTGTGGTGGACGGGCGCGCGGTGGCTCGGCGGTGACGTCGCTCAGCGGCTCCACTCGCGTGGAGCTGGCTGCACGCGCCGCCGGGCGCTCCGTGGCCGCGGGCGGCTCGGGCTTGAGTACCACTCGCCGCCGCGGCTCGAGGACGGTCTCGCGGTCCGGCTCGGAAGCACGAGGCGCCTTGCCCATCGCCGGCGAGGCCGACTCGTCGAAGGCGGCCCAGTCGCGGGCGCGCGCCGCGCGCAGCTCGTCCCAGTCGATGGCCACGTGCTCGCCGCCGCGACTCGATTCGGCGGCGAGCTCGCGATTCTCGACGCTCTCCCGCTCGGCGGTGGCGGGCGTAGCGCGTTCGATCACGAAGGTGGCGATCGCGGGACGCCGAGGCATGGGGTGCTCGGCCTCGTCGGGATCGGCGAGCGCTGGCTCGGCGTCACCCGCGCGGCTGGCAGCCGCGGGAATCGCGATCGCGGGCTCTGCCTCGCCCGCGCGCGCCCGTTCCAGCGGCCCCTCCTCGATGCCGAGGTCGAACCCCTCGGCTTCGCGTCGCAAACGCGCGATGTCGGGATCGTCGATTTGCGTGTCCGCGGCGTCCACCCACGTGCGCGCGTCGGGAGGGTGCACGTCGCGGAAACCTGTGCGGGCCTCGGTGGGAGCCGCCGCCGGCCGCTGGTCGAACGCGGCGATGTGTCCGGCCAGCTCGTTCGTCAGGTACGCGATGGTGTCGAGCGCGCTCGGATCCGACGAAGACGAGTGGAACGGCAAATCGTCGTCGTCGAGATCTTGGAACGTGGTCGAGACTGCACCAGGTGCCGGCGTAGCCTGGCGCGGGGGCTCCGCCGATCGCTCGTCGCTGGCACGCGACTGCGGCGCGGGGGCGGGGATTTCGCGCGGCACGGACGTGGGAATCCCCAACCCTGAATCGAAGATCGACGGCTCGTGCTCGTCGATCTCGAAACCGCTGCTCGCCAGCTCGGCGACGCCCGAATCGCGTACCGCCTGCTTCTCGACGGGCACGCCGGCGGCGAGCTCGTCACTCGCCGCATCGAACGTGGGACGCACTCCGCGCCGATCGAACGTCGGCACGTCGAAGTCGACCTCGTCGAGGCGCGACGGCTCGTTGGCCCGCGCCAGCTCGCTGCTCGGCGAGCGCGGTCGGGCAGGCGGCTCTGGCGTAGCGGTTCGCTGCGGACGCGGGACGGGAGTCAGTGCCGCGAAGAGATCCGGCTCGCCGGCGTCGTCGCGACCGAAGCGGTCTTCTGGCCTACCGGGCTCGACGACGCGCGGGCCAGCCGGCCGGCTGACTTTGGGCATTTCCCAGGTCATCTCGACGATGCCGTCGAGATTCAGCCCCGGCGGAGGACTAGCCCCGTCCGGACCCGGTCGCTTGCCGCGATTTCTTCTGGACACGGATGGAGCCGCACGAGCGTTTCATCAAGAGCGAACGCAGCCTAGCCAAGCGCTTGCACCGGGTCAAGAAGAATTTGCTCGAAGAGATCGGGGACGGGTTACGGGAATTCCTAGCAATATTCGTTTCGCCGACAGCGCAGTGACCACCCCGGCGGCTACCCACCCCAACCCCTAGTGGTAGCGCCGCGCTTTGACCCCCAGGAGCCTTCGGTGCCTCGAGCGAACGATTGGCTCGCGTGATGCGCGTGGTCGATCACTCGCTCAGTCCGGCAGGATCTCGGCTGACTCGGGCCCATCGAGGTCCGCGTCGCCCGCGGCGCCCGCTCCGGCGCCGCTGCCCCACGGAATCGGCGCCGCGAGGCCCGGCGGCACCGCTTCGGGCACCAGGATGCGCGCAGCAGCGACGGCTGCGATCGCGGCGGTCTCGGTCCGCAGGATGAACGGGCCGACGTGCACGGTGGTGAATCCGACGCGCACGGCGTATTCGACCTCCGCCTCCGTGAAGCCCCCCTCCGGACCGACCAAGAGCGCCAGCGGTCGCGCGGTATCCCACGCGGCGAGCGCCTGCGCCAGCGGCCGATGGTGCTCGCGTTCCCACAGCATCAAGCGGGTTTCGCCGCCCGGCAGCGCGTCCAGGGCGTCGCGAAACGGCACCGGGCTCTCGACGGGGGGCACGTGCGCGCGGCCGGATTGGCGCGCGGCGTCGGCGGCGATCCGCTCCAAGCGATCGATGCGCACCGGATCGCCGCCAGGCCGTGGCACCGCCACGGTGCGTTCGCTCACGAAGAGCCGAACTTCCGATACGCCGAGCTCGGTCACTTTCTGGATCGCCAGATCGGTGTGCGAGCCGCGCGCCAGCGAGAAGAGCAGCACTACACGCGGTCCTTCCTGGCGCGGTGTGGTGAAGTGGTGGGCCTCGATGCGCACGAGCACGCGGTGTTTCTCGAGCTTGTCGACCTGCCCCACCCATTCGTTGCCGGCGCCGTCGAAGAGCTCGATCGTCTGACCCGGTTTCAGCCGGAGCACGTGACGCACGTGGTGCGCGGCCTCACCCTCGAGCAGCGCCGTACTGCCGTGGACGTGGGTGGCGTCGACCTGAAAACGACGGAGCTTCATCAGCGTTTCCCATGAGCGGACCGCCGCGCGGACGGAACGACCCGCGCTCGCGTCCGCGCCGGACGTTGCTTGCGACGCAGCGCGAACGACGACCAATCGCCGTCACGCAGCGGGGCGCTCGCGACGAAGCCGCGCTTCGCGAACAGCCGCCGCACCTCGTCTTCCTCGCTGCGCGTGATCCCCGCCACGATCAGCGTGCCGCGCGGACGGTCGACGCGCGCGTCGAGCACGTCGGCGAGGGCCGCGAGTGTGGGAGCGGTGAGATTCGCGAGCACCCACGGGTAGGTCGCGACGAGCGCCTCCGGCCCGCCGGCGAGAAGCCGCAACCGATCCGCGACGCGATTGCGACGCGCGTTGCGACGCGCCTCGAGAACACTCTCGACGTCGGCATCGAGGCCGACGACAGCGGGAACTCCCAGCAAGAGCGCAGCGATCGCCAGCACGCCGCTACCCGTGCCCACGTCGAGAACCGCGGGAATGCGCGCCCCTTTGCCGCCTCCCGCGAGGCGCCGAAGGTGCCGCAAGCAAACGCGCGTGCTGCCGTGGAGCCCGGTGCCGAAGGCGTTCGCGGGCTCGATCCGTACACAATGCTCATCCGGCCCGAGCGGCACGCGTGCACGCGGTCGCGCGATCCACAAACCCGGCGCCACGTGCTGGGGGCGGAAATGCTTCTTCCACATCTCCGCCCACGGACGCTCGACCAACGGGCGCGCCAGCGCGGGGGCCCGCAGCCAACCGGGCGCCGCCCGCTCGATCTCGTCGAGGATCGAGCGCGGATCGCGGTCGGGGCGAACGTAGGCGCGGATCTCGACCGAGCCACGATCCTCGACGCCCAGCTCCTGCCAGGCACCCTCGGCGCCCAGCTCGGTCAAGAGATAAGCCGCGTCGTCCGCGACGTCGGGCGCCACGCACAGCACGATCTCGGTCCAACCCGGCTTCACGTGCGCTTCGCCTCGTACGTTTCGCTCGCGTCTGGCGGCCGCGGCCACCCGGATTCGATCCTCGGCGAATGTTCGCGGTGCAGCTCCGCGCGCGTGCAACGCCGCGTCACTTCGCCGCGAGGCGCTTCTGCCAGAGCTCCTGCAGGGCTCGATAACCCACGAGCTGGATCCCCAGATCGTGGAGCCGCTGGCGCGTCGACGGTGAGGTCACGTACTCGTAGTCGAAGATGCGGTCTTCCCAGGGGTGGTCGTCGATCGCGACGTAGCAGAGCTCGCGCCACTCGTCGGTGTCGTCGGCGAGGTGGACGGCGATCTCGTGAACGCCCGGCGCGAGGTTCGCGAGGTGAGCTTCGTAGAGCTCGAACTTGGCGCTCTTCCCACCCTCGGGCGAGTAGTACATTCCGAACGACTGGATGCAGGGCATGTCGTGAGCCGCCGCGACCTCGTGATAGAAAGGCACCCGCGCCGGCAGCCCGTATTCGTGCCCGATCTCCACCATCGCCTCGAAGAAGTCCTGCCGGAAGTGAAGCGGGCCCATGTGGTTGTCGATGTGGGTCGGATTCATGCCGAGCGCGAGCGCCCGCTCGATCTGAGCGCGAATCTCGGTCTTCACGTCCTCGACGGTGCCATAGGCGACGGTCTCGTCCTCACTCGCCCAGAAAAACCCTTCCGGCCCTACCAGGCTCGGCACCGCGCGCGCGCCGGCGATCGGCGCCCAGCGATAGCGCCGCCACTCGCAGTTCACGGTCAAGTGCAAGCCGACGTCGAGCTCCGGATTGGCGGCGGCGATGGCCGCCATCTCGGGGAACCACGGGCACGGCGGCATGGCGGTGGTACTGGAGATCGCGCCCATCTCGAGGGCGCGCAGTGTGGCCATGTTGGCGCTGTGGCAGAGCCCGGAATCGTCGGCGTTGATGATGAGGAGCTTCGCGTCGGGCGCGAAGCCGAGCTCCCCGGCGAGGGTGCGTTCGTCGGCCATGGGCGCCTTTCTAACATCGTTCCTTCGCGGTCGGGAACGCGGCACCCGGTGTCGCGATGAGCGGACGGCGCTTGCTCGGGATGCTCGCGGTGCTGACGCCGCTCGCCCTCGCGACACGCTGGAGCTGGTACCAGGACGGGAAGGGTGCGGCGTTCCTCCCGTCACCGGACAGCCTGGAGTACGTGGCGTCCGCGCAGTCGATCGCTTCCGAAGGCCGGTTCTTCCTTCAGATCGGGCCGGAGCGCGTGCGGGCGCGCTACTCGCCGGGCTGGCCGATGTTGCAGGCAGCGCCGCTCGCCGCCGGCGTCGAGGGCGCCGACGTGTGGCGTTTCACGGCGCTCTTCGGCGTGCTCCTCGCGGCTGGCGTCGCGCTCGCGACCGCGACGGCGATCGAGGGCGCGCGGCGCGCCCCGCCAACGGCGAACGATGCGCACGTACCGGTGATCTTCGGGCTCGGCGCCGGCGCGCTCTGGTGTGTGTCACCGCTCGCCGCGGACTCGGGCGGCACGGCGATGAGCGACGAGCCCACTGCGTTCGTGTGCTTCGCCGCGCTGGCGTGTGCGAGCGTCGCATTCCTGCGTGACCACCGTGGCGCGGCTTCGCGGCACGGCAGGTCGGTCGTGGGGTGGTCGCTCGTCGCCGGACTTTCGGCCGGGCAGGCGCTCGCGATGCGCACGGTCGAGGGGCTGCTCTTGGCGCCGCCGCTCGCGTGGCTCGCGATCCACGGCGCGCGGCTCGGCGGCTGGGCACGTGTGCGCCGCGTGATGCTCGTCGCTCTCGGCGGCGCGCTGATCCCGATCGCCGCCACGATCGTGGTGCTCGCGCGATCCGGGCTCTCGCCGTGGCAGTGGTCGGCGTATCCGTTCTGGGCGCCCGAGCGCTTCCGCTCGCTCGACGTGACGTTCAGCTTCCGCTACGCGTGGATCGCGAATCCGCACATTCCGTCAATGATCGGCCCGGAGCACGTCGGGCAGCTTCGCGCCTACGCGAGCACGTTCCTGGGACTCGTCCCACCCCACGGTTGGGCGCATTTCGGGACGATCTGGCCCGCGCTCGGATGGCTGGCGCTCGCGGGTCAGGTCGTGGCGTGGGTGATTGCTGCGCGCCGGACCGATCGCGCGCCCACTCCGGCGGCGCCGGCAACGGTCGCCGTCATGGGGTGGTGCTTCAGCCATTGGTTGGTGTTCGGCGCGTACTTCTACCCCGATCCGCGCTTCGTGCTCGGCGCGCTCGTGTGGTGTCCGGTGGCGTTGGCGACGACGCTCGGCACCGTCGCGCTGTCGACGAACGCCCGTGCGCGCCGCGGCGCGTGGCTCGGGGCGGCGCTGGTCGCAGCACTCGCGCTGGGCGATGCGTGGGCACGCCATCCCAAGCGACGCATCTGGGAGGCCAGCAACGAGGAGACGCGCGAGGCCGT
>CAYVDO010000061.1:0-27152 GCA_964450125.1 uncultured bacterium
GGTGACGGGCGTCCCTACCGCGCCATCGCGGCTTTGCCGCGCTGGGCGGGGGGCTGGAACAGCCGACGTTCGAGCCCCCCGACGATTGCGCGGCGCAACGGTCTCCACGCTCGTCGTCAGTCCCTCCGCGAGCCAGGGGCGAGCCGCAAGCGCAGCGCAGCGCCTTGGGGGTGGGCCCCATCGCGGCTTTGCCGCGCTGGGCGGGGGGCTGGAACAGCCCCCCGCGAAAACATCAGCTCTCCCTGAAGCAGCGCTTCGCGCTCACTTCAGGGAGATCGCCGCCGCGAAGCGGCTCTCGCAGCCTCGGATCTCTTCGTCGGTCAACGGTTCCGTTCGCGGCGCGATCCTGAGCCCACGCTCCGAGAACCAGACGTTGGGACGGAAACACTCGAGGTAGCCGGCTGGCGGGCGACGCTCGTGAGCGAGCCAGCGCTCGTGCGAGCTGTTGGGGTCGATGGGGGTACGCGCGACCACCCAGTCGTTGAGGCCGAACTCGTCCAGCACCGCGACCTCGGGAAGCACCCACGCCGCCACGCCCACGGAATCCATCGAGAGCACCATTCGATCGGTTCCGCGAATCTGCTCACCGCGCTCGCGCGAGGGAAAGTGGGCGGCCAGGTAGGTGTAGGCCGTCTTGTGGTCGAGCTGGCGCGAGCCGACGAAGTGGCCGATCAGCCATTGCTGTAGCGTGTCGAACCAACGGGCGTAGAACCGAAGCGGACGCGGAAACACTTCGGCAATGGGCCGGGCGAGCATGTAGCTCTCGCTGCGGTCGGACACGTTTCGCGTCAGCGCGTGATGGGTCCACTGGATCGGCAGGCTCGCAGCGAGACACGCGACCAGCACGCCGACGGCCGCAGGCACGCGCAGCTCGAGCACGGCGACGAACCACACGAGCGCCACGAACAGTAGCGGGATCAGGTGCGCGTAGACACGGTACTCGAAATGGTCTCCCCCCATCCGCAGGGTGTAGTACGCGACCTGTGCCGCGATCGTCGCGACCACGACGCTCGTCATCGGCCGTCGCAGCACGAGGAGCGCCATGCGGCTCAGCCGATGGCGACGCACGAGGACGGCCGTGGCAACGGACGCGACGGCCAGCCACGCCAGCAGGCCGTACTCGAGCACGAACGAGGCGAGATAGCGCAGGCCGGATTCGGGCCACCAGGCGGTGGTCTTGGCGTAGTACGTGTTCGGCAGCCACTCGCCGTAGTACGAGCGCCGCCACACGAGATGCAGCGGCACGGCGGCGAGTGGCAGCAGCGCCGCGATCCACCGCCCGTACGGTCGGCCGTGGCGCAGGCAGCTCGCACCGAGGACGACGGTGGCCAGCGCGAAGAGCAGCCCATCGGGGCGGGTCAGCGCACAGGCGCCGGCAGCGATGCTGGCGAGCCAGAGATGACGCGGGTTCGCCTCGTGGTCGAGCGAGAACAGGCTCGCAGCCCACGCCAGCACCAGCCACACGAAGAGTGCCGTCTCCAGGCCCGAGCTCATCCAGGTCAGAAACGTCCGGTTGCTGATCGTGCCGAGCAGCACGCATCCGACGAGCGCGAATCGGATGCGGGACAGGCTGGGCGGCAGCCACATCCGCCACACCACGAGTGCCGAGATCCACAGTGAGCCACAGCCGAGCGCGAGCGAGATCCAGTTGGCGGAGGACGGTGGTGCGATCCCGGTCAGCATCCACACGCCCTCCAGCAGGACCATCCACAGGAAGTTCGAGTAGCCCTCGACAGGCCGGAACGGTGGCGGATTCCAGGTGTAGCCGTACCCGCGAAGATGGTTGCTGATGTAGCGGAAGGTGATGTGAGCGTCGTCCGTCAGGAACCAGAACTCGTTCCACCCCATGACCGTGAGGCAGAAGAGCACGACCAGCACCAGCATGCGCCACGGCCGCGCCCGCAGTGCGTTCATCCACGAAGTCGCCGGGCCCTCCCACGAGCTCCACCGTGAGATCGAAGCCTGTGCCTCGGCTTGCGAGCGCGCGCCAACGTCGGCCGACTCGCCAACCCGGTGCCGGAGCTCGCCGCTGTCGTCCACGCTCGGTGCGTTCGTCATGGAATGGATGGCTGTGCGACGAACGTTCGGATTCTGTCGCGTGCGCGACGCGATCCAAGGTCACACGTTCCGCTCGGCAATGCCACTGCGATCGACGGGGCGCAGAGGGATGCGTTCACTCCGCACGCGATGGCAGAATCCCGCCGGGCAGCGCTCCTGCTCGGTGAGAGGCTCAAGGAGCGGTTGGGGGCGCGAGCTCGGTGTCGGCGGTGGGAGCGTCGGGTGCGGTGAGTGGTTGATCGCCCGCGCCGCGCGGCGGTTCGGGTGCGGGCTCGGCTGCGGACTGGGGCGCCGCCTCTCGCGCGGGCGCCGGCGTGCTCGTGGAGGTGGCCGGCAGCACCGGACCGGAGGGGCCGAGCTTGAAGTCGCTGGGTAGATCGACCTTACGTACCACGTGCGCCTCTTCGAGTAGCCGCTCGTACCAGCGCTTGTAGGTCCGCTCCAGTGTCGAGGCCAGGAGCTTTTCGCGGATCGCGCTCTTCACCTCGTCGAGCGGAGGCGCGCCACCCGCTTGTTTCTCGACGACCTGAAGGATGTGCAGGCCACCTCCCGATTCGATCGGACCACCGATCTCGCCCGCCGCGAGGCCGAACGCCGCGTCTTCCAGCTCTTGCTTGAGCTTGCCGCGCTCGAAGGTCCCGAGGTCGCCACCGTCGTCGGCGCCCGGTCCCTTGGAGTGGCGCCGAGCGAGGTCCCCGAAGATCGCTGGATCGGCCATGGCGCTGGCCTGGATCTCCTTGGCCTTGGCGAGGACCTCGGCGCGGTCCTCCGAGGTGGAGCCGGGCGGATAGGGAAGGTAGATGTCCCGGATGTGCACGCGCTCGGCGACGGAGAGCTCGCCCTTGTGCTCGTCGTAGTACTTCTGGATCTCCGAATCCTCGACCACCACGCGCGGCCGCACTTCGATGTCGACGACGCGGCGCCGCTCCAGCTCACCGCGCAGCCGGTCGCGATACTCGGCCCTCGAGAGGCCCTGCTTTTCCAGCATGGCGTCGATCTGGTCGGGGCTGAGACCGGCGCGACCCAGCATGGCGGAGAGGGCCTCGTCGACTTCCGCGTCGGGAACGCTGATGCCGACCTTGCGCATGTGCTGGCGCAGGATCTCGCGCTCGATCAGGCCGTCGAGCTCCTTGCCGAGCATCGCATCGGTGATGGGTCCGGCGTTGCCCTGCGCCTTGGCGACGATCTCGGCGCTGCGGCGCACCTCCGAGAGCAGGATCGGCTCGGGACCGACGGTTGCGGCGATGCGATCGATCAGCTCGTCGGCGGCCTGGGCGCGGGCGCCGAGGGCGAGCGTGAGCCCGAGCACCGCGGCGAGTCGACGGCGCGGTCGATGATGGCTGTCACGAATCACGGATCCTCCCCCGGGTCCCAGGCTGCGTCGAACGAGGAGGATTCCTCGATCTTGGGTTCGGTGCGCCGGCGCACGAAGGCGTCCTGCGTGGTGCGTTCGCTCGTGGTCGGAGCCTCCGAGGCCCTGCCGCGCGCCTCGGAGGGTGGTGCCTCGCCCATCAGCTCGGCAAGCAGATTGCGCAGCAGCGTCGCGCTGTCGGGCCAGGTCTTGCTGGTGATCTTGAGGCGGAGCTGGCCGTCGGGCTGCATCTGGATCTCGCCGGGCTCCTGACCGCGCCGCCGCTGGGCCACCTCCACGAAGCGGCGCGGCTCGATGGGCGAGCGCTCGTGGAATCGCACCGAGATCGAGACCCGGTCCTGACGGGCGAAGATGGCGCCGGCGCGTCGCAGGTCTCCTTTGACGGCCATCAGCAGGAACAAATTCTCGGCTTGCGCCGGGAGCCGGCCGAAGCGGTCGATCCATTCCCAGCGGATCTCGTCCAGCTCGGCGTCGCCGCGGGCGCGAGCGATCTGGCGATACGCGATCACGCGCTCGCCAGCGTCGGGGACGTAGGTGTCGGGGAGGAAGGCTTCCACCGGGAAGTGGATCTCGGGGTCGAGATCGAGCTCGGGCTCGCGGCCGTCGAGCTCGGCCATCGCCTCCTCGACCATCTGCTGATAGAGCTCGAAGCCGACTGCGGCGATCTGTCCCGATTGTTCCTTGCCGAGCAGATTGCCGGCGCCACGGATCTCCAGGTCCTCGAGCGCCAAGCGGAAGCCGGCGCCGAGGTCGGTGAGGTTGCGGAGCGCCTCCAGCCGCCGCACGGCGTCAGCGGTGATGCGGTTCTCGTCGGGCACCAGCAGGTAGCAGAACGCCTGCACCGGGCCGCGCCCGACGCGCCCGCGCAACTGGTAGAGCTGGGCGAGGCCGAAGCGGTCCGCTTGATTGATGAGGATCGTGTTGGCCTTGGGGATGTCGAGACCCGATTCGATGATGGCGCTGGTGACGAGCACGTGCAGGTCGCCGTGTACGAAGCCGAGCATCGCTTTCTCGAGGGTGGCGGCGCTCATCTGGCCGTGAGCCACGCCGAACTTGGCCTCGGGAACGAGCGCTTCCAGCGTCTTGGCCTGCGCCTCGATGGTCTCGACGCGGTTGTGGACGAAGAACACCTGGCCGCCGCGGGCCAGCTCGCGGCGGATCGCGTCCTGCACCAGCGGCTCGTCGTAGCGGCTCACGAAGGTGCGGGTGGCGAGGCGGTCCTCGGGTGGCGTGGCGATCACGCTCAGATCGCGGAGCCCCGAGAGCGACATGCTGAGCGTGCGCGGGATGGGTGTCGCGGTCATCGAGAGCACGTCGGCTTGGGTGCGGAGCTTCCGGAGCTTCTCTTTGTGCGCGACGCCGAAGCGGTGCTCCTCGTCGATGATCACCAGCCCCAGATCGCGGAAGCGGACGTCGGCGCCCAGCAGCCGGTGGGTGCCGATGATGACGTCGACCCCGCCCTTGCGCAGGCCTTCGAGCACCGTGCGCACCTCGGCGGTCGAACGGAAGCGCGAGATCGACTCGATGTTGACCGGTTGGCCTTTGAAGCGATCGCGGAAGGTCTGGAAGTGTTGCTGCGCTAGCACCGTGGTGGGCACCAGCACCGCGACCTGCTTGCGGTCGAGAACGGCGAGAAACGCCGCGCGCATCGCGACCTCGGTCTTACCGAACCCGACGTCGCCACACACCAGCCGGTCGGCGATCATCGGTTTGGTGAGGTCTGCGAGCACGTCGTCGATGGCGCGCGCCTGGTCGGGCGTCTCCTCGAACGGGAACGCCGCCGCGAACTCGTGGAACGCCGAATCCGGCGCCGCGAACGCGTGGCCCTGTACCAGCTTGCGCGCGGCGTAGAGGTTCGCGAGATCGCCTGCCATCTCCAGCACCTGACGATGGACGCGTTCCTTGGCACGCGCCCAGCCGGTGCCACCGAGCTTCGACAGCGCGGGACCGGCGCCGTCCTCGCTGCCACCGACGTAGCGCTCGACGCGTTCGATGCGGTCCACGGGCAGGTAGAGCCGGTCACCGCCCGCGTATTCGAGCTGCAGGAAGTCGCCGCGGATGCCGCCGGGGGACATCGACTTGAGGCCGCGGTAGATGCCGATGCCGAAGTCGCGGTGCACCACGTGGTCGTTCTCGGAGAGCTCACCGAGATCGAGCGACGGCGCCTCGCGGCGGCGCCGTCGCGCGGCACCGTGGCGCTTGCGGCCGAAGATCTCGTCGTCGACCACCACGACGATGCCGAGCTCGGGCCAGCGCCAGCCGGCGGACAACGAGCCGACGGCGATGCGGATCGTGCCCCGTGCCGGCACGTGGGTGGGTGAGAGTGTCGGTAGGTCCTCGATGCCGACGCGTGTCACCGGCAACGATCGGCCGCCGAAGAGTTGCTCGAGGCGTGCGGCCTGTCCTTCGCTCGACGCCAGCACCAGGGGGCTCAGATCGCGCTCGAGCCATTCGGCGAAGCGCGCCGCCACGGGATCGAAGCTCTCCGCGCCGGGCACGTCCTTCGGGACAGGCGGTTCGCCGCGGCCCCACTCGATCGGGATCGTCGTGAAGCCGGCTTTGTCGATGGGATCGAGCTCGATGGCTGGCGCCGTGTCCGCGAGCGCTTCGACGCCGCCGTCCAGGTCCCAGAATGCGTCTGCAGGGAAGTGGAGCCGGCCCGACTCGGCGATTCCTTCTTCCCAGCGGCGCAATGCGTCGCGCGCCTCGCCCCAGGCTCTGGCGATCTCGAGCCCGCGATCCACGATCAGGGGATCGCCGGGCTCTCGGTATGCGGACACCGGCACACGTTCGTCCTCGAACGCCGGCCAGTACGCCTCGATCCCTGGCGCGCGCAGCTCGGCGCGGATGGTGTCGATGAGCGCGTCGCGCACGAGCTTCGCGACCCCGAGTCGATCGGCCCGTTCTTTGATGCGGATCGCGGCGCGCTCGATCGACTCGGGAGTGAAGAGCACCTCGCGGCACGGTCCGATTCGAGCGGTTCGAATCGACTCGAGCGAGCGTTGCGTGTCGGGATCGAACGTGCGCAGCGACTCGACGACGTCGCCCTCGAGCTCGATGCGCAGCGGTAGCTCGTGGTCGGGCGGAAACACGTCCACGACCCCACCGCGCACCGCCAGCTCGCCCACCGATTCGACACGCTCGAGGCGCGCGTAGCCGCTGCGGGTGAGCGCCTGGATGAGCTCGTCCCAGATCAGCGTGGCGCCCGGGCGCAACTGGAGACTCGAAGCCTCCAGATGAGTCTGCGGCAGCACGCGCTGATGGAGGGCCTGGATCGGCACGACCACCACGCTGTGCTCGCGGGCGACCAGCGCGGTGAGCGCACCGAGTCGCTCGAACGTCCCCGCTGCGTCGGGCGAGAGCCGGCCGTCGGGTGGGTCGGACCAGCCCGGAATCACTCGCACCGGCAGGTCGAGCGACCGTGCGGCGAGGAACGTGGCGATATCGTCGCGAAGCGCGCGTGCGTTCGTGAGCGTCGCCGTCACCACCCACACGGGGCGGGTGGTGTGCTCGGCCACCGCCGCAACCAGGGCCGCGCGCGCAGGAGGCGGAAGCCCGCCCAGCCTGAGCGCCGATCGGTCCTGGGTGAGGTGCGCGCGGACGCGGGACTCGAGATCGTGCGCCGAGGCAGACACACCGCTGCTCATGACGAAAGGACGAAATGACGAAATGACGGGATGACGAACGACAAACGGGGAGGACGAATCGTCGACCGCGACGCGGCGGCGTCCGGCGCGAGCCAAGCGACCGAAGCTAACGGCGGCCCGGCAGCGAATCAACCGGTCGCAAAGGTTTCTTGACCGCGTCCGGCCGCACACCCATGATGCGCGCGCCGTCTCGGGGGGAACCGCGTGAGCGATCGCGAACTACGGAGGAGGGGTGCGATGAGGGGGAATGGTAGCGGCGGGGGAGTCGCGGACGCGGCGCGAGGCTTGCTCTCGCGCGGCGCCGTCGCGGCTGTTGGAGTGGTCGCGCTCGGGATGCTCTTCAGGTGGGTCACGACCTACATCGCCCCCAACGAGGTGGGCATTCTCGAAAGCCGCCTGGTGCCGCCGCGCGGCGTTCGGCCCGAGCTGCTGCCGGGCGGCCGGTTGCATTTTCTGCTGCCAGGGCAGACGATCCACCGCTTTCCCACCGACCTGCAGGTCCTCGAGCTCAACAGCGGCGGCGAGGGAATGAGCGGGCGGCGCAGCCGGCGCGTTCGGGTCGAGCCGTCGGTCGAGGTGAACACCTCGGACGGCTCGCGGGTCGCGGTGGACGTGACGGTGCTGTTTCGGATCGACAACGCGTTCACGATCATGCAGCAGGCGGGTCCGGGGCGGTTGTACGAGAACAACACCCTCATTCCCAAGGTGATCTCGGCGCTCAAGAAGAATCTCGGCGAGATGGTCGCCGAGGACTTCTACGACGTCCACAAGCGAGCTGCGCGTCAAGCGGCGGCGCAGCGGCAGGTGGCGGTCGAGGTGAAGGACCGCGGGCTGGTGGTCGAGCACGTGCTGGTGCGGCAGTACTACTACAACCCCGAGTACCAGCAGCAGATCGAGGAAAAGAAGATCCAGGACCAGCTCAAGTTCACGCGCCAGTCGGAGGGCGAAGCAGCGAAGGAGCTGGCAAAGAAGCAGGAGATCGAGGCGCGCGGAAAGGCGAACGTGGCCATCGAGACCGAACGCGGCGGCGCCGAGGTCACGAAGATCCATGCGGAGGCGGACGCGTACCGTCGCAAGCGGCAAGCGGAGGCCGACCTGCTCGTGAAGCTCGCGTCGGCTCAAGGCACCGAGCTCGAGAACGCCGCGTATCAGGGCGGTGGCTCGGAGAACATGGTGGGGCTCGAGAAGGCGCAGGTGCTGAAGGGGCTGGATGCGGTGGTGGTGCCTTCCGGCGGGAGAAACGGGTTCAACCCTCTCGATCTCGATCAGGCGCTCGATCTCTTCGACGTGCAGGAGGTGGTGAAGCCATGAAGACCCTTCGACGCGTCGCACGCCACGCGCTGCTGGTCGCCTTGCCGCTGGCCGCCACGGGTTGCCTGCGCTCGACCGGCGCCACGGAAGTGGGGATTCGTATCGGCAAGCTCTTCGGTGCCGATGAGGTCGTCACGCCGGGCAAGATGGTGATTGCGATCCCGTTGCTTCACGACTGGTACGTCTACGACACGCGCACCCAGAACCTCGAGATGAAGCTCGCCGATGGCATGAACGACGAGCTCGAGTTCAAGACCAAGGACGGGAACGACATCGGGGTGGACGTGACCGTCCTCTACCACATCGATCCGCAGCAGGCTCCCAGGGTCTTGCGTCAGGTGGCGAGCAGCACCGACGAGCTCGAGCTCTCCGTGGTGCGTCCGCTGGCGCGGTCGATTCCGCGCGATTCGCTCAACGAGCTTTCGTCCGAGGAGTTCTACGACTCCGATCTGCGCGCGGCGAAGGAAGCGCAGGCGCTCGAGCATCTGGCGGCAGCTCTCTCTCCGTACGGCGTCGTGTGCGAGCGCGTGGTGCTCGGGAACTATCGTTTCCACGACAAGTACCAGGAGGCGATCGACGCCAAGAAAGTCGCCGACCAGGCCGTGAACAAGAACCGGTCGGCAGCCGAGGCCGCCGTGAAAGAGTGGGAGCGCGAGCTCGAAACCACCCGGGGGCAAGTGGGGCAGGTGATCGCCGCCGAACGCGGCAAGGCACAACAGGCCCACATGCAGGCGGACGCCTACTTCGAGGCGCGGAAGCTCGAAGCCGATGCGATCCTCGCGGAGAAGAGCGCGAGCGCGCAGGGGATCCGCAAGATGCGCGAGGCCATCGCCGGCGGCGGCGGGCGCACCATGGTGAAGCTCAAGATCGCCGAGGCGCTCAAGGGCAAACGCATCGTGCTCTTTCCCACCTCCGACTCGGCGCTGGGAGTCCAGAGCACCAACGTGAATCAGTTCTTGGACACGAGGGGGCTCAAGGCCATCGCGGAGAAACCCGTCGCATCGACCGCCCGGCCGTGACGCCCAGCGGTCGCCGCGGCCCGTAGCGCCGAATCGCCACGGTCTCCGGGGGCGAAGGCGTCGGCCAGAGCACGAGCGGCTGCGCTGGGCCATCGTCGGTGCCTCCGTGCGGGTCACGGCGCCTACCGTGCCGCGCTGCTTGGGTGATGCACCGAAGGATGGCTTGGGCAGGCCCACATAGGATCTCCACCCGCTGCACGCAGCGGGCGGGGGGCTTGAGCAGCGCCGATCGTGCTTGGCTGCCCAACCTCGCGGCGCAACGGCGTCGCCGCGCGCCGTCGCTCACGGCCGGCGCCAGAGGCGCCGCACGAGCGCAGCGAGTGACTTGGGGGTGGGTGCCATCGTGGCTTTGCCACGATGGGCGGGGGGCTTGAAAAGCCCCCCGCAGAAACTCAGATCCCCAACAGCAGCCGCTGCCCGAGCTGGGGCGGAAGACCGGCGTTCACCACCTTGCGGCTCGACTTCGGCACGTCGTAGTCGACGCGGTGGTAGCTCACGATCTTCTTGGCGTCGTCGTAGGTGACGAACGAGGCGCGCGGATCTCCGTCACGGGGCTGGCCGACGCTTCCGGGATTCACCAGCCACAACGACGCGTTGTCGAGCTGGACATCGACCTCTTCGGATTCCTCGTACGCTTCGATCCGGCCGTCGATGAGCCGGTACAGGATGCCGCGGTGGGTATGGCCGAAGAAGCACACGTTCACGCCCGGATGCTTCTCCTGCATCAGCTCGAAGCTCTCGCGGGCGTCGAACTCGTTGAAAATGTAATTGTCCCTGTGTGTCACGGCGCCGTGAACCATGAGGAATCGGTCTTGGACGCGTCGAGCATCTGGCAGCACCGTCAAGAAGTGGTTGTTCTCGGCGGTGAGCACACGGCGGGTCCAGAGGATGGCGTCGCGGGCGATCGGGTTGAAGTCGATCGGCTCACGCAGGCCGGCGGCGCAGACATCGTGATTGCCCATGATGGACAGCACGTTGCGCTCACGGATGATGTCGAGGCACTCGTTGGGGTTCGCGTTGTAACCCACGATGTCGCCGAGGCTCACGATGTCCTCGACACCCACTTCGTCGACACGTTTCAGGCATTCCTGGAACGCCTCGATGTTCGAATGGATGTCCGAGACGATGGCTGTCTTCACGAATCACGTCCTCGCGGCGCCCGTCGTGCGGCCTGCAGAGTGGCCGCGCCGGACTGCGTTTGCGTGAGCGGGGTCACTCTACCAGAGGGGATTTTTGGCTGCCAACGGCGGGAGCGACCTGCCAATGCCATGCCAACCGTCGATTGTCACCGCTGTCGTGCGCGTTGGCGACGTTTGGCGATTTCCAGCTCCTCGCGCTTGACCATTCGTACCGCCATCGACTTGCACTGGGTGCACACCTTCGTGAACTTGCTCACTTGGCCGAACCAGCCGCAGTCGTTGCACATGACGTCGATCATGTAGTCCTTCTTCTTCCCCGTGGGCAGCACGCCCTTGATGAGCGAACCGCCCACGATCAAGCCCAGAAGCGCCATCACGAGGTGAAATGCCGTCAGCCCGCCCCCGATGGAAGTGGCCTGGAGCCAGTCGATCAGGTCGTACACCGGTTGGAAGTTCATGGGGGCTCCTCGTCCGTACCGAGCGGCGTCGTGCACCGGAGCGCGCCGGCCGCGACGCGGGTCGACATCCTAGGGGAGCGGCGGCGACGTCGCAACCCACACGAGCGACCGTTAGTGGTTCGGATTCATGCCTCACCGGTTCGTGGCGTGGGGGTTGGCGCAGGCCTTCGCGACTACCACGCGATGCCCGCGAGCTCGGGTTTCAGGTCCCGGCTCATGAGCGCCGCGACCGCCTTGGCGGGCGACTGGTCCTTGTAGAGCATCGCGTAGATCTGCGCCGTGATCGGCATGTCCACGTAGAGCTTGAGCGCCAGCTCGTGAGCGGAGCGGGTGGTTCGCACGCCTTCCGCCACCATGCGCATCGAACCCAGGATGTCCGCGAGCCTCTCGCCCTTGCCGAGGCGCATGCCCACCGTGCGGTTGCGCGACAGATCACCCGTGCACGTGAGCACGAGATCGCCCATGCCGGCGAGGCCAGCGAACGTCAGCGCCTTTGCGCCGAGCTTGAGGCCGAGCCGCGTGATCTCCGCGAGGCCGCGGGTGATGATCGCCGCGCGGGTGTTGTAACCGAGCCCGAGCCCGTCGCTCACTCCGCACGCGATCGCCACCACGTTCTTGAGGGCGCCGCCCACTTCGACCCCCATCACGTCGTCGTTGGTGTACGCGCGGAAGTAGTTGGTCGCGAAGGCCTGTTGCACCGCGCGTGCGATCGCCGCGTCCGCGGACGCCACCGCGACCGCGGTGGGCATGTGCTGCGCGACCTCGCGGGCGAAGCTCGGCCCCGAAAGAAACGCCAGCCGCGTGCGATTCGGTGGCGGCACCATCTGCTCGAGGACTTGTGACATCACCAGGCCGGTCTCGACCTCGATTCCCTTGGAGGCGCTCACCACGACGGTCTCGGGCCCGATGTGGCGTCCGACGCGCCGCCACACGTCGCGCACGACGTGCGACGGCGACACCGACACGACCATGTCCTTGTCGCTCGTCACGGCCGCGAGATCGGTAGACACCTCGAGGGCATCGGGGAGACGAATGCCGGGTAGGTAGACCTTGTTCTCGCGCTCCTCGCGGATCGCGCGCGCCGAGTCCTCGCCGTGGCTCCACAGTGCGACTGCGAGACCCTTGTCCGCGAGCAACGCCGCGAGCGCGGTTCCGAAGCTGCCTGCACCGATGACACCAACGCTGCGCACGGGGTTCATGGGGCTCTCCGGTGTGGGAATCGCGCGCCTGGGCGATGCGCCCACGCCCGCCGTCGCCAGTGTGCGGTGCTGCGCGCTCGCGGTGCGTCAGCCTCGCGCGCGGGGCTGAGCGAGTTGCGCCGGCTCGCTCTCCGCGACCTCGTTCGCCGGACTCTCCGACGTGGTCACGCGCATCACTTCCTCGAACGTGGTCTCACCCTTGATCATCTTGAGGACGGCGGCCTCGCGCAACGAGCGCATGCCTTCCTTGATCGCCGCCTTGCGGATCTTGTCGGAGCCAGCGCTGCGACGGATGAGGCTCGCGACCTCGTCGGTGACCTCGAACATCTCGACCACCGAGGTGCGGCCGTAGTAGCCGGTGCCACGGCAACGAGCGCAGCCCTCGCCCTCGAAGACGAGCATGGGGGTCGGCGAGTTGTCGCGCAGGCCGAGAGCCCGCCATTCGTCGATGTCGAGCTTCCGTTCGCGCTTGCACTCGATGCAGATCGTTCGCAACAGCCGTTGCGCCACCACGCCGTTCAGGCACGACGCGATCAGGAACGGCTCGATTCCCAGGTCGAGAAGCCGCGTGAGCGCCTCGATCGCGTCGTTGGTGTGGAGGGTCGAGAGCACGAGGTGGCCGGTCAGCGCCGCCTGAACCGCGTTGGTGGCGGTCTCGGGATCGCGTATCTCGCCGACCATGATCACGTCGGGGTCTTGGCGCAGCACGTGGCGCAGCGCCCCCGCGAACGTGATGCCGATCTTGGGCTGCACCAGCACCTGATTGAACTCCTCGAAGACCATTTCGATGGGATCCTCGAGCGAGGTCACGTTGCGCTCGTCGCTGGCGAGCATGCGCATGCCGGCGTAGAGAGTGGTGGTCTTGCCGCTGCCGGTGGGCCCCGTGACCAGGATCATGCCGTGGGGTCGCTCCAGCATGCGCAGGAAGACGCGGCGCTCACGCTCGAAGAAGCCCAGGTCTTCCACGTCGTAGGACGAACGTTCGGGATCGAAGATCCGGAGCACGGTCTTCTCGCCGAAGGCCACCGGCAGCGTGGAGACGCGCAGCTCGACTTCCTCGCCGGCCGCGGCAGTCTTGAAGCGGCCGTCCTGCGGCAGCCGGCGCTCGGCGATGTCGAGCCGCGCCAGCATCTTGATGCGTGACACGATCGCGTTGTGCACCACCCGCGGCATCGTGTGGACGTTGTGGAGCACGCCGTCGATCCGAAGCCGGATCACCGAATGCTCGCGCTTGGGCTCGATGTGGATGTCGCTGGCGCGCTGATCGTAGGCGTAGCGAAGCAGGTACTCGACGGCGTTGATGACGTGCTTGTCGGTGGCCTCGAGCTCGCGATCCGATTGGAGCTGGACGAGCTGCTCCAGGTTGCCGAGGTCGACGCTCGGCTTGAGCTCTTTCTCGGCCGCCTTGACCGAGGTCCGGAAGCCATAGAACTCGGTGATGGTCTTCAGGATGTCGGTCTTGGTGCTGACCACCGGCCGGATGTCGTAGTTCGACACGGCCCGAAGGTTGCGCACCATCTCGTCGTCGAAGGGGTTGGCGGTCGCGACCGTGAGCAAGCGCTTGTCGAGGCTGAGCGGAATGATCGAGTGACGCCGCGCGAACGGACGAGACACCACGCGCGTGATGAGCGCCGCGTCGAGCTTGAGCGGATCGATGCGCACGAACTCGAGCCCCGCCGCGTCGGCGAGCGCGCGCATGATCGCTTCCTCGTCGATCCTCTCGCCGCGCTTGGCGCTGGCGCGCGGGAAACCGAAGCCAGCGACGATGTCGACGGCGGTGATGTCCGAGGGGGAGGGCGGCGCCGAGCGCGTCTGCGCGGCCAGCTTGCGCGCGTCGGAGAGCAGCCGATGGCGTTGGACGCGTTCTTTGATCGTCGATTCGAGGCGCTGGTCGGGCGTCATCAGGCCGGCGTCCACCAGCATCTTGGTGACGTAATCGACGGTGAGCTGCCGCATGGCTCCGAAGGTTCCCCGCAGTGATGCGCGAGCGAGCACCGCGATCGTACCCGCGCGCGTGAGGCCGAGCAATCGAGGGCTGGCTCGGGGAGGCGTGGGTGCGCTCGGAGCGGGCTGCTCGAAGCTCGCGGTCGATGCGGAGGATCGTGGTGAGGCGCGCGCGGGGCAGCGGTTCCTGCACGATGGATCGTCAACCTCCCTCGTCGATTCGAAGACTCGTGCGCTGGCGTGGCTTCGCCCTCGCCGTCGGTGCTGCCCTCAACGCAGCACTGGTGTGGGAGTGCAATCCCGAGCGCGATGTGATCGCGACGGTGCTGTTGGCTCTGGCCGCGGCACTTTCGCTCTCCGGTCTCGGCTGCTGGGTCACAGGCAAGACTCCGATCACGCCGACGCGGCTCCTCGGCGTGGCATGGGCATCGTGGGCGGTTCCGATGCGGGTGTTCGCGCTGCTCTTCTTTCACCACTGAACCCCAGGCCCGAAGCAGCAGCGGGCGCGTTCCTGCAGCGCTCGTCGTTGCGCTGGCATGTCGCTGCCATTCGTGGGATGAAATGCGCGAGAGGTGGTCGCGCCTGGGAGTGAGATTCAGCGTCGAATCGCGGCCGATGTGAAGCCATGCCGATCGTCGACGTGGAGATCGTGGTAGGCGACGAGGGAGCGGTTCCACCGCGCACCGCGTCGATGTTGGCGGATGCACTCGGCCTCGTGTTCGGCGCGCCCCGTGGGCACGTCTGGCTCCGGCTTCGATACCTACCGGTGGCTCGCTACGCGGAGAACGGCGGCGTGATCGCGCCCGAGGATCGGCCGGTCTTCGTGAGCGTGCTCCATGCTCAGTGGCCGGAGGTCAGCGTGCTCGCCACCGAAGCCGCGGAGATCGCTCGCGTCGTGGCCGAGGTCGTCGGTCGCCTCGTGAGCCAGGTGCACGTCGAGTACCTGCCGCCAGCCGCAGGACGGATCGCGTTCGGCGGCGTGCTGCGATAGCGGCCCTCCCTGGCCCACCTCGCGGAGACGTGGATGCCGAGCGCCCAGCGTTTCATCCTGTACGTCGCCGATCCCGAGCGCAGCCGAGCCTTCTACAGCAGCGTGCTGGCCCGTGAGCCGCGCCTGCACGTCCCCGGAATGACGGAGTTCGAGCTTGCGGCCGGCGTCATCTTGGGGCTGATGCCGGAGCGCTCGATCACCGCGCTGCTCCGTCCCGCGCTTCCGGACCCGAGATCCGGTGCTGGCGTGCCTCGCGCGGAGCTCTACTTGGTGCTCGATCGTCCCGAAGAGCACCACGCGCGCGCCCTCGCGGCGGGCGCCACCGAGCTGAGCGCGATGGAGCGACGTTCGTGGGGGCACGATGCTGCGTACTCGCTCGACCCCGACGGCCACGTGCTGGCGTTCGCCCGCGTGGCCACCGCCGCCACCGAGTAACGCTCGGCGATCCGCTACGGGGTGCTGACCAGATCGGCGCGATGGAAGAGGGCGGCGAGGCCGCCCGCGCCGGCGAGCGCGGCGGCGCCGCCCTCGTCGCGGTCGAGGATGGCGAGGACACGTCGCACCTCGCCGCCTGCTTCTCGGACGGAATCGGCAGCGAGCTTCGAGGAGCCACCGGAGGTCACGACATCCTCGAGGAGCACCACGCGATCGCCGGCGCGGAACGCACCTTCGATGCGCTTGCCGAGGCCGTGTCCCTTGGCCTCCTTGCGCACGAAGAAACCACGCAATCCCCGCCAGCTCGGACGAGCTGCTGCGTGGACCAGGCAGGCGCTCACGAGAGGCACGGCTCCCACGGCCATTCCGCCCAGGGCGTCGATCTCGTCGGGCCGGAAGCTCTCGTCGAGGAGATCGAGGAGCAGTCGCCCCGCGAGGCTCAGGCCCTCGGGCAGCATCAAGGTGACGCGCGCATCCACGTAGAGGTCGCTCTTCTTGCCGGAGGCGAGCGTGAATTCGCCCCAGCGCACGCTGTGCTCGAGCAAGAGCGCGCGCAGTCGCTGGCGCGCCTCGGTGGATGCGGTCGGCATGCGGGAATCAGCCTCGAACGCCTGCGAGGGGGCGCGAGACTAGCACGCGCCCAGCGGCTATGATCGACGCACGGCGTCAACTCGCTCCCACGAGGCCAAGCTCATGTCGCACACCGCGAACGTGGATCGGATTTCGCTCGAAGAGCTCTGCGAGGAAGAGGAGTACCTGGTCGAGACCCAGGACCATTGGACCCTGGTGATCACTCGCTACAAGCCGAGGAAGGTGAGCTTCGAGCAGCCCCTCCAGGGCGTGCCGTTCATGCTCGTGCACGGCTTCTCGCAGAATCGCCACGCCTGGACCTCGGGCGAATTCGTGAAGAACATGGCGTTCTTCGGCGCCGACATCCACATCGTCGAGCTGCGCGGGCACGGCAAGAGCTCCACCGCCCTCCAGTACCGACGCCACCGCCGCGACGGCCGCCCACTGCCCGGTGACGTCCACTGGGCGTGGGACGTCGACAGCTACTTCATGTTCGATCTGCCGGCAGCGATCCGCGAGGTCAAACGCAAGACTGGCCGCCGCAAGCTCATGTACGTCGGCCACAGCATGGGCGGCATGCTCGGCTACGGGCTGGCGTCGTGGCAGCAGGAAGACTTTCTCGGCCTGGTGACGATCGGCGCACCCAGCGACATCGGCCGCGGCTTCCCGCTGATCCAGATGTTGGCGCTGGTCGACTTGCTGGGCGTGCCCACCGTGGACGCGCTGCTGTGGGAGGTGAACGCGGCGCGCAAGCTCGGTCACCGCACCCGCCAGGCATTGGCCGAGCTGGTGGAGTCGTTACCGATCGTGCCGGAGAACCTGGTCGATCGGCTGGCGCCCGGCAGCGAGCCGCAGCCGCTCAGGTTTCAAGTCGTGCCGGTCGACGTGCTGCTGCGTACCGTTCAGAAGTTCTTCAACCGCCCCGGCACGCTTCTCGGCGGTATCCCCAAGTATCTCCCGCTCATGTGGAACCCGGAGCGCGCCAATCCCGAGCGCATCAAGTCGTTGCTCAGCATCGGCGGCGGGCCCGAGCCGCGCGCCGTCGTGCGTCAGTTCGCTCGCTGGATCCGCAAGGACGAGCTCAAGTGCTACAAGCTCAACTACGACTTCAAGAAGAACTTCGACAAGATCGAGATCCCGGTGGCGATCGTCTTCGGTGACCAGGACCGGATCGCCGATCTCAAGAGCACCAGCAGCATCTACAAGAATGCGCGCAGCAACTACCTGTTGTGGCGCCCGGTGAAGGGCAACAGCCACATCGACCTCACGATGGGCCACGACATCCGTCAGATCTGCTACGACATCAAGAATCTGGCCGACTACGCGCTCAAGCATCAGCACAAGGAGCCGAGCCTGCCGCGCGTGGAGTCGGCCCAGCGCGCCGCGGGATGAGCCGCGGCGCACGTCGTGCGAGGTCGCTTCAGCCCGCGCGGGCGAGCGCGGTGATCTCTTCGAGGAGCGCGAGCTGCGGCTCGAGGGCCTCGACGCTGCTCGTGAATTGGGCCTCGAGGACGAGCTCGTCGGCGCCCAGCGCGCGCGTCGCAGCGAGGTCGGCGCGAATCTGATTTCGGTCGCCGACGAAGATCGGCCGCCAGTCGCTGGCGATCGGCTTCGCCGTCACGTGCAGGTTGGCGCGCACGATCAGCTCGAGCGTCGCTGGATCTCGCCCCAGCGTCTCGGCTCGGGCGCAGATGTTCTCCCACATCTGTCGCATGCCTTCGACGGGGACGCCTGCGGGATTCCACCCGTTGCCGTACTTGGCCACCAGCTCCATCGCCTCCGCGGTGAACGCCGCGAAGTAGAGCGGCGGGTGGGGTTTCTGCACCGGCTTGAGCGGCATCACGGAACGCGGCACGGACACGTGCTCGCCGTGGAATTCCACTGGATCGGTGGTCCACAGCGTGCGCAGCGCCTCCACGTATTCGGCGGAGCGGCGTACGCGACCCCGCATCGGTAGGCCGACGGCTTGGAATTCGTCCGGCGACCAACCGTTCCCGAGGCCCAGTGCCACGCGGCCTTTCGACAGCACGTCGAGGGTCGCGATCCGCCGCGCCAGGACGACTGGGTTGTAGAAGGGCAGGTTGATGACACTGGTGCCGAGCCGCGCCCGCTTCGTGTGCGCCGCGACGAACGTGAGGGTGTCGAGGGCGTCGAGCTCGCGCTGGAATTCGACGGGGAGCGCACCGTCCTTGCTTCCGGGATAGGGAGCCTGTGGCGCCACGGGCCAGAGCAGCCGCTCGCCCACCCACAAGCTCGCGATACCGAGCTCCTCGGCACGCGCGGCGGAACGGATCAGCGCTTCGGGGCCGGCAACGGCTCCATGCTGTGGCAGCGTCCAGCCGATTCGCATCTCGGGCCTCACTTGGATGCGACGCGCGGCACACACCCTGCCTGGCGGAAGGGCTTGCCGTCGTGATCGAGGATTTCGAGCTTGCCTTCGAACGGCGAGACGTCCTTGTATTCCTTGGCGATGACCGTGCAATCGTCCATCACGAAGACGATGTCCTTGATCGTGCTCGTCCCCGCTTCGTGAAACGAGATTCCGAGGACCTGCTGTGCACCTTCGGGGGCACGGAGCTTCTGGGATCCGAGTCCCCAGCGCGACAACGTCCGGCCGCAGCCGGACGAGCCGAGTGCCAATCCCGCGAACGTGGCGACGGCGAGAAGAACGGCGAACGGAGCCGTGAGCTTGCTCATGTGAACCTCCCCGGAGGTCAGCCGGGTGTTGGTGTGTGCCCTCACCAGCGGTGCGTCGTCGCGCCGTGCGGCCGACTGGGAGGGGGGCCGAAACAGAACCGGTCGAGCGGGTGCTCGTGCAGCATCGTTCCTCGCGATCGCCCGGTGTTGCTGCGGCGGCCGGGGAAGTTGCTTCGCGCGTCGCGCTCTGGCAACCGCCACGATCGTCGGCACGACGGTGTTAGCTTGGGCCGCTCGCGCGTCGTTTCCCGGCGCCCGGCTTCGTCCCATGACCTCGATCCAGCATCGACAGCGCCTGCGCGCCGGCATCTTGTCGGTGGTGGTGAGCGTGGTGCTCTTGGCCGCCAAGCTCGCCGCGTGGATCCTCACGGGTTCCACGGCCGTGCTCTCGGATGCGCTGGAGAGCATCGTCAACGTGGTGGCTTCGAGCTTCGCGCTGTTCGCGCTGGTGGTGGGGGCGCGGCCGGCGGATCGCGATCATCCCTACGGTCACGGCAAAGCCGAGGACTTCTCGGCGGGCGTCGAGGGCGCGCTGATCGTGGTCGCCGCGGTGCTGATCCTGGTCAAGGCGGTGCCCGAGATCGGCAATCCTCACCCCGTCGAGAATCTCGACAGCGGCCTCGGGATCGTGGTGTTGGCGGCGCTGGTGAACCTGTTGGTCGGCATCTTCCTGATTCGGCAGGGACGCCGCACGCATTCGGCGGCGCTCATCGCCGATGGCCAGCACCTGCTCACCGACGTGGTCACCACGGTCGCGGTGGTCATCGGGCTGGTACTGGTTCGCGTCACCGGTCGCCTCTGGTTCGACCCGCTCACGGCGGGGCTCGTCGCGTTGCAGATCCTGGTCTCGGGAGTGCTGATCGTGCGGCGCTCGGTCGGCCACCTCATGGACGAAGCGGACCCGGAGTTGGTGGCGCGACTTCTCGGAGTGCTTCACGATCTACGCCAGCCGGGCTTGCTCGAGCCACATCGCTTGCGGGTGTTGCGTCAGGGGCGCGAGCACCACATCGACCTGCACCTCGTCGTGCCTCGGTTCTGGTCGGTCGAGCGTGCCCAAGCGCTGGAGCGCTCGCTCGGCGAAGACATCCTCGTGCGGCTCGGCGTCGCCGGCGACGCCATCGTCCATCTCGATCCATGCAATCCCCATTGCTGCGGTTCATGCGCGCTCGCCGAGTGCGGGGTGCGCGGCGCGCCTTACGAGGGGGACCGGGAGTGGTCGATTGCATCCATCACCGGTCCCCCGCCTTGGGCCGACATCGCCTCCACGCACGGTTGATCGCACGGCGCCGAATCGCCGTGCGATCGCCGGTGATTGGCGGCGTTTTAGGCACTATGGCAACCTGATCCGGATGAGCCACCCGTTTCCGGAACCGAGCGCCGACGTGCTCGCGGCGATGGAGCACCGCCGCGAGGTCGTTCCGTTCGGCCCGGTGTTCGCGTGGATCACACCCACCGGCCGCTGCAACCTGTACTGCACGCATTGCCCCATTCGCACGGCGCCCAAGATCCCCGACGACGCTCCCGACATGCCGCCCGAGCTGATCGAGCGCATCGCCCGCGAGGTCGTGCCGACGCTCGAGACCGTCAAGATCGGTGGCAACAACAACGGCGAGGCAGTGCTGGCGCGCAATTTCGACGACTTTTACGCGCGCATCCAACGGCCCGGATTGCGGCCCTGGATCATCACCAATGGCACGCTGCTGACGGCCGAACAAATCGAGCGCCTCGCGAGTGCCGGTGCGGTCATCGACTTCTCCATGGATGCCGCCACGGAAAGTGGGCACAAGCGAATCCGCGGGCGTGGCTTCGAGGCTCTCGTCACGAGCATCCAGCGCGCCGTGGAAGCTCGTGATCGCCACGGGTCCACCGGCGCACAGGTGTGGGTGTCGCCGACGGTGTTTCTCGACAATCTCCACGAGATGCCGGAGGTGGTTCGCATGGCCGTCGCGCGCGCGCTCGACGGCGTGCGCATCTCGAACCTGATCCCCCAAACCGAGGCGCAGCGCTACCAGTCCCTCGTCTACCACCGTTCCGAGTCCAATCGAGTCTTCGACGAATGCCGCCGTCTCGCCGAGGGTTCGCGGCTCACGCTCGTCACTCCCGAGCCGTTCGAAGCCCCGCCGATGAAGACCAACAGCAAGATCAAGCTCGAGGTCCCGGTGCGGACCGACTGCGTCCACCCGTGGACGTCGGTGAGCATCGACGAGAAGGGGCTGGTCCATCCGTGCTGCGTTTCGGACCAGGTGTTGGGCGATCTCAATCGGCAATCGTTCGCCGAGATCTGGAACGGGCGGAAGTACCGGACCCTCAGACGCCGCGTGAACTCGTCGAGCCCGCAGCTCTACTGCCGGCGCTGCATGCTGCGCGGCTCGAGCGGCGCCACACTTTCGCCAGCGGCCAAGGACCAGGATCTGCTCTCCGGGATCGGCATGTCGCGCGCGATCGATCCGGTTCAGTCGCTGATCTTCTTCTTGATGCAGCGCGCGCAGACGTCGAAGCTCGCCAAGGCGGCGCTTCACGGCCTCTTGTGGTCGCTCGACATGCGTTGAGCGGCGTCAGCCCGCGTATCCGAGTGCTTTGAGCGCGTCGCGTTCCTCGGGCGTCATCGCGCGCCCCGCTCCCGGAGCAGCCGCGCCGCCGCCATCGCGGTGTTGCGCACGCCATTCGCTCAACACGGCTTCCAGGCTCGCTCGACGTTCGGGTTCTGTGCCGGCGAGGTCACGTACCTCGTCCGGCACTCGGTAGAGCGATGCCCCGCTTCGGATGCCGTTGCGGGAGCGTTCGATCAGCTTCCAGGGGGACTCGATGGCTGCGGTGAGATCACCGCCCAGTGACCACGGGTCGAAGTCGGGGTAGACCTCCCGGAACACGCGGATCGCGAAATCGGGCACCTCGTATTCCGCGATCTGAGGGCGCGAATCGGGAGCGGCTGCGCCGAGCACGATCGGCGCCAGTGAGAGACCCTCGCGAGCGAACCCATTCGCGCTCACGCCCAGCAGCGCCGTCAGCGTCGGGGCCAGGTCCACGGTTTGCGCCGGAAATCCGCTGCGCAAGCCGCGTGTCACGACACCCGGCGGACCCGCTGCGGTGACGATGAGCGGTACTCGGAGCAAAGGGTCCCAGAGCGCGAGTTGGTGCCCCATCTGGCCCTGCTCGCCGAAGAGCTCGCCGTGGTCGGCGGTGACCACGACCAGCGTGCGTTCCAGATCCCCCGCGGCGCGCAACGAGTCCCAGGTCTCGGCCAGGCGCGAGTCCAGATACGCGAGCTCGGCGTCGTAGAGGTCGACCTGGATGCGAAGCTGGCGTTCGCTGAGCTTGACCTTGCCCGACTCGAAGAGCTTCGAGTCCATCTGCATGTCGGCTCGATCCTGGTCGTCGAAGTCCGCGGGCAGGAAACGATTGGAATGCGGGTTCGCGTAGTTGGGTTGGTGGGCCTCCATCAAGTTCACGACGGCGAAGTAGGGACGCGAACGGTCGCGCTCGGCGAGCCATTGGCGCAGCATCTTCAGCGTGACCTCCGCACCGTCGTCCTTCACGCTGGCGCGAAGCTCGCTCGCCAGCCGCAGCGGCATGAGGTCGAAGATCGTGTGGCGTAGTGCGTGCAGCTCCTTCCACACCGGCACGAAATGCTCGAAGCCGCGAGTCACCCCCGAGAATCCGCCCAGCCATGGGTTGTTGGTCCAGCACGCGGTCTGGTACCCAGCGGAGCGCAGCACCTCGGCGAGTGTGGGAACGGAGGGGTTCAGGAAGAGCTCTCGCCCGCGAGCGCCGTGGCTCGACGGGTAGAGCCCAGTGAAGATCGAGGCGTGGGACGGCAGAGTCCACGGGGTCACGGTGCGGGCATTCTCGAAGAGCACACCCTCCTGGGCGAGCCGCGCCAGGAATGGAGTGGTGTCCCGGTGGTAGCCGTACATCGACGTGTGGTCGGCGCGCGTGGTGTCGAGCACCAAGATCAGCACGTTCCAGCCCTCGGCCTTGGCATCCGGATTCTGCTCGACCTCGTGTGTCGCACCGAGCGCCGAGTCCTCGGGGCGATCGATGGCGAGCAGCGGATAGAGGCTGGGCAGACCGAGCAGCACCACGAGTCCGAGCGCCAAGCGTGCGTGGAAGCCGGCTCGAAAGAGCGGGCGCAAAGTCGGGCGGCGTGCGAGCGGAGCCAACACGGCGCCGAGGCCGATCGCGGATGTGCTCGCGACCACCGCGAAGATCGCCCATTCCGCCGCGGTGGGTGTGGGTACGCGCGTGAGATAGGGGTTGCCCGCGAGCGCCAGCTTGGACACCAGCCGCCAGCCCATGAACAGGAAGAAGGGCAGGAGCCAGCCCAGCAATGCAGCGACCGTCGACTCCTCGTCGCGGGGTGGGCGTCGTGCGGCGCGGCGCACCAGCGTCACCAGCGACAGGAGCGCGCCGAAGAGCACCGCGTAGAACGCCATCGCTTCGAGCAGCACCTCGGGCCGAAGGAGCGCGAGATTCTCGGCGGAAAGCGTGCCCAGCACGTGGAGGCGACGACCCATGATCCGCAGGTCTTCGAAGGCCGCCCAGGTGACGCCGGTCGATGCGCCGAGGGCGAGCGCGGCGCCGAGCTCGCGGGCTACGGATGGGTTCGGTGAAGTGCTCATCGCGACAGAATGGTGAGGATGGCGCCCGCGCTCGCGAACCGGACCGTGCGGCTCGGATCCCCGAGCAGTGGAACGAGATCCGCGACGTCGTTGGTGTGGCCGCTCTTGCCGATCGCGCGTGCGGCGAGCTGCCGCACCAAGGGATCGGAATCGGCGAGACCTGTGCGCAGGCCGGGTATCCCCGCGGGTCCCATCTCACCCAGGGTGCGGATCGATTGAGCGCGCTCGTACCGGTCGGCGTTGCGGGCCTCGAGCGTCACCTCCGGCGGTGGCGGTGGCGGTTGGTCCGGCACGCCGCGCCTTCCGGCGAGCAGCGCGCCGGCGAGCGCACCCAATGAACCGAGTGCGCCGCGCTTCTTGCTCGCGTAAGCGCGACCTTCCGGATCACCGAGCTTCTCGAGCGCCGCGGAGGCCTGATCGCGGATCAGCTCGCTGGGATCGTTGAGCGCCTCGCGCAGCATCGGGATGGAGGCGCGATCGTCCAGCTCGGCGAGCTTCTCGAAAGCCTTGAGGCGTTGCACCTTGTGCGGCGAGCGCGCCAGCTCGCGAAGCACGGGCAGCCCGGTGGCATCGTCGAGATCCGCGAGTGCCCCCGCCGAGATGAGTCGCACGTCGTCGGACACATCCTCGAGGCCGACGCGCAGCACGGGAATGGTCCGCGGATCGTCGTACTCGTCGAGGGTTTCCACGAGCTCCACGCGATACCAGGCCTCGGGATCTTGGATCAGCGCGTCGGCGACGCTGAACGCAGTGGGGTCGCCCAAGCGGCCGAGCAGCATCACGGCCCAGAGCTTGTCGTCTCGGGTGCCCGTGCGCGCCTCGCGACGCAGGTACCGCAGCGCGCTCAGGTCGTTCATGCGCCCCAGCTCGTCGGCGGCGAAATGGCGAACCTGCGGATCGTCGCTGCGCAGATTGGCACGTAGTGTCGCGCGCGCCTTGCGGCCGCCGATGCGTCGCATCGCGTGGCTCGCGACGCTGCGTACCTCTTTGGTCGTGTCATGCTCGACCACGCGATCGAGCGCTTCGACGAAGATCGGGAGCTCGGTGGTCTCGATCTCCGCCACCGCGCCTTTGCGGACCTCCGTGTCGGGATCGAGAAGCGCGATGTCGAGCACGCGTCGGCAGAGCGCGCGCAGCACCGTGTGCCCGGGATCGCCGGGCGTCGCGGCGAGCGCTCGATAACGCGCGAGACCTTCGCTGGCGCGATCGCCGGCGATTTCCCACGCGGCGACGACCCCCACTTGGGCCGCGTCGAGAAGCGCCGGCGGCTCGGTGGCTTGGTAGCTGCGGACGATCTCCTCCAGAGATTCGCGCGCGCCGCGTTTCAACGCTTCGTCGAATCGCTGCGCCGGGGGGCGCTCGACGCCGCGCGCCGCCGAAGCGAGCGCAGCGACTGTCGCGACGGCCGCCCAGGCGAGCCTGGGGTTGCGTGGCCTCACGTGTCGACCCAGCACGCGGCCGCGTGCTCGGGGCCGCGCGCGGTGAGCGGCGGGGCCTCGGTTCGGCAGCGGGCCTGGGCGAGTGGGCAGCGCGGGTGGAAATGGCAGCCGCTGGGGGGATCGATGGGGCTCGGCACATCGCCGACCTGGACCGCGGCGCGGCGGCGTCGCCGGTGCGGGTCGGGGTCGGGCACCGAGTCGAGCAGCACGCGGGTGTACGGATGCCGAGGTGAATCGAAGAGCGTCGCCGTCGGCGCGATCTCGACCAGCCGTCCCAGGTACATCACGGCCACACGACGGCTCATGTGCCGAACGACGCGCAGATCGTGGGAGATGAACAGCATGGTGAGCTCGAGCTCGCGCTGCAGGTCGGCGAGCAAGTTGAGCACCTGGGCCTGGATGGACACGTCGAGGGCGCTGACCGGTTCGTCGGCGACGATCAGCTCGGGCTCGAGGGCGAGCGCGCGCGCGATGCCGACCCGCTGGCGCTGCCCGCCGCTGAACTCGTGGGGATAGTGCGACGCGTGCTCCGGCGCTAGTCCGACGCGGCGCAAGAGCTCCGCCACGCGATCGCGCCGCTCGGCGCGCGTGCCGACGTCGTGAATCGCGAACGGCTCGTTCAGCGCCTCGCCGATCGTCATGCGTGGGTTGAGGCTGGCGTACGGATCCTGGAAGACGATCTGCATGCGCTTGCGGAACGCCTTCAGCTCGCTGCGCCCGAGCGTCGCGAGATCGCGTTCACGGAAGTGGATCGAGCCGGCGGTGGGCTCGATCAAGCGCAGCGCCAGGCGACCGAGGGTGGACTTGCCGCAGCCACTCTCGCCGACGAGCCCGACGGTCTCGCCCGACCACACGTCGAGATCGACACGATCTACGGCGCGCACCTCCCCGTGGCGGCGGCGCGACAGCAAGCCGGCGCGGATCGGGAAGCTCTTGCTCAGGCCGCGCAGGGCGAGCAGCGGCAACTCGGTGCTTCGCGCTTCGGATTCGCGAGTCACGTCCATGCCGATGCCTGGTTCGCGGAAGCGCAATGCACGGTACGCCGTTGCCTCAGCCGTCGAGCCGTCCGTGGAGGGGGCACGCCACGCGATGCTCCGAGCCAGCGATCAGCGGCGAGAGCGGCGGCGGCGCAGTTGCACAGCTCGCTTCCGCTATCGAGCAGCGATCGCGGAACGCACAGCCCGACGGGCGCGCGCCCAGGTCCGGAACCGTGCCCGGGATCGATGCGAGCCGCGCGCCTGACGCGGCGGTTGCGGCTTCCCGTCTCGGCAAGCTGCGGATCAAGCCGCGCGTGTAGGGGTGACGGGGGTTCTCGAACAGCGTCGTGGTCGGCGCCGACTCGACGATCTTCCCGGAGTACATCACCGCGACGGTGTCGGTGACCTCGGCAACCACGCCCAGATCGTGGCTGATGAGGAGCATCGCCATGCCCAGCGCCTCGCGCAGCTCCGCGAGAAGGTCGAGGATCTGCGCTTGTACCGTCACGTCCAGCGCGGTGGTGGGTTCGTCCGCCACCAACAGGTCGGGCTCGCACGCGAGCGCCATCGCGATCATCACCCGCTGGCGCATGCCGCCGCTCATCTGGCCGGGGTAGTCGTGGACGCGCCGCTCGGCGTCAGGCATGCGCACGCGCCGGAGGATCTCGACGATCCGCTCGTCGAGCGCGCGTCCGCGAAGACCCTGGTGAAGCCGGATCGCCTCGCCGATCTGGTTGCCCACGGTGAACACGGGATTGAGCGACGTCATCGGCTCTTGGAAGATCATGGAGATCCGATTGCCGCGAATCTTGCGCATCTCGGGTTCGCTCAGCGTGATCAGGTCGGTCCCGTCGAAGCGAATCTCGCCGCCCGCGATGTGGCCGGGCGGCGAAGGTACGAGGCGCAGGATCGAGAGCGCAGTGAGGCTCTTGCCGCAGCCGGATTCGCCGACCAGCCCGAGCGTGCCACCACGCGGGAGCGCGAGATCCACGCCGTCCACGGCGGCCAGCTCGCGGTCTCCGCTGCGAAAGACGGTTCGGAGCCCGCGAATGTCCAGGAGCGGCGCGGTGACGTTCATGATGGGGGAGCGAAGTGCCGGCTCGACGGGCTTCACCGCGCTCGTCGCTGGAGGCGCGAGCCGGACGATGCGACGTAGTTTATAGCCGAAGCGCGTGCACCCGCGATGCACCGTCGCGGCGTTGCGCGGCCGATCGGCATCCTTGCTCGGGGTCGATCTCACCGCGAGCCAGCGGCGAGCCGATGAGCGCAGCGAGTCG
>CAYVDO010000062.1:0-27046 GCA_964450125.1 uncultured bacterium
ACGTAATGGCCCTGCTCGCGCTCGTGGGTGGTGCGATCGGCTCAGCGATCGGTGATCGCGTCAACGGGCCGATGAAAGCGCTCAGCAGTCATCTCGACCCGCTCTTGAAACTGCTGGGAGCAGATATCGCGGCGGCGGCGCCAGCCAAGCGTCGGCCAGGACGGCCGCCGAAGGCTGCGACCGTGCCAGCGTCGCCAAAGCCGCGGCGCGGGGGCCGCGGGAAGAAGGCGAACCTCACGCCCGAGGCGATTCAGGCGGCGCTCAAGGCGTCGAAGGGCAACAAGTCGGCGGCGGCAAGGGCGTTGGGGGTGAGTCCGCCGACGTTCTATAGGTATCTGGGCGCGGCAGCCTCCGAGCGGCCGAAGCCGGCGAAGAAGGCGGCTGCGGTGTCCAAGAAGGCGACGCCTGCGAAGTCCAAGAAGTAGTCGCGCGTAGCCAGCCGATTTCGGGATCGCGCCGTCTATCTTCCTTTAGGGAATGCCAGCGCCCAGTCGGCGAGCGCGGCGGCGATACGCTCGCGGTCAAGCGAGCGACCGAGGCTTAGCTCGTCACACAGCCGCCCCTGCACGCGAGTCCCCGCGACGTCGACGAACGAGGGGATGCGTCGCTCGGTCAGGAACTGCTGAAAGCGCGACGACCACTCACTATCGATGAGGATCGCGAAGCCGGTGGATGGGTTCTGCTGGAGGGTAGGGCTTCCGCAGCCGGTGTTCGTCATCGCGTGAGCTTACCTGGAGCGCATGCGGCGCCGGGAAGTCCGGGCGTCGGCATCACGAGTTCGTCCCGCGATCAGCGCTCACGCCGGCCAAGAAGTCCCGCAACCGCTCCAGCGCATCGTGTGTCTCTTGCAGGCCAGGGGCAGCCGTGGGCTCTGACTGGTGATCGGCGTCAAGTAGTCCTGCACGGCCGGCAGAAGTAATTGTCGCCGATCACCAGTTCGCTGTTGGCGTGCATCTCACCAGCGATGTCGCAGCCGCCGACGAACCTGACGTCGATGAGGAGCTGCGGGATCGGCGGCCACCGGGCGTATTCCTTGATCCCCTGGCGGATGGCCACGCGCCTCAGCTTTTCGGTGTCCGGGAGCAGCGCCACGTACTGCTTCACCATCTTGACGACGTCGCTCATCGCCGCTCTCCAAGATCGGGATCGAGATCACCGACAGCCCCTACGTCGTCGTCAACATGCGGATCATGACGCGCATGGGACAGGCGGCGCTGGATCAGCTCGGGAGGTCGGACGACTTCTGCCGTGGGCTCCACAGCCTGGGCGACCTCTCCCCCGACCACCGTTTCATCTGCCACTTCCCCGAGACGCGCGAGATCTGGTCCATCGGCGCCGGCTACGGCGGGAACGCGCTCCACGGCAAGAAGTGCTTCGCGCTGCGCATCGCGTCGGTCCAGGGCCGCGACGAGATGTGGATGGCGGAGCACATGCTGCTGCTCAGCCTCGAGTCCCCCGAGGGCGAGACCTCGTACGTGGCGGCCGCGTTCCCCAGCGCCTGCGGCAAGACCAATCTCGCGATGCTGGTTCCGCCCGAGTCGCGGAAGAAGCTCGGCTGGAAGGTCTGGACCGTCGGTCACGACATCGCGTGGATACGCAAGGGCCCAGACGGCCGCCTGTGGGCGATCAACCCCGAGGCCGGGTGCTTCGGCGTGGCGCCCGGCACCAGCATGAACACCAACCCCAACGCCATGCTGACCTTCAACCGCAACTCGATCTTCACGAACGTGGCGCTCACCGACGACGGCTGCCCGTGGTGGGAAGGCATGGGTGGGGATCCACCGGCGCACCCCGTCGACTGGCAGGGGCGGTCATGGACGCCCGAGAGCAAGGACAAGGCCGCGCACCCGAACAGCCGCTACACCACCCCCGCGCGCCAGTGCCCGTCGGTGCATCCCAAGTTCGACGATCCCCAGGGAGTTCCCATCAGCGCGATCCTGTTCGGCGGACGTCGTGCCCTCGCGGCGCCGCTGGTCTACGAGTCGTTCGAATGGAAGCACGGTGTCTTCGTCGGCTCCGCGATGGCCTCCGAGACCACCGCCGCCCAGACCGGAGCGGTCGGCGTGGTGCGGCGGGATCCGATGGCGATGCTGCCCTTCTCCGGCTACAACATGCGCGGCTTCTGGTCGCACTGGCTGCGCATGGGCGAGCACGTCCCGAACCCGCCCAAGGTCTTCCACGTCAACTGGTTCCGCACCGACCCGAATGGCCGGTTCATCTGGCCGGGCTACGGCGAGAACGTCCGCGTCCTGCGGTGGATCGAGGAGCAGTCCCGCGTGGGCACCTCACCAGCCACAGCACCCCCGCAGACACTGACACCATCTCGCCGCGCCATGCACCGGCGCCGGCATCCGGCAAAACCCCGCAACAAAGTCACTGAACAATCCGTCCCGGCGAGCCGGACTCCGGCAACATCCGCCCTCACCACGCCCCTTCGGCGTGCGCACGAAACGGCGGACTCTCTACAGGCCCCATCCGCGGTAGTACCGGCTCCGACCAATGTCGGAAGCAACGAGCCGTCACACCGCGACCCGGTCGCTCGGGAGCGGAATGACTCCTCCATCACAGGAACCAGCATCAAAGGCGAGACAATCTTCATCGTCCACGGACACGACACAGGCGCCAAAGACGCGGTCGCTCGTCTCGTCCAGGACCTCGGCCTCCGGCCGCTTGTGCTCGCCGAGCAGCCGAGCCGCGGGCGCACACTCATCGAGAAGCTCGAGGCCCATGCGGACGCTACCTTCGCGGTCGTGTTGCTCACTCCCGATGACCTAGGATGCGCGCACGCGGACTCCGAGCCACCGAGAGCGAGAGCGCGCCAGAACGTGGTCCTCGAGCTTGGCTTTTTCCTCGCGAGGCTCGGAAGAGGTCACGTCTGCGCGCTGCACAAGGGCGATCTCGAGTTGCCTAGCGACTACTATGGAGTCGTCTACGTCGCCATCGACGAGCGCGGCGCCTGGAAGTACGAGCTCGCGCAGGAGCTGAAAGCAGCCGGTCTCGCGGTGGACCTCAACCGCCTGCTCCTGTGAAGCTCCGCCGCAACGAGTGTCTGAAGCGCGTGGCATCGAGCCCCGTGGCTGTGGCAGCGCGTTTCACGATTTGAAAGATGGCGAGTCCGTCAGTGCTCACCCCGCTCATGTTCCCATGCCGATCGAGCGACCGAAGCAGCAATCCGTCCATACTCACAGCTCATCAAGCCACGCTCGCAGGGCACGCACACGTTCCCGGTCGAACTTCGACGAATTGGTTGTCAATGAATTTCGGCCAATGCAAGGAGGAAGCTACGCGTGGATCCCAGGGTCCGTGGCGGCGGCGCCCGGTTTCAATACGGCGTTCTCCGTGAAATGCGTCGGAATCGCAACGCCGCCACGCAGCAGTCGGACCCACTACGCCGCACGCGCTCGATCGGCGGCCGGCGTCGCGGCTAGAGAGGCGACCGGGCCCGCAGAGCCCGGCGTCGGTACTGCTTCCTCGACGCCATTCCGACAGATCCACCGGGCGCAGCGGGTGACGGTGCAGTCTCGTGGCATGCGGACGTCGCCGCCCATGCATTCGATGCAGAAGGCGCGGATGGCTTCGCCGCAGGTCAGTCGTTTCGTCTTCATGGTGAACCTCGATCTCGTCGGCGCGGAATTGAGCCGTACTTCGATCCTACGCGCGAGGCGAGGATGCGTTTTCGGCGCGGCGACGGTGGCCGAGGGCCGCGACAACCGGCCGATGCGCCGATTTTCAGCCCCAAATTCGCGTTGGCCATCGATCCTATAGGTGGGTAGCGACCCCCCTGTGGAAATCGCATTCTAGGGTCGGAATACCCGAGCGTAGTCGGGTCTGGGCGGGCGGAATTCGGGCGCCGCTGAGCTGCAGCGTCACGGCGGTCGCTGCGCTCTCCTCGAGAACGTTCGCGCGCCGAATGTAGCCGCGGAGCACAGGTATCGAGCGGTGCTCGGGCTGGTTGGCGATCGACCGGTGCGAGGCGCCGCGATACGCGCGGGGCGATCAGCTCGCGCTTCAGCGCCTGTCGTCAGCAAGTACATCGGCGAGACCGAGAAGAACCTTCTCGGGGTACTCGCGGTCCCGAGCCGCGCACAGCCATGTTGCTTTTCGGCGACGCAGACGCCCTGCTCGGCAACCGAAGCACGGGCGAGGACGGCAACGATGCGCCACAATCGAGCTCTCCGGCGGTCAGAGAAGTACGACCGCAGCGTTCTCGTCAAAGACGTTCGCCCGGCGGATGTATCCCCGCAGCACCGGCATGGATCGATGCTCCGTCTGGTTGGCGATGGCGCGTTCCGAGCACCCGCGCTGTGCCGCCCTCCGTCACTCGCAGCTACAGCGCCCCGCGAACGTACCGATGTCCTGGCATAGGTCAGGGTCGCGGGTCTGGTTGCTCACGCAGTCATTCTCGGCCTCGAAGATGTTGTCGGAGCTGAACTCGGCGGAATCGCCTCCCACCTCTCCGCTCGCCGAGTTGCAGACCGCCTGGCACATGAAGGTGCCCTTGCCATCAGCGTCCGAATCGCTCCCGCACGACCCGGTCGCCAGGGCTGCGAGGGCGATCAGCATCGCGAACACCACGTACCTCGGTTGGATCGTTTCCATGTCGGCCTCCGTATGGTGGGTTCCGGTTCATGGAAACACGCTGCGCTAGCGAGCGCCACTCGGCGGGATCGCGGGGAGTCGAGCCCGCGCGGGCGGGAGTCGGCATCGACCTCCAACCGGGTGATTACCGGCGCGTTCCAGCGAGCCGTCCCGTCAACCGTTCGTCCTCGTGTCCGGAACGTTGGGCGGGGAGGTAGCCCAGCGACGGTTTCCGGTCGACCCGCGACCCTTTACCGGGCGGCGCCCTGCTGTGGAATTTCACGTCCCAGAGTCCGGAAACCCGCGCGTAGTGCCGTCTGCCGGCCCAAGAATCGGTGCGTGCGCTTCTTGCTAGCGCACCACCACCGCCACCGCCGCATCCTCCTCAAATACCGACGCTCGCCTGATGTAGCCGCGGAGCACCGGCATCGACTTGTGCCCCGTCTGGTTCGCGATCGAGCGCGCGGAGCGCCGCTGTCGCGCGCATGACCGGCAACGAGCGTCGGTTCACGGCTTCCGTCCGGCGCACGCGAATCACCCGTTTGCGCTGCGCGCGTCTCCTCGCGGCCGGCGAGACTCGCGCGGCCACAACCGACCACGCTCGGCTTCTCGGCGTCCAGAATCGCTTCCTCAGCACCGAGCCGATAGATCCACAGGGCACACCGCGTGACAGTGCATTCTTGGGGGAGGCGTGCGTCACCTCCCATGCACTCGATGCAGAACGTGCGGATCGCTTGGCCCCGGGTCAGCCGTTTAGGTTTCATGGTGTGTCCTCGATGTTGTCGGCGCGGAACAGCCGCGCGCACATCGAATCTACGCTCGTACCGCGTGGACACTTTTCGTGGCCGGCGGCTCGGCGCGCTGCGCCTGACCTGGCCAGCCACCAGGCCGTGGGGCGCACGAGACACCACGATCCTCGCGGCGGCCGCCCCGGACTGGGCGCAGACTTTCGAACCGAAATTCGCGTCTGACCTTGAACCGATGCCTCGCTAGCGGCCCCCCTGTGGAAATCGCATTCCAGGGTTGGAATGACCGAGCGTAGTCGGTTCTGGCGACCCGGGAATCGACCGCCGGAGCTACAGCGTCAGTGCAGTCGCGGCGCTCTGGTCGAAGACGTGCGCCCGCCGGATGTAACCACGGAGGACCGGCATCGACCTGTGTCCGGTCTGGTTCGCGATCGCGCGCTCGGAGCAACCGCGCTGCGCCGCTGCGGTCACGAAACCCAACCTCAAGCTGTGCCCGCTGAACCGTTCAGCTTCGAGCCCAGCCGCCAGTGCCGTCCGCTTCACGACGCGCGCCACGGTGAGCCCATCGATGCGCGCCGCGCTCACGTTCCCATGCCGATCGATCGAGCGGAAGAGCGGTCCGGTGGTGATCGCCACCGCCTCGAGCCACGCCCTCAGCGCCCGCACCGGACAGTGGTCGCCAGCCCCGAACGGAATCGCCTTGAGCGCCCCAACGCTCTCCTGGTCGGTCTTGGACCGCCGCACCGTGATCACGAGCCCCTGGCGCTCCTCGACGACGTCCTCGACGTCGAGCGCGACCAGCTCGCTGCGCCGGAACGCCCCGACGAATCCGACCAGCAGCAGCGCTCGGTCGCGGACGCCGTGGATCGTCGCCGGCAGCGTCGCCAGCATGGCGCGCAGCTCGGCGTCGGTGATCGGCGCTTTGGACTCCGTGGCCCGCCCCAACTCGCGGCGCAGCCCCTCAGCGAACCGCTTCAACCCCGGATGCTGGCTCGGCCGAAGCAACCCCGCGTCTTGATGACGAAAAGTGATGCCGGCGAGATCCAGCCCGAGAGTGTTCCACTTCAATCCGCCGTCGACGCGGTCGCGCAGGTACTCGGCGACGGTCGCGGCTGCCCCCTCGGGGTCGGCGTCGAGCGCGTCACGGCCTTCGTGGGCGCACCAGGCGGCGTACTCGCGCCAGGCCCGGGCGTAATTGGCCAGGGTGGCGGGGGCGCGGGACTGGCGAGCTGTGGCGCGCACGCGTTCGGCGCGGATCGTTTCCCGCCCCGACTCGCTTTTAATAGGAGAAACTTTGGACCCGGGATCGCCGTGGAGGGCCTGTTTCATGGGGTTTTCGCGGGGGCGCCCGGAGCCGGGGCCGGATGGCGTGCCGTTGTAGCTGGCCACGATCAGCATCGAGGTGGTTCCAGCGCGAGAGATGCCGGAGCCACCCGAGCCGTTGGACTGATGTGGTGAGAGTCGGGGATGACTCTACCTCGCGCCATCGATCGAACTGACGCGGCGGCGAAGTATGCTGCACATCTCGAACCGCTCGCGTGCGCGAGCGGTCGAGTCGGCCCTGCTCTCGCCAGAAATGATCTGTTCAGCAAAGACCTCTCTCGCCCGGTTGCCGCATCGGCCCGGAGGGAAGTTGGGCATGAAGCGCCGGCAGTCGCCAATATTGGCTTTGAACACCTGGTACTCCGACTCGTGAGCGAATCCAAACCGCGGCGCATTTGCGATCGCGTCAAGCCAAAGCTGGGTCCCGACCTTGCCGCATAGATCGTCACCCCATTCGACGAGCTCCGGGCGTCCAGGTGGGCCTGCAGGCAATTCATCGATGTAGTCCGGTTCCCGTTGCGGTCCAATTCGAGGAGCGCCGTACGGGTCTGACGCCAGCCGCGACGATATCCAACGAGAGTGAAGCTTTTCGAGGGCGCTTTGCAGCGTGTCCAGCCCAAAGTCGTCGGGTCGAAACAGCGAGAGCACCGCGACAGCCACGCGGTCGCAGCAACACTCGGCCTCCTTTCCAATCGTCCCCACCTGTTGGGTTAGAGACTTCCGATCGGGGATTGGATACTCCAGAGACGCCAGGATATTGCAGGCCCTAACCAATGCGGCTGAGTAATTCTCGGCTAGAAATTGAGCAACAATGGGATTCGTTACTTCCAATTTCATGCTCTCTACCTCGTGCAGGATAGCCAGCGCTCTGATGACGAATTGTCGACGAGCTGATCGTAGAAGCGATCCACGTCACCGTCAACCAATGCGACACCCATACAGCAAGGATTCCCAGGTGCGCATTGGGCCACCCAGACGACTCACCCCGGATCCAGTCGAGGCGCCTAGTGAGCGCGCCACTGCCTGCCTCGCCCGCCTGGCGCAGGCACTCGATCCAGCACGACGCCTGCCAGGCGTGGCGGAACGGCGCGAAGCAGCTCGTCTTCGTCGTCGGCCGGCGGGTCGGTAAAACCGAGCACGGCTCGCATCGCTTCATTGCCGGCGCACACGAAGCCCGCATCGCGGACCGCGAAGAGCTGCCCTACGTCATCGCGCCGCGCCACAATTTTCTGCCGGCCGGCGTGGCGCAAGGTCCACCGGCTCGCACCGCCCGAGTGGATCACGAAGCGCTGCGGCTCCGAGTACCGGCCCGAGGCAATCCGCGTCGGCCGGAAGTCCGCGATCGAGTTCCACACCGCGGACAACCCGCGGCTGGTGGTCGGCGAAGGCTTGCACGACGCTTGGGTTGACGAAGCCGGCATGGTGCGGGCGCCGTCGGCGATGAGTCGCTGCTGCGGCTGCTCATCGACCACGACGCGCACGGCTCTACACGGGAACGCCGAAGGGGAAGAACGTGTGTTCTCGGCAGTCGTGCGTAGCGGGCTCGCGTGGCCCGGAATCGAGCGGGGCCGCGCGGGGGGCGGTCGCAGCCGGCTGGCGGGAGTGGGTGTCGGCGTGAGTGCGACGGTAAGTCCGTCCGGTGGGCCGGTGCTCGCCGGGGGCTGAGCGCCGCGCGCGTCGCGTCGGATGGGGTCTGGTCCGTCGATGCGACCACGTCAGGCTTCCAGGTCACGGGGCCAGCGTCGATCACGGACCAACACGTCATCCTGCCGAAGCTGTTTCGACGCCTCATCGCTCACCTCCGTGCAAATCGACCGATGTCGAGCTTCCGTGGCTCCCTGTCGGGTGATCCAACCTTCATTGGACACAAGACGACGTTCGACACAGTCGTGAAGGTCCTAGGCGACCGCGTGCAGATGACGATGGATCCGGAGGACGTTCTCTTCCTGGAGACGTGATCGCTGATTCCGGTAAGCCGCGTGTTGATCGCGGCGGTGAAGCGCGGGTTATGGCGAGCACCCCATCACCCGCGGTTTCTGGTCACCGGTAACAGCCGCGATCGACGGCCACGCACGAGCACGCTTTTGACATCGGTCCGCCCACCTCGGCACATCGTCGCCGATCTCATCGCTCAACCTCCGGCGTCTTCCCCGTCGCCTCCGCCCACCGCTCCAACGCCACCACCACGTAACCCGGCGAGATCTCGATCGCGTGGCACCGCCGCCCCAGCCGCTCGCACGCCAAGATCGTCGTCCCCGACCCCGAGAACGGCTCGTACACCACGCCATCCCATGACCTGAGGACCGCCGTCACCAGCGGCACGCCGAACGGCGCGGGGTGGCCGTCGACGCCGCCCTTCTGGCGCTGGATCCGGAACACGCTGTCCGGGATCTTGTGGGTCTGGATCTCGGCACTGGTGACCGCGGCGAACGAGCCGTTGGCACTGCGCAGCGCGCTCGCTCCGCCAGCCCGTCGGCCTGCTATCAGCTCTGTGCAGATTTGCCTCCCCTCGGTACGCTGGGATTCGCACGCCTAGTTGTGAAGCCCGTTCCTACCTACAAGCAGCGAACTATCCCCAACACACGACTCGACTTTCCTCATGACCAACTCCGCCCAGCTGTGCTACGATTCGTCCAAAGGACGCAAGCATCGCGGTGCCACGGACTTGTACTAGAATCTCCCAGCGTCGCAATCCCGAAACAAACTAGCCTCGAGCGAGGAGCCCACCATGAAGCGTGCGATTCTTTGTGCAGCCTGCTTCCTGCTTGCCTACGGCAGTCCGGCTGCAGCCGAGTGGACCGGCAGAGTTCGAATCCTCGAACTCTATCCTGGCTCACAGCGCGTCGCATTTTTTCTTGATTTCCAGCGTTCAACGTGTGTTGCTGGATGCGAGTGCAACAAATTCAGCTTCGACACGCAAAGCTCCGAATACAAGACGCTGGTCGCGATGATCACGGGCGCCTTCTTTACAGGCAAGGAGATTAGCGCGTCTTATGCAGATCCGGTTCCCCCGGAGTCCTGCGTCGCCATTGTCGATCGTTTTGAGGTCTTCCCCTAAGGATGGTCACGAAGTGACCGTAGCGCCGGCTTGGTTGTCTATCGTCCATCTCTTTCGATTCTTACGTGACCGCACCATGATCGAGCTCATCGCTGCAGGAAGCTCGCGCCGATGCACGCTCTGGCTCGGGGTCTTTCTCGCCTTCGTCAGCACCCCGCGCCACGTCGCCGCTCAAGCGTGTCCGAGCGTCGATCCCGTGGTGTATGAGACCACCGGAGCGCCGTTCACTTCAGCGCAAGTTCAGCGCCTGCAGACGCCGGTGTGTCGTCCAGGGCTATACGACTCCCAACCAACGGCACTCTACGATCCAGGCGACATCGCGTGCCGCTTCAAGCTCTGGTGGCTCGGCACGTGGGATGGCACGCAGGACGTGATCGATGACGCTAACCCTCAAGGCATCGGGCTAGATGGGGTTGGCGACCGAATCTACTACGCCTGCAGCCCCGACGGGAACGAGTTTCCCGAACGAAGAGTGGTGCTGAAGGGACGCGCGGGCTTCCATGGTGATTCAGCCGACGACCATCAACTCGGATCGCCGTCAGTGCTCAAACTGAATACGGGTCGGTGCGGCACCGTCGACGGTTACTGCTACTACATGTTCTATGAAGCATACGGAAACTGGGTAACCAACATTTTGCGCTTGGAGCGACCCGGTGATCTCGACCGTTGGGATTGGAACGGCGTCCCACAAGACTCGCCTCACTGGGATGCAAGGTACTCGGTCACGGCTGTACTTGGGATTGCACCACGCTACCGAAAATCGGGCACCCGGGCAATCTATGCGGGACAGGTCACATACGTCGGATCCGGTGCTGTCAATCGGTTCTTATCTACCACGCCGGTCGTTGAAGGGACCCACGACGGCGGCACGTGGGTGGCGCTGAACGCCGGACAACCCGTCTTCTGGGCATTTGCCGAGGCGGGAAACGGCCGACAGCGATTGGTCAACTGCTGGAGATTGGGATTGGACACCTATGCCGCGAACAGCTGCGGCGCGGACAGCGAGACGGAGGAACTCGGCTTCGTCGTCCCGAAGGCTGGACTCACCTCAGAGGACATGCGATCAGGGAACATGAATCGAATTCGCATGGCGCGCTCGCCGGATGGCGTGAATTGGACTCGCATCGAGGGACTGGCGTCCGGTGGCGCCATACTCGCATCACTCAACGAGTTTGCCGTAGAGCAGCTCGATGCGAGTTTTCATCATGCTTGCCAGTACGGTTCACAACAGTTTGACCTGGCTCGTGCGTACGGATCGGGATTCCCCATCGCCCTGGAGCGTAACGGCTATATCGAGCTCTATTTCACGGACGACTCCAAGGACTTCGACGTTGACACGCAAGCACAGGATCCCTCACATCCGGGCAATCCCGCACTATGGCGACCGGTCTGTCAGCGTGGAAACTGGGCGTGGCGCGTTCGAATTCAAGCTACGGATATTGAGAATCCGACCGCATATCTTACGGCACAGCGCGAATATCTTCTTGGCGACGATCTCTCCGGCGACGAAATCCAAGGAGACATCAAGTGGAGCCCGCTTCATAAGCGTTACTTCGCCTATCATTGGCTTCCTGTTCCGGCTGATCATCCGAGACGAGCCGAGTTGTCCTGTCAAGAACCAGGAATCGTGTGGTCTCGCGTCTTCGAACCATGGGACACCGAACCGCCGACGTTCCCCTGGACCTCATCATTCGCCGATCCGTTGCCCGGTGGCCCGTACGTCGCCGAGGGCGGATCAATCATTGGCGACGGAAACGGTCACACGGTTGATTTCCCTGCGGCGCCAGCGCCCTATTCGGCGCTGCATGTCTATTACGAGGCGTCCGATCAAGGCGCGGCCTGCAGCGAGCAACCGGCACTACGCGAGACACACCACGTGCTGGTATTCGGGTACGCCACCGACGCCGATCATGACGGCGTCAGCGATCAGGCGGACAACTGCCCCGGGGAGGTCAACCCGTCGCAGGATGACACTGATCATGACTCTATCGGAGACGCGTGCGATTGTACGCCACGGCTTATCGTGGATGGGCCGACTGCGATTCCGGCAACGGTTGGATCTGAAGCACGTACGCAGCTATGGGTGGGGATCTTGCCGTGGATTCAACCGGCGAGCGTGAACGTCCGGTGGAATGCGGCGTGTCCTAGCCTTCCGGGAGGCACCTTTTCGTCCGATGTGCTCAGCGCTACTTGGTCTGCGCCCCTGAACGCGACCAACGCCACCGTCTCCTGCTCGATCTCGGTTGAAGTCCACGCCCAGACTTGTTCCGATACGGCGGCGGTGTCCGTGGGCGTCACACCACGCGATAACGACGGCGACGGGACGCCCGACGCTACAGATCCGGATGACGATCAGGACGGCATGCCAGACGATTTCGAGACTCAATACGGCCTTGACCCGCTCGATGCGGCGGATGGCGACTCAGATCGCGACGCAGACTCGTACACCAACTTTGAAGAGTACATCCGTCGAACCGATCCCACGAGTGCAAAGGACAGCCCCGGCACGCGGATTGTCCCAACGATCGTGGCATTCCTGATTGAATCCGGTCCGGATTGCGTCGATGCAGACAGCGACGGCTACGGCGACCCCGGTTCTGCGGAGTGCGCGCACCCCGAGGCGGACTGCAGCGATGCGAACGCGAGCGTGAATCCAGGTCGAACGGAAATTCCGAACAACGGCATCGACGACGACTGCAACGCCGCGACGCCGGGCGGGTGCAGCACGCCGTAGCCGAGCGGCGAGAGAAGGTCGGCGGTCAGATTTCGACCATCGGCTCCTCTCCCGTCCCCTCCGCCCATCGCTCCAACGCTACTGCCACATACCCCGGCGAGATCTCGAGCGCCCGACACGCCCGCCCCAGCCGCTCGCACGCGAGCGATCGTCGTCCCCGATCCCGAGAACGGCTCGTAGACCACGCCGTCCCACGACCGCAGCACCGCCGTCACGAGCGGGACGCTGAACGGCGTGTGACTGCGGACTCTGGCTTGAGCCTTCGTGCCCAGACGTGAGAGAACTGCCCAGACGGTGCAGATCAGGTTTCTGGACCGGCGCAGCGGGCAAATTCTTACCTGCCCTGACGCCATCAACCGCCAGCCACGCCTGCTGCACCGAGTCTGTTCTCGGAAATGCGCCGTTCTTTCGGAGGTGCCGAATGCTGCGAATCGTCGAGATGGAACCGTCGCGAGCCGGGTCGAGATGGCCGGCACACCCTGCCTCCGATTCCAAATCGCTTAGCATGCTCCGGGCGCTCGCGCTGAGCACCGTACTGACGATTGCTTTTCAATCGCCAGCGCAGGCCGTTGGCTTCACGTTCGTCCAGATCGCGGATACCGCTACGCCGCAGCCGGGCGGAACGGGCAACTTCTCGACGCTTGGCGCTCCCGCAATCAGCAATGGCGAGGTCGTGTTTTACGGTGATCGTGGCGGCGTCCACGGAGATCAGGGGATCTATGCAGCTCGAATCGGCGGCGTGCTCCGAGTGGTCGTCGATGAGCACGTCCGCATCCCGAACGACCCCAACGGTACGTTCTTCATGCGCTTCGCCAACGATCCAGACATCGACCACGGGCGCGTCGCCTTCGTCGGCCTGAATGCCGCCACCCCGGTTCCGGGCGGCGTCTACATCTCCACAGGCTCAAGTCTCGACGTCGTGGCGGACACGCGCACACCGCACCCGAACTCGTCAGGCAATTTCTTGGCGACCGAATTCTACGAGGCTCGCAACGCAGGAGGTGTTCCAGCATTCATGACTTGGCAACCTTCCTTTCCCGATAGCGTCTTCAAGCGGGTCAACGGCAACTTGGTCGTCGTTGCCGACGAGTCGACGCCGATTCCGAGCGGATCGGGCACCTTCGTACCGCCGTCGGGCTCGATCGCGTTTGAATGGATCGCGAGCTCCGACGGCCACGTTGCATTCATTGGCCGCGGCCCCAACTCGCAGGTGGGGATCTACTCCGACATCGGCGACAGCTTGATTCGCATTGCCGACCGCAACACGCCGCACCCCGGTGGAACTGGCACACTTACAGGCTTCAGCCGGGTCGGAATCGACGGAGACCGCGTCGTCTTCAGCGCCGGCGGAACCGCGAGCACGGGGGGCATTTTTCTCTACGAGCGCGGATCCCTCTCGGTCGTTGCGACTCATAACGTGCCCGACCCGGACGGTTCTGGCTTCCTGGGAACGCTCGACTCGCCATCGATCGACGACCAGGACGTCGTCTTTAGCTCGCATTTTCCTGCCACATCCACGACCGGCGCATTTGCACGATTGAACGGCCGCCTCACGAAGGTGATCGAACCCGGGGATTCGCTGGCGAGTCGGATCGTCCGAAACGTTTCCCTCAGCTCCCACGCGATCGAAGACCGCCAGGTCGCTCTCCAGGTGAGCTTCACCGACGGCTCAGCTGGGGTTTTCGTGGCCACGGCCACGCCCGAGTGCAGCGACGGAATCGACAACGATGGCGACGGCCGTTCGGACTACCCCAGCGACCCCGGCTGCCAGAGCGCCGCGTCGCTCTTCGAGAACCCGGCATGCAACGACGGGATCGACAATGACCACGACATTTTGATCGACTACCCGACGGATCCGGGCTGCGCGGCGGCGTGGTCGGACATCGAGAACCCCGCGTGCAACGACGGCATCGACGACGATGGTGACGGTCACACGGACTACCCGGCCGACCCCGGCTGTTGGGCGGCGTCGTCGACCCGCGAGGATCCGGCCTGCAATGACGGTGTCGACAACGACAGCGATGGCGCAACCGACTTCCCGCTGGACGCGGGGTGCGTCGCGGCCTGGGATCTCGCGGAAGCACCCCCGTGCGACGGGCTTTGGACCATTCGTTGGTTCGGGTGCGACATGGGGAACGACAACACGTTCGTGCTTGAGCGCGACGGAACGCCCGTGTGCGGAAGCAGCAACTGCCCCGGCGCAGCCGATTCTTGCTGGGGTCCGCCCGTGACGGATGCCGGATACAGCTCAGCCGCGATCAGTTGGTCGACCGATTCGGGCGGGGCGCTCGGTCTCACCCACGACCGCGATGTACAGAGCTATGGCGAAACCTATCTCTACGCCCCGATCGCCACGGCCGCGCAGGTGCCGTTCTCGGCCGATGTGGGGCGGGTGTGGCTGAACGACACGGACATCACATCGTCGGGACCACCGGGATCCGTGACGCTCCCACTCGAGGCTGGCCCCAACCACCTGGAGTGGACGTCTTACAACCAGAACGCCGGGACCGGGTTCGCACTGGGCGCACTCGGGGCGACAACCGGGGTACGGATGCACAGCTCGCTCAGCGACGCCTGTGAGTTCGACTCACTTTACGATCGTGATGGAGACGGTGTTCCGGTGCCTATCGATTGCGATGACACGAACGCACAGATCCATCCAGGGCACGCGGAAGTGCCCGGCAACGGCCTCGACGACGACTGCAACGATGCCACCGCGGACTGCGTCGACGCCGACAGTGACGGCTATTCGGTTTCCGGCGGCACATGCGGTGCCGTGGACTGCATCGACACCAACGCGCAGGTGAATCCCGGCCAGGCGGAGATCCCCGGCAACGGCCTCGACGACGACTGCAACCCCGGCACGAGCGACTGCAAGGATGTCGACAGCGATGGCTACGGCAGCCCCGCGTCTGCGGCATGCACGCACCCCGCGGCCGACTGCAACGACTCGAACGCGAATGTGAATCCGGGCCGCACCGAGATCCCGAGCAACGGGATCGACGACGACTGCAATGCGGCGACGTCGGGAGGGTGCAGCGCGCCGTAGCTGATCACGTGCGTGCGCGGAGCGGGGCCGGCGATCAGTTCTGGATCACCGGGCCCTGCGTCGCGCGCGGCTTTCGAGCGCCGCATGCGGGCTCAGCCCGCGCCAATGGAGCGCGCGAGCACCCCGTCAGCCGACGCAGGCGCGCGGGGGAACCCCTCAGGCGACCGCCCTACGCCAACCGCGTCGGTGGCACCGTTGGCGCTGCGGGCCGGCTTGGAAGGACCAGCGACCCTCCACGCAGCCAGCGTGGCCGCCGCGACCACGGAGAGCGCGAGTACCGAGTGGGTCGCGCTGGCAGCCGGCACTGGGTTGGGCGGCGACGTTATCGAGATGTCAGCCCCCGATGAGGGGGTTCCCGCCGCTGGTCCCCAGAGGCGACCCGAGCGTCTCCCGGTGCAGCCCCCTGCGGGGATCTCCGCAGCTCTCCGCGGGCGAGTGCACCGCAGACGATCGTGCAGCGCTCGCCGATCAGCACCGCGTTCACGAAGCCGAACGTCGGGTCGAGGACGCGACCGGCGCGATCTGGACGTCGCCGTGGGTGGGGCGGTCCCGATGCATGGGATCGGCGCACCGATCGCGACCGGCTCGACGGGTCGCGAGTTCCCCGGTCATCGGGCAACCCCGGCGGACGCCGGCGCATTGGACCGCAGCCGTTCGCGGGACTCGCCCTCGAGACCGCGTGTGGCGCAGAAATCGGGCACGTAGCTGCCACTATTTCCGCCGCGCGGGGTCGTCTGCCCATCCGGTACGGCCAGAGGGCGCACGCCGTCACCGGGCAGAGGCGAGCCTCTTTGGTCGAGCCCCCCGAGCAGTCGAGGCACTTCGCGCGGATAGCTCGCATCGGCGTGAACGGCGCGCCGGACGGCTCGGGCGGCCCCGAGTCCCGCTCCTTCGAGCGTGGGCGGGCGTAGGGAATCAGGGCGTCGGTCGGGACGGGTTCGACTTGAAGGTGGCTCATGGGTACCTCCAGATGGTCGCTTGAGATCGACGATTCGGATCGGGGGCCTCCGGCTTTTCGCGCGAGCGCATCCGGCGCCACGGCGGCGGTTGCAGGGATGGCCGCCGCGACGGAAGTTGCAGCCTCACGAGTCGAAAGGTTGCAGTGCGAAGCGGCCCCTCACGGATACCTCGCAGTTTCCCCTGGCTTGTGGCTCGGCAACGCGTTGGCACATCCTTGGCATTACTAAATTGCCCCTCGCCTCGCACACCCCGAGGTACCCATGTCGACAGCGATACGAGCTAACCAGTCGCGGCTTCGCTTCGTGGCCCTGCTTGCGTTCACCGGCGCGGCTTGCACTGCCGACGACGTCATCCTGAACGACCCCGGCCACGATACGAACGACCAAACCGTTGCGTTCGCCCCGTCCCTCGCCGTGCGGACTGCAGCGAGCGAGTTTCTCGCAGCCTGGGACGGCGACCCCCTGGCCGACGCCGTCGCGGACCGCGAGGTCCGGGCTCAACGCACCAACGCCGCAACGGGAGCGGCGATCGACGCCACCGACATCACCCTGACCAGTACCGCCGATGCCAGCCACGAGGTCCACGTCGCGTACAGCGCAGCGCACGACGAGTACCTGGCCGTTTGGTCGTCGCAGACCGGGGGTGGCCTGTTCGCCCGGCGCATCGACGCCACGACCGGCGCGCTTCTCGGGGCATCCGCCGTCCAGGTCGGCAGCACCGTCCCGAGCAATCCCTTCCACATCGCCTACAACTCGGTCGACGACGAGTATCTCGCGGTTTGGCGAAGCGCCGGCTCCGTACATGGGCAGCGGATCGACGCCGCGACCGGTCTTGAGGTCGGCGCCGACGACTTTTCGATTGCGCTCGCCGGGGCGCCAACCAGCCTCGCCTACGACTCGACGAGCAACGAGTTCCTGCTCGTGCGAGTGATTGCGTCATCCGGCTTCGGTCAGGTCCGAGGGTATCGGATCACCGGCGACGGCTCGCCGGTCGACGCCGGGGAGGTCGAGTTGCTTGCCGACACCGGAGTCGAGGTCCGGGCGCCGGTCGTCACGTTTGCCCCGGAGCTCGACTGGTACCTCCTGGTCTGGTCGCGGAGCGATTCCGACCCCGAGCTTTACGGTCGGCTGATGGACCACGACACACTCGCCCAGGTGGGGCCAACCAGCTTCCAGATCACCGAGATGGGGGCGGGCTATCCGACCACAGCCGCGTTCGGGCCGCAGGTCGCTTGGGATGCGGGCGCACTCGACTTCGTGATCGCGTTCTTCGGACGCGATGGCACCTCGCTCGTGCAGGCCGACGAGGTATTCGTGCAGCGCGTGGATGGTCCAACAGCCGCGCTCGCCTGCCCGTCTCCATTTCGGATCAGCGATCGCAACCCGCTGGGCGCGCCGAACTACCCGCCCGACTCGGCGTACCCGCTCGCCCTCGGCGTTGTCCCCAGCTCTGGGCAGGTCGCCGTCGCCTGGGGCGGGTACTCGGCCACCGCGCCCAATCCGATTCCACCGCCGCCGTTCCTCCTCGAGTTCGACGTCTACGCCGACGTGCTCGTGAGGGGCTGTACGGCATGACCACTCGTCGGGGTCGCCCTGGCTGGGCGTGAGCTGTCGTGACCGGGAGCCATGGCCGCTTGTTCGTCAGCCCGCTCCACCGGGGCGAGTGCGTCGGCGAAGCGAGCACCGCGACTCGGTCCGAATCGTCGGTCGCAGCGCCTCAGCCGACGCCTCGGGCCTGATTCAGCCCTGGCTCGACGCCCAGCGACACGGCGTCCCGCATCCGCCCGAGCAGGTGCTCCAGCGCACCCGCATCCCCGGCCCGGTGAGCCGCACGGGCCGCGTCGAGCAGGGACAGAAGCTGCGTCCGCACCGGGTCCCGTGCCATCCCTCGCCTGCTAGTGGGCGACAATAGCGACGACCACCGGATTGCGGGCAGCCCTGGCACCCGGCTCGACCTTGCGAGCGGCAGCGATGGTGATGGCGACCGGAGCATCGACTGCGGTGGCGGATCCTCAGCGACTGCCTCGCCCCCTTCCCGCCATGGTCCGCCCGGACCAAACCGCCGAAGTAGCGCCGTCTCAGGGCGTCATCGGGCGGGCACCGGATGCGGAATCCTGACCTGAAGTGCCCTGTGGCGCCCTCTCCTCGCCCCTCAGGCAAACTTCAACTCCCGGCGGGGCCACCAGAGTTTCGCGAACAAAATCAAATGATTGCGACCATTTTGCGGGGTCGCACTCGTGGTCCGGTTGGTCCGGACCAAGACTCGGACCCAAACACGGACCAAGGGCGCGGTCGGCTGGCCCGTTCGCCGCGGCCGGGAGCGCGTGGACCGTCGCCAGTGCACCCCGCACGCGGAGCTTCCGCATCTCGGCGCACATCGAGGACCACGAGATCGTCGTCTACACGTCGAGAATGTCGCGGTTCCCCGAGTGCGTGATCCGGAGCACCACGTCCCGGACGGCGCCGTCCTCCAGGCACATCGAGATGAACGTGCGCCGCGTGTCGTGAACGCGGCGGGGGCGCAGCCCGAGCAGCTTGAGGTCGATCAGGAACTGCTCGCGCGCCGTGCGACGGTTGCGCCGCTTGGTGAATCCTCGCCGACATCATCGCCAGCTTCGCTCGTAGCTCGGCGTCAGCGAGGGGAGCGTTCGAGGGCACCGCGCTGTGCGCAGCGCGGCGCGGCACAACTGCTCGACTTCGCCGACGGGCGCGGGAAGCTCGCCGCGCCGGTTGGCCTACCAGTCGCGTGGCCGAGCTTGTGTCTGGCCGCTCGGCTTCCACGCTGTGACCGCACTCGACTTCGTGGGCGTCCAGTGCGGCACGAGCCCGTGCCGTCGCTCGCTTTTCGTCGAGCGTTCGGCAAGCGAGCCACCTCCGTCGAGGTCAGCGACGTCGAACGCAAATAACTTGGCGTCCCGCCGTTCTCTCCCGCACGGGTGTCGGATACGATGGGTCCGTAGTCGTCGAGATTTTGACTGCGCTATCCAGCAGAGAACACGATTCGACCGGCGCGTGTCCCATACTGGTTCACCGTCGCGAAGATCAACGAAGTCGACTTTCGGCTGTATTTCTCCGAAGAGCCGGGAGTGCGAACGAGGTAGGCCGTGGCAATTGGTACCGTGAAGTGGTTCAACGATGCGAAGGGTTTTGGATTCATCACCCCCGAAGACGGCTCGAAGGACGTTTTCGTCCATCACTCAGCCGTCAAGATGGAGGGGTTCCGAACGCTGTCCGAGGGACAGAGGGTTCAATACGAGGTGACCCAAGGAGCGAAAGGGCCAGCGGCCGACAACGTTCGGACCGCATGACCAGCGTTCACCCTCAGGCTTGGACTGCCTGATGTGGAAGGATCCCAAGCGCCCCATCGAGAGATCGGTGGGGCGCTTGATTTTGTGGCGCTTCAGGCTCGAGTTTCCAGCTCGACCGCTGATCGCCAGCCCTCTGCAGCGGCAAACGAGCATCGCGCGCTGCTCCTCAATCCCTGCTGAGCGGCGGCAGTCACGAACCTCAGCCGCTGCGACTGGCCCGAGAACCGTTCCGCCTCGATCTCACGCAGCCACGTCGGCCGGCGCACCCGAGAGCGCGCCGATTCAAAGCTCCCTGAGCGCGAGCAGTGCTGCGGCCGAGACTGCATCGCAATAGTCCCGGCCTATCGCGCGCGGCGACGGTCCACCTTGCCGAGCTGGGCGTGCAAAGCTCGCAGAAAGGACTTCGCTTCGCCCGCGCTCGAGCGCACGGTAGTCGCCAGCCGTTTGCTGGAGGCCGTAGCCAAGCCCCTTCAATGCGGAGACCAAGGCATCGCAGGCGCCTCGATTCGTGCTGAACGCAGCGATCGCGCCCTCCGGCAGATCGAGGTCGATGGCGATACCCTCTGTCCTGTCGACGCCCAGAATGGATGCAATCTCGAGGTCCCTCGCGGGTCCCGGTGTCGGAATCAGATTCACGCTCGTCCTTCGTGAGGGCATCGCCCACTTCGAGAACATCGCTTGCGACACGGTCGGCAGTGCGCAGTCTGCCGGAACCGAGCGCCCCCGGGCGGGGACTCGCAGCCTATCCGATCATCGGGGTGAGTCGCGCAATGCAACTCTTGTCCGCGAGGCCATCCGACGCCGCGCTTTCCCCGAATGGCGTCGCGCGTCGGATGCAGGCCTGCAAGCAACGGGGTCGAGCGATGCCCCCGGCCTGTGCCGGTACGGGTCGGTTTGCGGGGTGATCGACGGGGGAGGGCAGGTCGGATCGGCGTTCACGCGACTCACCTCGTCCGACGACGTCCTCGATCGGCGCTCTGGCGAATCGTGATCACGCAGTTCCTCTTGGCAGGGGACCTCGGAGCGGCCGTGATCGTGCTCTCGCAGCTTGCCCGGCTCAGCAGGAGCCGGAGCTCTGGCGTCCAAGTGAGTCGCGTGCACGAGCTCGCCAGGTGCGGTCCGGATCGTGGCTCGCGACTCGAGTGCCTGGGCGCTCGGTTGCACGCCCAACCGGCGCAGCGTGTGCACAACGGACGGCTTCCGTTCGGGAGTGAATTCTTGCTCGCCTGGCGATTGACATTCAAGACGACTGGTCATATTATTCATTCATGCCCCGCACACCACGCAACCCGGATACTCGCCGCGCTCTCATGCAGGAGGGCTTCGAGCTGATCGTGCGCCGCGGTTACCACGGCACGGGAATCAGCGACATCGTGGAAGCGGCGGATGTCCCGAAGGGATCCTTTTACAACCACTTCGAGAGCAAGGCGGCGTTCGTGGCGACATTGATCGAGCGCTACGGCACCACCCTTCGAGAAGGCTTCGATGCACTGCTCGCGGCCCAGCCCACCGAGGACCCTCTCGAGTCGCTCATCGGCGCTTATCGGATGTCGATCGCTTTCCAGGAAAGTGCCGGCCTGCCGGGATGCCTGATCGGGAATCTCGCAGCCGAGCTCGGTGCCGACGACGACGAGTGCAACGCGGCCGCGTGCGCGCAGATGAAGGCCTGGGCGAGCCGCGTGACGGCGCTGCTCGAAGATGGCCAAGCGCGCGGTCGCGTTCGCGCTGATCGCAGCGCTGCCGAGCTGGCGGCGTTCTTCTGGGACGCGTGGGAGGGGGCGCTGCTGCGCGCCAAGGTCGAGCGCACCACGGCCCCTCTCGAACGCACTCTCGATCTGCTCCACGACTTTCTTCGGCCGATCGCGTGAGCCCAAGCAGCTCGCTCACACGCTCTGCCACACGCTTTGTTTCGAGACGACCGGTCACTTTCAACATCCAGCACGAACGATCGAACCCAACCCCGGCGCTTCGCCCGAGGAGACCCACCATGTCCGCCAATGCTCTGTCCCAATCGGCGCGCGAGCTCACCCCCGATCCGCTCGCCGACCCGCTCCCAGCCGTCGTTCTCGGGACGCCGTTCCGCCTGAAACGCGGTGCCGTCGCGATCCGCAATCGCATCCTGAAGTCGGCGATGAGCGAGATCTTGGGCTCGCCGAGCCACGCACCGACCCGCGAGCTCGAGCGGCTTTACGGCACCTGGGCCGACGGCGGACTGGGGCTCGCGATCACCGGAAACGTGATGATCGATCGCACGGCACTCGGCGAGCCGGGAAATGTGGTCGTGGAGGACGAGCGCGATCTCGATGCGTTGCGCCGCTGGGCCGCCGCGGGCAAACGCAACGCCGCCAGCCTGTGGATGCAGGTCAATCACCCGGGGAAACAGTCGCCGTCGTTCCTGAGTCGCGAGCCCGTCGCACCCTCGGCCATCCCGCTGGGCGCCGGCCTCGAGCGCGCGTTCGCGACACCGCGAGCGCTCACCGGGGAAGAGATCGAGGAGTTGGTGGCGCGCTTCGCGCGAACTGCCGCCATCGCCAAGAAGGCTGGATTCGACGGCGTTCAGATTCACGGCGCTCACGGCTATTTGGTGAGCCAGTTCCTTTCACCCCACCACAACCGACGCACCGACGCTTGGGGCGGAAGCCTCGACAACCGCGCTCGCTTCGCCCGCGAGGTGCTGCGCGCCATACGCGTTGCCGTAGGTGACGACTTCCCGATCGGCATCAAGATCAACTCGGCGGATTTCCAGCACGGCGGGTTCAGCGAAGGCGAGTCGCTGGACGTGATTCGGATGCTGGTCGAGGACGGGATCGATCTGGTGGAGATCTCGGGCGGGACCTACGAGGCGCCGGCGATGACCGGTGCCGCCGTGCGCGAGAGCACACGCCGGCGCGAGGCGTATTTCCTGGCTTTCGCCGAACGCGTGCGGGCGGAGATCGAGGTGCCGCTCGCCCTCACCGGCGGATTTCGCAGCGCCGAGGGGATGGCGCACGCGGTGCGCTCGGGCGCCGTCGATTTCGTGGGTCTCGCGCGGGCGCTCGCCATCGAGCCCGATCTGCCGCGGCGCATCCTTGCAGGTGAGGAGTTCCGGAGCCTGGTTCGGCCGCTCTCCACCGGCGTGAAGGTGGTGGACCGGCTGATGGCGCTCGACGTGTCGTGGTACGAGAATCAGCTTGCTCGCATCGGCGCCGGCAAAGCACCCGACCCCACCTTGGGCCCTTGGCGCTCGGTCGCAGCGAGCGTCACGAAGCTCGGGCTCCAAGCGGGCCGAGCGCGTCGCGCACGCGCCTGAACGAGCTCCGCCACGAACCGACCAAGAGGTGCAACGACGATGATCACCCCGACACATGCTCACGACGCCACCGACCAAGCCACCGCATGCGTGCTCTGCTCCCACAACTGCGGCCTTCGCGTGGACGTCGAAAACGGGCGCATCGTGGCCGTTCGCCCCGACGAGTCGAACCCGATCACCCGCGGCTACTCGTGCAACAAGGGCTACTCGATCGCCCACTACGTCGAGCACGAGCAGCGCGTGACGCACCCGATGCGCCGGCGACCGGACGGCTCGTTCGAGCGCATCTCGTGGGAAGTGGCCATCGCCGAGATCGGCGCGCGACTCGATCGCATCCGCAAGGCCCACACCCCGCGCTCGGTGGCCTTGGTGGGAGTGGGCGGACAGGCGAATCACATGGACGGAGCGTGGGCGCTCGGCTTCCTCTGGCAACTCGGCTCACGGCGTTGGTTCAACGCCTTCGCCCAGGAGAAGACGCAACATCCGCTCACGGACGGGTGGATCGCCGGCACTCAACCCGGCGTCTATCTCGAGCCCGACGTGGAGCGCACGCGATACCTGCTGGTGCTCGGTGCCAATCCCAAGGTCTCGAACCAGATCCCGCGCGCCACCGATCTCCTGAAGGAGCTCGGCGCAGACGACCGCTGCTTCACGGTGGTGGTCGATCCGCGGCGCACCGAGACCGCGCGCACCGCCGACCTCCATTGGCCCATCGCTCCAGGTCGCGACGCGGAGCTGCTCATCGCGCTGGCGGCGGTCATCGTCCAAGAAGGCCTGGAGGATCGCGCGTTCACGGCGCGTTGGGTGGCCGACGGCGAGCCGCTGCGCGCGGTCTTGCGCGGCATCGACGTGGAGGAAATGGCACGTCGTGCCGAGCTTCCCGCTAACCAGGTGCGCGAGGTCGCACGCGGTTTCGCTGGCGCCGCGGCCGCGTGCATCAAGGTGGATCTGGGGATCGAGCAAGGGCCGCACAACACCCTCACCGCGTACCTGGTGCGGGTGCTGTCGGTGCTCACGGGCAACCTCGGACGCGCCGGCGGCAACGTATTCGTCGAATGCCCGCTGCCACCTCCGCCGCGAGGCGCACGCCGCGAGCCACCGGAGCGAGCGGTGGTCTCGGGCATCGAAGGCATCGCTGCGTTCTCGGACTTCGGCATGTTCTCGCCCAATCTCTTCCCGGAGGAGGTCACGACCGATCATCCGGACCGCATTCGTGCGGTGATCGTCGAAGGCGCGAATCCGTTGCTCTCGTTCGCGGACACCGGTGCGTGGCGCGACGCGTTCGCGCAGCTCGAGCTGGTGGTGGTGATCGACCCTGCCATGACCGAAACCGCGCGCCTCGCCCACTACGTGCTGCCGGCACGGACGGGCTACGAAAAATGGGAATTCAGCAACTTCCCGAAGGGCTATCCGGCAATCGGTTTCCAGCTTCGCCCCCCCGTCGTGCCGGCGCCCGGAGAGGCGCTGCCCGAAGCCGAGATCTACGTGCGCCTCGCCGAAGCCATGAAGCTCGCCGGCCACGCACCGGCGTCGCTCGCTGCATTGGGGCGCCGCGCCACCACGCCGGCGAAACGCGCGCTCTTCTCGGCGATCATCGCCGCCTGGACCACCCTTCGCGAACGCGGATCCGCCAACGGCCGCGACAGCCGAACGTTGTACTGGGCTCATCGCACCCTCGGTACGACCCTGCCCGATCCATCACTCGTCGTGGTTTGGTTCGTGCTGCTCCAGAATGCGCTCGTCCGCCGCAAGGCCGTGGTCCGCGAGCTCGGTTCCAAGTGGGCGCGACGCTCCCCCTTCGCCATCGCCGAAGAGCTCTTCCGACGGGCGCTCGCCAATCCAAACGGCACGTTCCTCGCGCGCCTCGACCCCGAGCGAAATCTCGAAACCCACGTCGGCCACGGGGACGGCCGCCTTCGGCTTCATCATCCAGCGATGCTGCGCGAGATCGAGCGCGTCCTCGCGAGCGATCGGTCGGCGAGCGACGACGACTATCCCCTGGTCTTGTCTGCCGGGCTGCGCAGCGCGTGGACCGCCAACACCATCCATCGCGATCCGAGCTGGCGAAAGGGTCGCGGCCCGCACTGTGCGCTCTCGATCCACCCGGACGACGCCCGTGCGCTCGGCCTGACGGATGGCGCCCTGGCGAAGCTCGCCACCAAGGTCGGCGCGCTGAAGCTTCCCGCGCGGTTCGACGCGAACCTCCGGCGCGGCTTCGTATCCGTACCCAACGGCTTCGGTGCCCTCGGCGCCGACGGCCACCCCGTGGGCGTCAATCTGAACGAGCTGACCGCGGCGCAAGATCGCGATCCTTTCACCGGTTGCCCCTATCACAAATCCCTTCCGTGCCGCGTCGAGCCCGTGCCGGCAACCACGTGATTGGGGCGCTGAGCGCGGGCGGCCTCACCCCATTTCGCGGTGCCCCTGCTGCGAACCGACCGCGCAGCACGTCCGCTCGCGACCGCGTCAGTCGCGCGGCGCCACGAAACGCTGGATGGCGCGATTCATGAGACGCATCACCAGCTCGTACGGCCACGCGAATTTGCGCTGGAACCAGTAGCCGACGCGGATGTCTGCGGACGTGAAGACGAGGAAGCGCTTCCTCTCGACGCCCCGGAGAATCGCACGCGCAGCACGTTCGGGAGTCACCGCGACACGCACGAAATGGGACTTCATCGCGAGCAGGTCCGAGCGGCTCGGATCCACGCCGGCGATGCGGATGGTTTGGACCAAGCCGGTGTTGACGGCACCGGGGCAGACCAGCGTGACGGCGATGCCGTGGCGACGGAGGTCGAAGCGCAGCACCTCGGAGAGGCCACGCAGCCCGAACTTGCTGGCGCTGTAAGCCGCATGCCACGGAAAGCCGAAGAGTCCCGCCGCCGAGGAGACGTTGACCAGGTGGCCACCCCGTCCGGCGCGAATCATCGCCGGCACGAAGCACTCGATGACGTGGATCGGCCCCATCAAGTTGACGTCGATCGTGCGCCTCCAATCGTCGTGCGCGAGTCGGTCGACGGTTCCCCAGACGGCGATGCCGGCGACGTTGAAGAGCGCGTCCATCGAACCCGCTTCGTCCTGCACCGCCGTGGCGAGCGAGCGCACGTCCTCGAACCGCGCGATGTCGAGGGCGTCCGCGCGCGCCACGTTCGCCCCCGCGGCGCGGAGCGCGGCCACCGTGCCGGCAAGCCCTGCCTCGTCGATGTCGGTGAGATGGAGCGTCGCGCCGCGGCGGCCGAGGTCGAACGCGAGCGCTCGTCCGATGCCGCTGGCAGCGCCGGTCACGAAGCACTTCTTGCCGGCGAAGGTCGAAGCGATCATCGGATGGGTGTACACCAGACCGACCACGGCCGCACACCCGAACCGCACGGCCCCCGCGCGCATTCTGGCTCTCGGGCGAGGGCGCGATGAGGAGAGCTCCGATGCCCACGACCGTCGTTCCGCTCGTGCCCGAAGGCGGCTGGGCTACACCTGCGCAAACCCGTATCGCCCCACCGCCGCGTGAGGCGCGCAGCACCGTGTTTCGCGCGCTCTCGCGTGTCTCGGCGGCGTTCGGGCGGACCGAGCTGCCCAACGTGTTCACGGTGCTGCACCTTCACCCGCGGCTCTTCTGGGCGTGGCTGGTGTTCGCCTCGCGCCTGATGCCCTACGGGAAGCTCTCGGCTCCAATCCGCGAGAAGCTCATCTTGCGGACCGCGTGGAATTGCCGCAGCTGCTACGAGTGGGGCCAACACGTGGACTTGGCACTCGCCGCCGGCGTCAGCGACGCCGGGATCCTCGCGGTCGCGCGCGGGCCGCAGGCGGTGGCCGATCCCGTCGAGCGCGCACTCCTCGAAGCGTGCGATCAGCTCTGCACGCGGGACTTCGTCGAGGAGGCGACGTGGTGCACGCTTGCCGAGCATTTCGATCGCGCACGCCTGATCTAGATCGTGATGCTGATCGTGCACTACCGCATGCTGGAGTGATTCCTGAACAGCTCCGGTCTCGCACTCGAAGCGCCCATCG
>CAYVDO010000063.1:0-26816 GCA_964450125.1 uncultured bacterium
CGGAGGGGATCAACCGATGAAAGCGATCGACGCGTTCGTGAACGTGAACATGGGTGCGCTCGGCAAGCCCGATTTCCTGGTACGGGTCGCCGAGGACTACTTCAAGCGCGCCGAGCAGATGTTCAAGAACTGGGAGATTCCCGAGACGCTCGAGTTGATGGATCGCATTGGCGTCGAGAAGGCGGTGATCACGTGCGTGGGCGACAACCTCGAGGATCGGGTCCTCGATTTCGCGCGCAAGCACCCCGATCGCTTCGGTCTTTCGGTCTACCTCGATCCGCGTCAGGGTATGCGTGCGGTGCGAGTTCTCGAGAGCCTGGCGCGGAACGAAAACCTGGTGCTCGCCCGCGTCACGCCGTTCATGATCAATCTGCCGCCCGACGATCGCGTGTACTACCCGGTATACGCGAAGTGCATCGAGCTGGATCTGCCGATCTCGGTGAATACGGGGATTCCGGGCCCGCCCGCGCCGGGGAAATGCCAGGATCCGATGTATCTGGACGAGGTCTGCCTGTTCTTCCCGGAGCTCAAGCTGGTGATGGCGCACGGCGCCGATCCGTGGTGGAACGTGGCGATCCGATTGATGCTGAAGTACGCCAACCTGCACATGATGACCTCGGCGTACGCACCCAAGTACTTCCCGCCGGAGCTCATCCAGTTCATGAACACCCGGGGCCAGGACAAGATCCTCTTCGCCTCGGACCATCCGGTGCTGGCGATGGATCGTTGTCTAGCCGAAGCGCGTGAGCTCAAGCTCCGCGACGGCGTGATCGAGAAGTTCCTCTACGCGAACTCCCAGCGCCTCTTCTTCTCGCGCAAGAAGACCTGAGCCGCGCGCCGTACGGGAACGTCAGTCGGGGACGGGGACGATCCGGAACACGTCCCCGTCCACGTAGTCGAGGACGTAGATCTCGCCGCGTGCGTCCTCGCCGAACGCCGCCACGGACTCGAGGCCCTGGTCGCGGAAGGTCGGCGACCAATCCTGCTCCTCCGTGACGTGGCCTTCGACGTAGCGGAAGCTCTTCACGAAACCCGCGCAGAAGTCGCCGTAGAAGTAGGTGCCGGCGACGTCCGGCATCGCACAGCCGCGGTAGACGAAGCCGCCGACCACGGCGCAGGGGCCGCCGGGCGGCGCACCACCGGGCTCGACGTGCCCGTACTCGAGGACGGGGCGTGTGAGGCCGTTCGCGTCGCAGCCGTCCTCGGTGTCGAAGCAGTGCGTTCCCTCGAAACGATTCCAGCCGAAGTTCTGGCCTCCCGGATCGCCGGCGGGGACGCGGTCGATCTCCTCGCGTGTGTCTTCGCCGACGTCGGCGATCCAGAGGTCACCGGTGATGCGGTCGAAGCTGAGCCGCCATGGATTGCGCAGACCGAGAGCGAAGATCTCCCCGCGCACGCCGGCGACTCCGATGAACGGGTTGTCGCTCGGCACCGCGAACGGATCTCCGTGATCCACGTCGATGCGCAAGATCTTCCCCGAGAGCTTGCTCGGGTCCTGGGCCTTCCTTCCGGGATCGCCGAGAGGCCCGCCATCGCCCACGCCGAGGTAGAGCTTCCCGTCGGGACCGAACGCGAGACTGCCGCCGTCGTGACCGAGCGTGTCGCGGCCGATCGCCACCAGGCGTCGTCTGCTTCTCGGATCGAGGCGAGTGGAGTCGCCGGCGACGGAACGGAACTCGTCCAGAACGGTCTGCAGCGGGTCGTCGATCGAATAGCGCACGAACACGCGGGGATCGCGCGGGTAGTGCGGATGGAATGCCAGCGCCAGCAGCCCGGAATCGCGATCGTGCGTGACGCCCGTGCTCAGATCGGCGAAAGGCTCGACGCGCTCCTCGCGGCCGTCGAGCAGCGCGATCCGCCCGGATTGCTCGGCGACGACCATGCGCTCGCTCTCGCCGGGCAACGGCTGAAGATCGACCGGCGCCGCGACGCCCGTGGCGATGCGCTCGAGCCCTAGCGCGGGCGTTCCCCGGACCGATGGCACACCGAGACAGGAGCCCGGTCGAGGCGATGAGCGATCGTTCGTCGAACAGCCGAGGGCCAGGGCCAGACCCGCGATGCCTGCGAGCACCGCGCACCGACGGAGCGGTACGACTCGTCGCAGTCGCCGCCGACGGCGGGTCGCTCGCAAGGCAGCCTCGATGGCTGGATCAGAACTCGAAGCCGATCTCGAATCCGAGATCGTAGACCTGGCCCTTCGCGGTGAGGGGCCCGAAGCGCGAGTCGCCGCTGTTGGCCGTGCTGCGCTCGGTGAGCAGGTGAGCCTGGAAGAGCAGGTCGTAGCGGATCTGGAACTTTTCAAGGATGCGAGTGCCGATTCCGAGCCCGGCGGAGACCACGTGCTGATCGCTGTCGAGGATGTTCTGGCGGCCGTCGAGGGTCGCATCACGTTCGGGGCTCGGCTCGAAGTAGTAGCCGAGCCGCACCGTGAGCGCGTTCAGGACCGTGGCGGGCAGGGCCACGGTCTCGTTGAGCTGGAAGGTGTACTCGCCACCCAAGCGGAACACGAAGACGTTGTCGAAGTTGGGCTTGGGCGGTTGATCGAGCCAGTAGTGGAACGCGCTCCACTGCTTCTGCGTGACGTCGAAGCCGAGGACGAGCCGCTCGGCAGGAGTCACGCCCACACCCAGTGTGAACTGCTCGGGCGCGAACCCGCTGGCATTGAAGACCTCGGCGTTGAGCGGCGGTAGCGGGTGGAAGATCCCGTCTTCACCGATGGTGCCGTAGATCACCTGCGTGGGACCCTGGCCGAAGACGTTCTTGATCTGGCCGCGGTACGAGAAGCCGACGCTGAGGAGATTCTCGAGGTCGAGAAATGGGGGGCGGATCAGAATGCCGGCGATGGGTGAGATCACGACGCGCCCGGTCTGCGAGATGCCGAGATCCACCGGCGTCCCTTCGCCGTTCAGCGTCACCTTGGTGACGTTCGACTGCAGACTGTTGATCGTGGGCAGGATGCCTGCGCCGACGGCGATCCAGTCGTTGAACGCATAGGCGAACGAAAGCGCCAACGACAGGATGTCGGGTGTGGTGTCGTAGCGGTAGAAGTAGGGCTCGCCGATGTCGGGATAGCTCGAGAACGCGTTGAGGTCGGGCAGTGCGAGCAACACGGCCGCACCGAACGTGAGCGGCTCGAGCCAGGGGAGCTTGGCGTTGACGGCGTCGTAGTCGAGGTCCGCGATGGTGTTGATCGTGATCGCGGTGAGCGACGGCGAATCGAACGTCACGGAGATGTCGCGTTGCGTACCTGCTGGGGGCACGGGCTCGGTGATCCCGAAGGTCGGGCACGCGCCGTAGCGCACGACCTTGCACGTGGTCGAGTAGCTGGTGACCGGATCGACGTAACGGAAGCCGAGCGAGGTCTGCACGGGGGCCCACGCGAGCCCCGCGGGGTTGTAATAGGCCGCGGAGGGATCGTTTGCGATTCCCGTGAACGCCTGGCCCATGGCGGTACTGCGCGCGCCGGCGCCGTACTCGTCGAACGGGATCCCCGTCTGCGCGAAGGCCGGTTTGGTGCCGAGGCCGAGGGCCAACGTCACCAGCACCGCGCCGACCCAGCGCGATCGGCGGCGCGACTCACCAGTCAACGCTGCCCTCCATTCCGAAGCTCCAGACGTCGCCGCCGATCGTGTAGGGGCCGTGGGCCGGGTCGTCGTCGTTGGTGCGGGAACGATCCTCGAGCAGGTGGTACTGGTAGAAGAGGTCGAGGCTGAGGTTGGCGGCTTCGACGAAGCGAGTGCCGATGCCGATGCCGCCCGCGATCACGTGCTGGTCGGAGTCGAGCACGTTGGTGCGGCCGTCGAGCGCGGGGTTGGGCGTCGGTTCGTAGGTGTAGCCGGCTCGAAGCGCGATCTCGCGCAGGCCGAGCAGCGAATTCTCGATGACCCACGGGATGCGGTACTCGACGCCGACTCGTGGCACGAACGTGTTCTCGAACGCCGGGTCCGGCTTGGTTCGATGGAACATCCGGAAGGTCTCGTAGAGCTTGTAGCTCCCGTCGAGATCGAGGGTGAGCGCGCTCGTCGGATGGATTGCGATGCCGAAATTGAAATGCTGCGGCGAGTAGCCGATGAAGTTGATCACGGGAATGACCGGCGGAGCCTGGCCGGGCTTGGGTATCAGCGGCACGAAGATGCCTGTATCCGGGTCGCGGTATCCGAACGAGGTCGTTTCCGGTCCTGTGCCGAAATCGTTCCCGATCTCGCCCCTCCACGAGATTCCGAGCGAGCTATCCGCTGCGAAGAATGGCGTGGGGATCTTGACGAGGATGCCGATGAGGGGCGTGAGCTCGAGCGGCAGTCGCTGCGTGAGTGAGAGGTCGAGCCCCGTGGTGGGGTCGGGCTCATCGGATTGGCACTGCGGTGGCGGATTCTCGATCACCGCACAAATCAGCTCGGGAAGGCGGACGTTGGCCTCGGTGGTCTGGAAGCTCGAGACCGTGCCCATGATGCCGAATCCGATGGATAGCCAGTCGAGCGCGCGCCACGCGCCCGAGATCGCGAGCGAGATGACGTCCGGTCGCGTGTCGTAGCGGAAGAAATAGGGCGTCGTGTCGTCGGCGTAGCTGGTGAAGCTGTTGATCTCGGGGAGGCTCAGGAAGACCGCGCCCCCCCATCGGAAGGCTGACAGCCACGGAAACTCGTCGATCACGCTCTGGGGAGCCAGCGGGCTTGCTGCGCCTACCGAGAGGCCGCGCGTGGCTGGAACATCGAAGTGCACGTCCTCTGCCGCAGGGTCGGCATAGTCGAGCTCGAGACGCGGCTTGGCATAGTGCCAGCCGATGTACGTCTGGTCTGGCGCGAAGCCGAGCCCGCCAGGGTTGTAGTAGGCGGCGGAGGCGTCGTCCGCGAGCCCGGTGAACGCTTGGCCGAGGGCGCCACTACGGGCTGTGGCGGCAAACTCGTTGAAGAAGGGACCGGTCTGTGCGGACGCGTCGCCTGCGGCGAGCATCGTGAGCGCACCGGCGAGAACGGGAACCCACAGCCGGCGCGCTTTCGCCGCCGCGAGTCCTACCCGACGAGGCATGGCGCTCGAAAAACGACGTTCGGGACGAGGACGAGCGCTCATCTCGGCGAGAGGGGTGGGTGATTCGGATCGCGCCAGCGAGTGGTCCGCGCGAACGCGAACCGCGAGGGCGCGCCCTTATAGCAACGCGCGTGACCGATGTCACGCGCGTTGAGCGAGCGAGGAAGCGCTCAGATCTCGATCTGCAAGCCGAGCTCGATGACACGGCCTGGCGGGAGCCCGAAGAAGTCCGACGGTGGGCGAGCATTGCGCGAGATGAGCGCGAAAAGCTCCTTGCGCCAGCGGGCCATCGGTCCGACCGAGCTGGGACGGAGTGTCTCGCGGCTCAGGAAATAGCTGGTGAGCATCGGCTCGGTTCGCAAGCCCAGCTTGTCCGCCCGTTCGACGATGTCCGGAACGTTGGGCGTCTCCATGAACCCGTAATGGGCGATGAGCCGAAAGAAACCTTCACCGAGCGGCTTGAGCTCGAGGCGTGCGTCCCGTTCCACCTTGGGAACGTCGGCCACCTGAATGGTGAGCAGCACCACCTGTTCGTGGAGCACCTGGTTGTGCTTGAGGTGGTGAAGCAACGAGGGCGGGGTGCCCGAGCTGAGCGAGGATAGAAAGACGGCTGTTCCTCGCACCCGGTGGATCTCCTTGCGGTGGATCTCTCCGAGCAAGAGATCGAGCGGCAGGAGGCCGTCGCTGATGCGCTTGCCGAGCTCGGCACGCCCATCCTTCCACGCCGTCATCGCCACCAGCAGGATGCTACCCATCAGGATCGGCACCCAGCCGCCGTCGACCACCTTGAGGAGGTTCGAGCCGAAGTACGTCACGTCGAACGCGAGGAAGAGCGCCACGGGAGGAAGTGCCTTCCAGAGCGGCCAGCGCCAGTTGCGCGTCACCACCACGAAGTAGAGCACCGAGGTGATGCCCATCGTGGCGGTCACTGCGATCCCGTAGGCTGCAGCCAGGCGACTCGATTCCCGGAACGCCAACACCAGCGCCACACACGCGACCGCGAGCGCACCGTTGACGGCGGGAATGTAGATCTGCCCGCGCATCTCGTCGGAGGTGTGAACGATCTGAAGGCGAGGGCAATAGCCGAGCTGGATCGCCTGCTGCGTGAGCGAGAAGCTACCGGTGATGAGCGCCTGCGAGGCGATCACGGTCGCCACCGTCGAGAGCGCCACGGTCGGCAACAGCAGGAAACGCGGAACCAAGCCGAAGAACGGATTCGAGGCCGCCTCCGGCTGGTGGAGCAGGAGCGCGCCCTGTCCGAAATAGTTGAGCACCAGCGCGGGGAATACGAACGAGAACCAGCTCAGCTCGATCGGCTTGCGGCCGAAGTGGCCGAGATCGGCATAGAGCGCTTCGCCGCCGGTGATGCACAGCACCACCGAGCTCAGCACGACGAACCCATGGATGCGATGGGTGGCGAAGAACGAAAGCGCGTGAACGGGGTTTAGAGCGCCCAGCACTCGCGGCTCGTGGCTGATCCCCAGCACGCCGAAGGTCGCGATCACGACGAACCACACGGCCATCACGGGACCGAAAATGCGCCCGATGCCGGCGGTCCCGCGACGTTGCGCGGCGAACAGCCCGATCAAGATGAAGCACGTGAGGGGCACCACTGCGCCGCTGGCGGCGCGCGTGGCGACCTCCAGACCTTCCACGGCAGAGAGGACCGAGATTGCCGGCGTGATCATGCCGTCGCCGTAGAGCAGGGCCGCGCCCGCGAGCGCTGCGACCACGGCCACCTTGGTGGCCCGGTCGACGATGCGGTCGCGCACGCCCGGGATCAACGCCAGTAATGCGAAGATCCCACCCTCTCCGCGGTTGTCCGCGTGCACCACGAAGCCCAAGTACTTGAAGCTCACGACCATCGTGAGCGACCAGAACACCAGCGACAGCACACCGAGGATGTTGTCTGGCGTGACCTCGATGGCGTGAATGCCGTGGAAGCATTCCTTGATGGCGTAGAGCGGGCTGGTGCCGATGTCGCCGTAAACCACGCCCAGCGCACCCAGGGCGAGCGCCGCCAGGCTCGCGCCGTGCCCGTTGGGATGCTCGGGCGCCTGCGAAGATGGGGGCTCGTCGGATGCCGGTGTCGCGGAGGATTCGCTCATGGGCCTGAACGAGAAGCGGGCCGAGGACGGATCCTCGGCCCGCGGTGGAACGATTGTCGGCGGCTCGCGACCGATGCTCAGCCTTGAGTGCTGGGCTGGATGCGCATCGTGTAGAAGGAGCGCCACACGAAATAGGTCGAGATCAAGAAAAACACCAGCGCCAGGAACACACTGAGGCCGTGTGGGACCTCGATCGCGAGCTCGAGGGCCAGCAGACCGAAGAGCGTCGTGAACTTGATGATCGGGTTCATGGCCACCGACGAAGTGTCCTTGAAGGGATCGCCGACCGTGTCACCGACGACGCAGGCCGCATGCAGGGGCGTGCCCTTCTGGCGTAGCGTCGTTTCCACGATCTTCTTGGCGTTGTCCCAGGCGCCGCCCGCGTTGGCCATGAAGATGGCCTGGTAGAGACCGAAGATGGCGAGCGAGATGAGGTAGCCGATGAAGAAGAAGGGATCGAGGAACGCGAACGCGAGGGTCGAGAACATGATCACCGCAAACGCGTTGCCCATGCCCTTTTGGGCGAACTTCGTGCAGATCTCGACCACTTTTTTCGAGTCCTCGGTCGAGGCCTTCGTGGCGCCCGAGTCGAGGCGGATGTTCTTCTTGATGAACTCCACCGCTTGGTAAGCACCCGCGGAGACCGCCTGGATGGTGGCGCCCGTGAACCAGTAGATCACGGCGCCACCCGCGATCAGGCCGAGCAGAAACGGCGGGTGGAGGATCGACAGCTTGTCGATGTTCTCGGTGAGGCTGTGCGTGAGAAGCACGATGATCGAGAAGATCAGCGTGGTGGCGCCGACGACGGCGGTACCGATGAGCACAGGCTTGGCCGTCGCCTTGAACGTGTTGCCGGCGCCGTCGTTTTCCTCGAGGAAGTCCTTGGCCTTGTCGAAGTTGGGCTGGAAGCCGAAGTCGCGCTTGATCTCTTCCTGGATGTTGGGAAGCGTCTCGATGAGCGAGAGCTCGTAGACCGACTGGGCGTTGTCCGTCACCGGGCCGTAGGAGTCGACCGCGATCGTCACCGGCCCCATGCCCAGGAAGCCGAAGGCCACGAGGCCGAACGCGAACACCGACGGCGCGACCATCAGCTCGCCGAGAGCGCCCCCGCTCGCGAGATACGCGATGCCCATGAGGCCCAAGATCGCGAGACCCATCCAGTAGGCGCTGAAGTTGCCCGCCGTGAGGCCGGCCAGGATGTTGAGGGACGCGCCGCCCTCGCGCGACTCATTCACGATCTCTTGGACGTGGCCGCTTTCCGTGGATGTGAAGACCTTCACCAGTTCGGGAATGATCGCGCCGGCTAGCGTGCCGCAGGTGATGATCGTCGAGAGGCGGAACCAGAGCCAGCCGTGTCCGCCGAGTTTCCAGATGAGCAGCGCCGAGAAGACGTAGGTCACGAGGATCGAGATGCCCGAGGTGATCCAAACCAACCGCGTCAGCGGCTCCTCGAAGTTCATCTTGTCCGCGTTGCCGTGCACGGCCTTGGCGCGCTTCTCGTTCACGAAGTACGCGACGCCGCTCGTGATGACCATCATGATGCGCATCACGAAGATCCATACGAGGAGCTGGGCCTGAACGGTGGGGTCCTTCACCGCGAGCATGATGAAGGTGATGAGCGCGACTCCCGTGACTCCGTAGGTCTCGAAGCCGTCGGCGGTGGGGCCGACCGAGTCGCCGGCGTTGTCGCCGGTGCAGTCGGCGATCACGCCGGGATTGCGAGCGTCGTCCTCCTTGATGTTGAAGACGATCTTCATCAGGTCGGAACCGATGTCCGCGATCTTGGTGAAGATGCCGCCCGCGACGCGCAGCGCCGCAGCGCCGAGCGATTCGCCGATGGCGAAGCCGATGAAGCAGGGCCCCGCGTACTCACCAGGCACCTTGAGCAAGATGCCGAGCATGATCAGGAGCTCGATCGAGATGAGCGCCATGCCGATCGACATGCCGGCGCTGAGTGGAATCGAGTAGGTCGGGAACGGCTTGCCACCGAGGGCGGCGAAGGCCGAGCGCGAGTTCGCGAACGTGTTCACCCGGATGCCGAAGAGCGCCACCAGGAAGCTGCCGGCGATGCCGACCAAGCTGAACGCGAGGATGATGGCCACCTTGTCCAGTGAGAAGTGGCGCAGCAGCCCGAAGTAGATCGCCATGATGGTGCCGATCAGGAGCTCGAGCAGCAGGATGAACTTGAGCTGGGTGAAGACGTACGTCTTGCACGTGGCGTAGATCAGCTCGGACACCTCGCGCATCGACTTGTGCACGGGTAGCGCCCGCAGCTTGAGCAACATCCCGATGCCGAACACCAAGCCGCCGGCGCAGACGAAAAGGCCGAAGGTGAGCAGCGTCGTCCCGCTCAGGCCGAGAAAATGAACGGTCGAGAGATCGGGCAGAACCAGTTCCGCCTCGCTCGCGAACGAAGGTGACGTGGGCAGAAGCGCCCACGCTGCCACCGCGACGGCGGCTAGACGTGCCCAGGTCACCGACGCTGGGCGCATGCTCGATCCTGCTGCATCTCTGCGCATCACTCCCTCTCCCTCGGTTTCGTCCCCGCCCGTTTGGACCCGTTCCCGCGCGGGTGGGGCGCCTATCTCGCTACACCGGTTGTGGTTTTGCTGCTGCTTGCGACGTCCCTAGGACTCGAGGACCCCGCTGAAAAGCCAGATGCCGTGTCGTCGACGACGGCCGCACCTCGGGCAGACCCGCGAGGGCGGGCGCGTCATATAGCACGCAGTGCGTCACACGCCTAGGCGCACCCCGCCCGCGCTGAATTCGACGTGTGGACGGCTACGCCAGGCTCAGATTTCGTGCACTGGCCGCGTCACATCTCCTTGACGTACGTGTACACGCCAGCGCCGGTCTCGATCGCGTCGGCGGGGAGCAGCTCGGGCTTTCCGGCCACAGAGGCCAGCCAGGTGATGCGGGCCGCCCACTCCACGAGCTCCGCGACGTGGAAGGCCTTCTCGAGACTCTTGCCGACGGCGATCTGGCCGTGATGGCGGAGCAGCACCGCACCCCGCGGCCCGAGCGCCTCGACGGTGCCCTCGATGAGAGCGGGACTGCCGCTCATGCCGAAGGGTGCTACGTCGATCGTGCCGCCCACGTAGGGCAAGAACTCGTCCATGATCGGCTCGATCTTGCGGCCCAGGATCGCGAGTACCGTGGCGTAGGGAGAGTGGCCGTGGACCACGGCCCCCACGTCGGGACGGGCGCGATAGATCGCGGCGTGCACCCGAGCCTCGGAGGATGGAGGACGCTGGCCTTCGACGAAGTCGCCGTCGACGGTGATCGTGACGACGTCGGCGGTCGTGAGGCGCTCGACCGCGAGTTGGCTCGGGGTCACGAGAATGTGATCGGTTTCCGGGATGCGCGCGCTCACGTTCCCCGCGAGCGCCACGATGTGACCGCGCTCGTGGAGCTTGCGCTTGTAGTCGATGACCGCCTGTTTGAGCTCTGCCAGTGGATCCTCCCATCGCGACGGGACCGTCACGTGATCGACTGCAGCACTTGCCAGCGCGAGTACCAGGACTCGAATGCGTCACGGTACGCGACGTGCCGGGCGCGATCCGGGTCCACGGTGGCTACGGTGGCGACCATCGCACCCACCGCCTCGCGGAGCGAGGCGTAGTGGCCGATCCCGGTTGCCGCGCACGCTGCTGCGCCCAGGGATGCGCCCTGGGCATGCGCCCCCCGCCGCACCGGGCGACCGGTCACGTCGGCGATGATTCCGGCGAACGCATCCGACGAGCCGAGCCCGCCGCTCAGCGCGATCGCTGCGTCTCCGAGAGGCAACGCCGCGTCGATGCGGCGAAGATTCGCCTCGACTGCGAAAGCGACGTTTTCGAGCGTGGCTCGCACGATTTCCGCTCGGCCCACCGGTACACCCAGCTCCGGCGCCGGGAACAAGAACCCCGCGGGACGCTGCGGATTGAGCTTGCTCAGGTCGACGGGTTCGGCACCCAGAAACGCGAAGGCGCCGTTGGCGCCTGGAGCGGCCGTCGCCGCCAATGTTTCGGCTGCCGAGAAGCGCGTGGCGTCTTCGAGACCGAGTAGAGCAAGGGCCCAATCGAAGCTCGAGCCGGCGCGTCCGGAGTTTCCTTCCAGTACCCACCGGTCGACGAGGGGATGACAGCCCATCCAGAGCGAGCCGGCAGGGTCGGCGGTGGGCGTCTCCGCCACCGCCATGACGGGCGCCGTCGTGCCGGCGACCAAGCCTACGGTGCCCGGATCCAGCACACCGGAACCGAGCAGTGCGGCTTGGGTGTCACCTGCGCAAGCGACGACGGGGACGCCTGCGGCCAATCCGAATCGCGCGGCGCACCCCGCGGTCAAGCGACCGACGAATTCGCCAGCACGCGCGATCGCCGGCGCCAGCGATGTTGCGAGGCCCAGGCGCTCGAAGATCTCGTCGTCCCAGGTGCGGCGGGCCACGTCGAGGCACATGCTGTCGCCGGCGCTCGCCTCGGTCGCGCGCCGCTCACCCGAGAGTGCGAACAGCAACCATTCATCGATGCTGAGAAGCGTGGCGACGCGGGCGAAGACGTCCGGGGCCTCGCTGCGGTACCAGGCGAGGCGGGAGATGGGAAACAACCAGGTCGGCGTATGGCCCGTGCGGCGATAGAGATCGGGCACCGCGCCGTCGACGTCGCCCACCACCAGCAGGCCGCGAACGTCTTGGATGGGAGACGCCGCGAGCACACTGCCCGCGCCGTCGAGCAGCACGGAGCCTCCGCGCAGGCCGGTGGAGGAGATGGCGCGTACCTCCGGGTGATCGGCGAGATGGAGAGCTTCCCGCGTCGCCTCGGCGAGGAGGCCGAGGAACGCGTCGGCCTCGAACTCCTTTCCGAACGGATCGAGCGACGGAGGGGTCGTGAACGACCAGCGCCTGGCGGTGACCGCCAACAGGCGCCCCTCGAAGTCGAAGAGTGACGCTCGGCCCGAGCCAGTCCCCGCATCCAGCGCCAGCACCGCTGCGGGCGCGCTCACGATCGGCTTCCGCGCTGCCGCTTCTCCCAGACGCTGGGATTGGCGAGAAACCGCGGCCGGTCGCCACGGAACCACCGGTCGACGTCGTCCATGACGATGTCGGTTTGGTGGCGCACGACGTCGTGGGAAGCGCCGCCGATGTGCGGCGTGACGAGCACGTTGTCGAGCGACAGGAAGCGATTCCCCGGGGAGATCGGCTCCTCGCGCAGCAGGTCGAGACCGGCACCCGCGATGGTCCGCGAGCGCAACGCGGCGTAGAGCGCATCTTCGTCGAGGATGTCGGCGCGCGCGGTATTGACGACGTACGCCGAGGGCTTCATCGAGGCCAGGCGCCGCGCGTCGATGAGGCCCCGCGTCTCGTCGGTGACGGGACAATGAATGCTCACGAAATCGGAGACGCGCAGCAGCTCGTCGAGGTCCACGCGTCGGGCGCCGGCGACGAGAAAGGTGTCGTCGGATGCGTACGGGTCGTACGCCACGATCTGCGTGCCGAACGCCGTGAGCCGCTTGGCGAGCGCGCGTGCGACCGCGCCGAGCCCCACCAGCCCCACGGTGGCGCAGCCGAGCTCCACTCCGCGCATCTTCTCGTAGCGCGCCATGTACTCCTTGGGGTCGGCTGCAGTCTCGGTCTGCGCGCGCAGCATCGCGATCACAGGCAGGACGTTTCGCGCGAGTAGAAGCATGAACGTGAGCGCGAGCTCCGCCACGGCATCGGCATTTCGGCCCGGAGTGAAGAGCACGGGAATGCCGAGCTCGGTGGCGCGCTCCACGGACACCGTCAGTGGATCGGCGCGACAGACGCCGATGAGGTCGAGCTTGCAGCGATCAAAAATCTCACCGTGGACCAGATCCACCTCGGCGATCAGGATGCTGGCCGCTGCGGCGGCAACCTTGTCGGCGAGCTCCTCGAAGCGGAGAATCGCATGGGTCTCGTGCCACGGCTCGTAGATCACCTCGGCGTGGTGACGGAGTCGCTCGAGACCCTCCGCCGTGAATGATGCCGTCACGAGTGCTTTCACGGGCGTGCCTCCATCGGCAGCGGGCCTGCGTCACACGGGCCCGCAAAAGGCGCGCGATTCTAGCCGCTGCTCGGGACGCGAAGAAACGCCACATCCGAGCGATGTGGACTGCATCCGAGCGGCGGCGCGGATTCTTGCTGGGGTAGGGGGGCTCGGCTAATCTGCTCGGCCTTCATCGCAGGATGCGCAGGACGAGTTGCCAGAGGAGAAAGGCCCGATGCCGAAGGTTCGCTTCATCATGGACAACCGCACGGTCGAGTGCGCTGTGGGAACGCCGCTCGCCGAGCTCGTGGATCAGCAGGGCGCCAGCGTGCCGTTCGGCTGCCGCGAAGGTCAGTGCGGCACCTGCATGCTCATCGTTCACGAAGGGCTCGAAAACTTCCAGCCGATGGGCGAGAACGAGCGCGAGACGCTGCGAATGAACGATGCAGGGCCACGCAACCGCCTGTGTTGCCAGGGCGTCGTGATGGGCGACATCGCGGTGGAGCCCATCTGACTCGACCGTGACGTGTACGGGCCTCGCTCTCGCTCGTCGTGCGCCATCCGCGAAAGGCAAATCAGCGTGGCGCGGTGCGATGCGGCACACCCGCGCGAATCCGGCCTGGGCGTCGGTGGGTCAGTACGTATCCATCTGGACCGGCAATCCGAATGTCCTCGATCTCGCACCGACAAAAGCGTGCGAGGCGAATCAGATGCTGCGGTCGAGGTTGCGTGAGCCCGCGTTCCCAGCGACCGTACTCGGAGCGGCTCACGTTGAGCTCACGCGCCGCATCCGCCTGACTGAGCCCGCGCTCCGAGCGAGCGCGCACGAGTCTTTCCCGATCGAGCACGCGGCGCAGTGTATGGACGTGGTGTCGGACCCGCAAGAAGACGAGGCTGCACGATTCGATCGAGATGTGCGCGTGTTTACCTGCGCGCCACGCGTCGACATTCGACGCCCTGCTCAGGTGCTCGCGAGCTAGACGACGACAGGATCCATCACTCTCACCCACCGCGAGGTTCCGACCATGGCTTTCGGCTCCCAAGCACCCGACACTCCTGCGCCAGCCGCCAACCAATCGGTGCCTGGCGCGGGCAAGCTGATGTGTCGAATCAAGACCACGATGGGCGACATGGTCGCCGAGCTCTTCGAGGACGACGCGCCGCGCACGGTCGCGAACTTCGTGGCGCTCGCTACGGGCAACGTCGAGTGGACCACACCGAAAGGCGTCAAGACGCGGGACGCGCTCTATTCCGGGACCGTCTTCCACCGCGTGATCAAGAACTTCATGATCCAGGGTGGGGATCCCACCGGAACCGGGCGCGGTGGCCCGGGGTGGCGTTTCAAGGATGAGTTCAGCCCCAAGCGGAAGCATGCGCAGAAGGGCGTGCTGTCCATGGCGAACGCCGGGCCGGGGACCAACGGCTCGCAGTTCTTCATCACCGAGGTACCCACTCCGCATCTCGACAATCGCCACACCGTTTTCGGACAGGTCGTCGAGGGATTGGACGTAATCAGCAAGATCGCCGGCGCTCCCACCGGCCCGCAGGATCGGCCGCGCCAAGACGTGGTGCTCCAGCAGGTCGAGGTCTATCGCGGTTGACGTCGTTCCGGGGGGGGCTTTCGAGCCCCCCGGCCGCGCAACGAGTGCGATCCGTTTTCTTGCAGTACTCACTCGCGCGTCGACTCGCTACGGTCGACCGCGCGAGCTCGGGCGCGTGCCAATCAGGCACGCTGCAGCTTCGCGGATCCGCTCGATGCGAATCGTTCAGGACTCGAGATCGTCGGCGCCGAAGAGTCGGGTCTGCGCCACCGTCGCGGGGGCGGCGAGCGTCAACCCGAGGTGACCTGCGGCGCGGCGCGTGAGGGTGCGGCCACGGGGCGTGCGATCGATGAGGCCGAGCTGCACGAGGAACGGCTCGACGACTTCTTCGATCGTGTCCTCGGTCTCGCCGAGCGCGGCGGCGATGGTTGCGAGCCCCACGGGCCCACCCTCGAACTTCACGCCCACCGCGTCCAGGTAGCGGCGATCGAGTGCATCGAGTCCGAGGCGGTCGACACCGAGCCGTGCCAGTGCCTGGTCGGCGACGCTCGCGTCGACCTTGCGACGGCCTAGAACCTGCGCGAAGTCGCGCACGCGCCGCAGCAAGCGGTTGGCGGTGCGCGGCGTGCCGCGCGAGCGCTGTGCGATCTCGCGCGCTCCCGCCGATTCGATGGCGATGCCGTAGATCGAAGAAGCGCGTTCGACGATCGCCATCAGCTCGTCGATCCCGTAGAAGTCGAGATGGGCGGTGACCCCGAAGCGGGCGCGCAGCGGCGAGGTGAGAAGCCCCGTTCGAGTCGTCGCGCCCACCAGCGTGAACGGCGTAACGGGAATGCGCACGCTGCGCGCGTCCGGGCCTTGGCCGATCAGGATGTCGAGCTCGAAATCCTCCAAGGCGGGATAGAGGATTTCCTCGACCACCGGCCGCATGCGGTGAATCTCGTCGATGAAGAGGACGTCGTTTTGCTCGAGGCTGGTGAGGATCGCCGCCAGATCCGCGGGGCGCTCCAAGATGGGTCCGGAGGTGGTGTGGATACGCGTGCCCAGCTCGTGGGCGATGATCCGCGCCAACGTCGACTTCCCGAGCCCGGGCGGGCCGCTGAGCAGCACGTGGTCGAGCGCTTCACCGCGTTCGAGGGCAGCCCGCACGAAGACGCGCAGGTTCTCCTTCACGTCGGCCTGGCCGACGTAATCGTCGAGGCGATCGGGGCGTAGGCGATTCTCGTCGGAGTCGTCGCCGCGTGTGGCCCCACCGGCGGTGTCGCGCGGCGGCCGCAGGTCCTCGCGTACGTCGACTTCCTCACCCTCCTCACGGAGCGAAGGCGCGGTCAGCGGTGTGTTGCTTCGACGAGGCGATCGAGGCATGTGCGTGGGCTTCCCGAGCCAAGCTCGTTCCGTGCGTGGGCGAGTCCGGAGCGGATGTCCGGGGCTCGACCCGCAATCCACAGCGCGGCACCGGCATTGAGCGCGATCAGCTCGCGGGCCGGATCGTCGGCGCCGCTCAGAATCGCACGGATGCGGGCGGCATTCTCGGCCACCGTCGGCGCGGGCGCGACGCTCGCGGCATCGATCGCGCGCACTCCGAGCTCGCCGGGCTCGAGCTCGAGAAGCGTGACGACGCCGCCGACGTCGATCGTGGCCGCGAAGGTGGGGCCGAACGGCGAGATCTCGTCCATCGGCTCGCTGCTAGGGCCGAGTCCGTGGACGACGAGCCCACGCGTGAGACCGAGCGCCGCCAGTGAGTGGGCAACGGGTGCCACGAGCTCGCGGGCGTACACGCCGACGAGCTGGATCCGAGCGCCTGCGGGGTTGGTGAGCGGACCGAGGACGTTGAACACGGTCTTGAGCGAGCGCCCCAGCGCGTGGCCGTCGCTGGCGATATGGCGTCGTACGGATTGCACGAAGCGCATCGAGGGGTGGAAACGTGGTGCGAAGAGGAAGCCGATGCGTGCACGCTCGATCACGTGGGTCACCGCCTCGGGCTCGAGGTCGATGGCAACACCCATCGATTCCAGCACGTCTGCGCTGCCGCAGCTCGATGTGATCGCGCGATTGCCGTGCTTGGCGACGGGTACGTCGGACGAGACCAGCACGAGCGCTGCAGCCGTCGACACGTTGAGCGTCTTGAGACCGTCTCCGCCGGTGCCGCAGGTATCGGCGAGCGCTCCCGGCACGTCCGGGCGAATGCGGTGCGAGCGCGCAAGCATCACGCGGGCACAGGCAGCGATGGTCGCCGGCGCGAGCACCTGCGGGTCCGTGCCGAGCAGAAACGCAGCGATGTCGAGCTCGTCCTCGCTGCCTGCGGTGATCTGTTCGAAGACGCGTACCGCGAGCTCCGGCGCGAGCCCGGTGCCGTCTGCCATTGCGCGGATCGCGTGGTGGATATCTCGCTCGCCGCGCTCGAATAGCACTGCACGCCAGTGCGACTCGACGCGCGCCAGGAACGGGGCGCGTTCCGCGTCGATCGCCGTGGGGAAGAGGCTCGGCCGCTCGGTCATGGTCGATGGACTCGGCGGTACCGACGCATCAGATCTGGGCTAGGGCAAGGCGCTTACGCCGGGCTAGCGGATGCGGTCTCGGCGAGCATCTTGGAGCCCACCGCGCCGTACGCGCTGCGGTGCGTGCGGGGCGCCACGCCCGAGCCGCCTCGCTGGGCTCACGCACCCTCCGGCGGACCGCCGCCCGACGTCTTGTTGCGCGAACGCCGCCGCCGTCCGCCTGGTCGCGTGAAGCGAAGCGTGTCCCCGTCGGCGTTCGCTGCTGCATCGGTACTCGGTGTTTCTGGTGCGGCTGCGGGAGCGGTTCCCGGCTCGCGTCCACGAGGGTCGGTGGGGCTGCCGCCCGAGCGAGGCGGCCCGCGACGTTCACGTGCGGGCCGACGGCCACGGTCCCGGCCACCGCGCGATGCGTCCGTGCCGCGTCCCGGTGGCCCACCCGGGCGGCGGGGCCGCACGTACGCCGGAGCGCGATCCGGACGTACGAGTCCTTCGTCCGCCCACTCGACGCGAATTCTCTCGCCGATGAGCTCCTCGATCGCCTCCAGCGAGAAGACGAACTGCTCGCAAGCGAGGCTCACCGCTTTGCCGACCTCGCCGACGCGAGCGGTGCGGCCGATGCGATGGACGTAGTCCTCGGGGTCTTGTGGGAGGTCGTAGTTGAAGACGTGGCTGATGCCTTCGACGTGGATACCACGCGACGCGACGTCACTGGCGACGACGATCGGCACCTCGCCGCGCTTGAAGCGTTCGACCAGGCGCAGCCGCTCTTTCTGGCTCAGGTCGGCGGTGAGCAGCTCGGCGGGGAAGCCATTGTGGGTCAGCTTGAAGGTGAGGCGCGCGGCTTCAGCCTTGGTGTTGACGAAGACGAGCGTGCGTGTCGGCCGCTCTCGTTCGAGCACCCCCAGCAGCAGCCCGAGCTTCTCTTCCTTGGAGACGTGATAGAGGACCTGCTCGGCGTGGTGGGCGGTCACCTGCTCGGGAGCGACCGCAACCTGTACGGCTTCGTGCATGTGCTCGTATGCGAGCTCGAGCACGCGCGGGCTCAGGGTTGCGCTGAACAGCATGGACTGGCGCACTCCCGCCTTCGGCAGCCGCCGCAGCAAGAAGCGGATGTCCTTGATGAAGCCCATGTCGAACATGCGATCGGCTTCGTCGATGACCAGCATTGCCACTGCGCCGACGTCGAGCACCCCCGTGCGCAGGAAGTCGATGAGGCGTCCGGGCGTGCCGATCACCACGTCGACGCCATTCGTCAGACGCTGCGCCTGGCCTTGGTAGTCGATTCCGCCGAACACCGCGGCGGTCACGAGATCCGTGTGGCGACCGAGGACCTCGGCTTCGTCTCGGATCTGCACCGCCAGCTCGCGTGTCGGTGCGATCACGAGGGCGCCGGGCCGCCCGCGGGGACGTTCCGTGTCGCGCAGCAACCGTGTGTAGATCGCCACCAAGAATGCGGCGGTCTTGCCGGTGCCGGTCTGCGATTGGGCGGCGAGATCCTTTCCCGCCAGCGCGAGCGGCAAGGTTTCGGCCTGAATGCGCGTGAGGTGGCGAAAGCCGGCGTCGGTGATTCCGCGCGCCAGCGTTTCCGGAAGCGGAAAGTCGCCGAAGGTTCTTTCGGAGAAGAGCTGTGTAGTCACTCGGACACCGGGTGCGGTGGAGCGCCGGTTCAGCGGCGCGACGAACGCGTGAATCTCGAGGGGTGTGGCTCGCGCGGCGACCGCCGGGAGAGCGCTCGTGGGGTCACGAGCGCCGGCGAGCTTTTCACGCTGGGAGGGGTGCGGCAAGCAACGGGGGTCGTCAAGCCTCGTACCAGACCGGCTTCCACAACGCATTCACCGAGGCAAACCCCCCGAACTTCCGCTTGCCGCGTACGCTTTGCCACGCGTCGCGGGCCAGGATCCGGCCGATCGACAGCAGGAACCACCAGTGCAGCCGGCGCCGGATCGGGTGCCGGCTCACCAATCCCTTCAGGTAACGCAGCGGCTTCTTCTGCACGAAGTTGCGCTGGCACCACGTGGTGAGGCTCGCGACCTCGTCGCGCGTGAGGTGTCGGGTCGGCATCACGGGATAGAACATGTCGTACTTCGAGAAATCGCGCTCCTCGATCCAGCCCTCCTGGTGCGCGCGGTCCCAGAGCGTCGTTCCCGGGAACGGCGTGAGGGTGTGGAAGGCCGCAAAGTCGAGGCGGCAGTCGTGGGCATAGTCGAGCAGCGATTTGATGGAACGCTCGTCGTCGTGGCGCATGCCGGTGAGAAACGTGCCCTGGCGAAAGACCTGCGGATACTTGCGCTCGAGCAGCAGGAACGCCTCGCGGGTGCGCTCGTAGCCGTAGCCGGTCTTTTCCAACTCCTGGACGTCGCCCGTGTCTGCCCGCTCGACTCCCACCAGCACGTGCCGCAATCCGGCCCGCACCATCTTCTCGAGCACGCCCTTGCGGTCCTGTTCCACGACTCGATCGGTGCGGAAGAAGGCCCACCATCCGAGCTTGTACTCACGGCGGATGATCTCGGTGCAGAAGGCGTCGAGCCAGCGGTCGTCGAGGTTCCAGGTGGCGTCGACCCAGAAGAGGTAGCGCGCTCCGTACTTCTCGTAGAGCAGCTCGACTTCCTCGACGACCCGCTCGACGCTCTTGGAACGATAGAGCTTCGAGTGCACCAGGCGCCCGTCGACCTCGGTGTGCTTGCCTTCCTGTACCCACCACGAGCAGAACGAGCATTCGTCGATGCAGCCGCGCGCGCGCTGAATGGTGACCGCACGCGGCCACAGCTGGCCGAAGGGCGAGTACAGGTCGAGTTTGGCGAGGTCGTAGGCCGGAATCGGCAGCGAGTCGAGATCGGCGATCGGCGCGCGCGGCCGCGTGCTCACCGCCGAGCTGCCGCGGCGGTAGGCGATACCCGCGACCGTCGATGGATCGCCGCCGGCGCGTAGCACCTCGAGCAGCTCGCGCAACCCCTCCTCTCCCTCGAAGCGCACGATCCAGTCGAGCTCGGGGCACTCCTCCAGACTCCACTCGGGAAGCGTGGAGAAGATGTGCCCACCGCCCACGGTGACCACGTCTGGAAGCACCTGGCGGGCCAGACGAAAGGCGCGCAACGCCTCGTGCGCGTAAACGACCTTCTCGCCGATCGCCACGACGTCCGGACGCTTCTCCTCGAGCACCCGTGCCAGGCTCTTCCAGCCGAGCCGTTGGGCGCAGCAGTCGAGAATCTCGACCCGTACGTCGTCCATTCGCGCGCGCACGTACGCGGCGAGCGTCGGGTAGGCGAGGGGTAGGAGGAAGTTGTCGTCTTCGTTGATGATCGGCCAGTAATGCCGCGGTGGCCGCAGGAACAGGACGTGGAGGGGGCTCTTGCCCCGGATCGTGGTCACACTCATCGGATGTGATCGCAAGGTGCCGCGCGCGAGGGGCACGAGACCGCCGCAGGATAGCGAGGCACGCGCGGCACGGTCAAAACAAGGTGCGTGGATCCGCCGCGGCACGCTAGGTTGTGGGCGTGATCGACACGACGAACGAAAGCGGCGACGAGCTGCGCTTCACGTGCCAGCGTTCGGGCAATTGCTGTCGGCGGCCTGGTTTCGTGTACTTCACCCACGGCGACGCTGCTGCCGCCGCCTCCTTCCTCGGCGTAACGCGTGGCGAGTTCGTGCGGCGCTACCTGCGGGTGGAGCGCGGACGATTCGTTCTCGACGTCGATGGCGAGGGCTGTTGCTTCTTCGACGGCAGCGCCTGCACGATCCATCCGGTGAAGCCGCTCCAATGCCGCGCCTGGCCCTACTGGCCCGAGCTCGTGCGAAACCCGCGCGCGTGGCGCGCAGCCGCGCGAGGCTGCCCCGGCATGGGACAAGGGGGCGCCATCTCGCGCCCGGAGCTCGAGGCTTGGATCGCAGCGCTCGCCGCTGCCGGAATCCCCGAGGACGACACGCTGGACGCACCGACTCACGACGAGGGTTCTTGATGCACAGCGCAGGCGTTTGACCCGTTTCTCCGGCGCGAGATAGATTCGCGCTCGCCCCCCCGTGAATCCGCTCGCGCACGCCGAATCCGACGGCTGATAGGCATCGACGACATGCCCACGTTCCGCGAGCTTCTGAGCCCGCTCTTCGCGTTCAACCCGGGGTTGATGGTTCACGGCCCCCATTTGCTCCGTTATCCGCAGCTCGTTCCCAAGCTGATCGCCAACTATTTCCGGTTGGTGGCGCTGAAGCGGGACGTGCTGCGCAGCGTCGACGTGTCGGTGACCTTCGACTGCCAATGCCTGTGCGAGCACTGCTACTCGGACTACGAGAAGGATCCGAGCCGTGAGCGCCTCAGTGCTCGGGAGATGAAGAACGCCATCGATCAGTGCCTGAGCCTCGGTGCGGTGGTGATCAACTTCGCCGGGGGCGAGCCGTTGGTCGAGCCTAACCTCTTCGAGTACCTCGACCACGTGAAGCCTCATCGTGGGCTCACCACGATGATGACGAACGCGATCCGACTGACTCCCGAGGTGGCGCGCGAGCTCAAACGGGTGCGGCTCTACGCGATGGGTGTGAGCGTCGACAGTGACGTGGCCGAGACGCACGACCGCTCGCGACGGTACAAGGGAGCCCACGAGAAGGCGCTCGAAGGCATCCAGAACGCCCGTGCGCAGGGGATTCTGGTGATGATGAACAGCATCGTCACGCAGGAAAAGATCGATGACGGCACCATCGGGCGGCTGCACGACTTCGCGGGTCGCGAGCGATTACTGCTGAATCTCTGCTTTCCCGCGGCCGTAGGTCGCCAAGCACGGTTCGAGCCCGAGGTGCTGCGCCCGGACAGCGCGAGATGGATCGAGAGTCTCCTCGAGAAGCCCAACGTGCGCTGGGACGGCCAGTCGAACTGGCTCAAGGAGGGTTGCGGCGCCGGCATCGAGAAGATCTCGATCAGCACCTACGGCGACGTCATTCCCTGTGCCGTGATCCAGTCGAGCTTCGGGAGCCTCCGGGATCGCCCTCTTTCCGAGATCTGGGCGGACATGAAGAAGATCCGCCAATACCGTGAGCTCGGTCCGGTCTGCCTCGCGTCCCGCGATTCCGACTTCCACGAGCGCTACATGACCCGCATCAACAAATACTTCGAGGAGCACGGTGTGTTGCCCGCGCCGGCTTCCGCCGTCTACGTCGAGAGCCCGCCGGCCAGTTCATGAAGTGGTTACCCCTCACGACCTGCGTGAGGCTCGCTCGACGCTATCGGGAGTTCCGCCGCGGGGAGCGCGGGCCGGTCTTCGTGTCCTGGTTCCTGACCCGGGAGTGCCCGATTCGCTGCGCGGGGTGCGTATACTTTTCGCGCCATCCGACGCCGCCCGAGGACTTGCCGCTGGCCGACAAGATGCGGGTCCTCGCCGATCTCGAGCGGATCGGCGTGCCGTTTCTCTTCCTTGCCGGCGGCGAGCCGTGCGTGGCGCCCGATCTGCCTTCGGTGCTCGCCGAGGCGCGCCGACGTGGGCTGTACACGATCTTGGTGACGAGCGGTCTCGTGATGGATCGTGAGCTCGCCCGCACCATCGATCGATGCGCACGAGGCGTGATCTTCTCGATCGACGGCATCGAAGCCGAGCACGATCGCATTCGTGGCCACGGCAACTACCAGCGCGCGCTCGCCGGGATGCGCACGTTTCTCGCCGAGCGCCGCGCGGCGCGGGTGTACGTGAGCTGCGTCATCGGCAAGCGCAACCACGTCGAGCTCGAACGATTCGCCCTCGACATGCGGGCGCTCGGCGTCGACCGCGTCAATTTCCAGTCGAACTGCATTCCTCAGCTCAAGCCCGACGTGAGCGCAGTGCCCGCGCTCATGGCAGAGCTCGATCTGTTGGCGACGCAGTGGTCCGACGTCTTCGTGAGCGATCGAAGGTATCTCGACAAGCTCCGAACCTACTTCACGCGGCAGACCAACCTCGAGTTTTGCGGCGTGCCCACGCTCGGGCATCTCGCGGTCTTGCCGGACGGTACGGTCTCGGCGTGCTGCGAGTTCCACCTGCCGATTGGCAGTGCCGTGCGCGAAGGGTTGCCGGCAGTGGTGGCTCGGGCGCGGACCCTCGGCTTCGAGGAAACCAAGCGCTGCAAGGGCTGCTGTCGCAAGGACTACGACCTGATCGAGCGTTTTTTCGAGACGCCTGCAAAGCACTGGTCAGTCGGCGACTTGCGCGCGCTCCAGTCGCTGTAACGCAAGCGGCGCGCGCGTGCGTGGGGCGGCGTTGGCCAGACGTCGGGGCCGGTGCACCCGAAGCGGTTGGTATAGTGTCTGTTTCGAAATGCGCCAGCCCTCGGCGCTCCGGGAAGCCACGACACGATGACAGACGTCAAGATTCCGCGAGCGAAGGTCTACTTTCCGCCCGCCGCGTGGTGGGCGGGATTTCGTGCGCTGATTTCTGGGCGCGTTCACCACGGCCCCGAATCCGAGCAGTTCCGTACGCGAGTCGCGAAGATCGCCGGGCGGAAGCACGCCTTCCTCACGGCCTCGGGACGCCAGGGGATTCTCGTCGCGCTCAAGGCTCTGGGTGGCCATCCGGGTGATGAAGTGCTCATGCCGGCCTACACGTGCCGGGTGATCCTTTGGAGTTTGCTGATCCCCGACTTCAAGCCGGTGTTGGTCGACGTCGAGCGCGACACGTACAACATGGATCCGCGCGAGATGGAGCGCCGGATCGGGCCCAGGACCCGCTTCGTGCTCATGACGCACATGCACGGGCGGCCCGCGAACGTTCGCGCAACGCTCGACGTCGCGGGTCGTCACGGGCTCAAGGTGATCGAGGATGCTGCCGACGGCATCGGCGGATTCTGGGCCGACAAGCCACTCGGCTCCCTCGGTGACGCGAGCATCATGAGCTTTTCTCTCTACAAGAACCTCAACGCCCTCGATGGCGGTGCGGTGCTGTGCGACGACGATGACCTGGCGCAGCGCATGGAAGCGGAGATCGGCGCGCTCGGCCGTACCGGACCGTCCACGGCCACGCTGCTCAAGCGGTTCGTCACGGCGATGGCCACGAGCTTCTTGACCCATCCCCGAGTCTTCTCCTTGGGTGGCTTCTGGCCGATCTACTGGCTCGATCGTTTGCGGCTCGACTTGATGCAGAAGCTCTTGGTGAAGCTCGACGACGACGAGCGATTCCCCGCGGGACGCCCGCGCGAGCTCTTCGAAGGCTTCGCGAACTTCCAGGCGGCCGTGGCGCTGCCGCAGCTCGACACCTTGGCTGCGGACAACGGCGCACGGCGGGAGAACGCGCGCTACCTGCGCGAGCTGACGCGTGATCTACCGATCGAGCCGCCCGCGGGGCTGGGACCGGACGATTGGGATATCTTCCTGAACTACGTGGTGCGGGTACCGGCGGGCGAAAGAGAGCGGGTGATCTCGGCGTGCTTGCGGCAGGGAGTCGATCTCTATCCCGGGTACGTCGAGTGTCTGTCGAACCTGAAGCCGTATCCGGATCTCGCGATCTCGGCGCCCAATGCCGAGGACCTGATGGCGCGAAAACTCTATCTGCCCGTCCACCCGCCACTTGGCGCGCGTGAGATGAGGGCCATCGCCGCGGCATTGCGGCGGGCGCTGCCGCCGGCGCCGCGAGAGAGCCTGCCGTCGCAGGACGCAGAGCCCTGACCGCAGCGGAGCGGCGGGCGCGCACGGGCGCCGCGGGCTCGGTACTGAAACGGATCAGCGCGGAGCAGCGACCTCGGACGCGCTCGCTCTCGCGGCACGCTGGAGCAACCGTGCGGCGTCGGCGTCGGGGACGTGGTCGGAGTGGCACGCGGCTTTGTCAGCGTGCCGACCGAGCTGAGCGAGGTCGTTTCGCGGTGCCGCAGGCGAGCGCGCGGCGCGCCGCGCCGGTTGGAACCCGTCGTCCTTGCCGCTGGCAAACGCCTCGATCTCCTTCGAGATCCGCATGCTGCACCAGTCGTGGCCGCACATCGCACAGAAGTCCGTGTCGACGGGCAAGTCCGCGTCGTGGAAAGCCCGCGCGGTCTCTCCGTCGAACGCAAGCTCGAACTGCTTGGGCCAGTTGAGCGCTGCGCGGGCGCGACTGAGATCGTCGTCCCAGTAGCGCGCTCCTGGCAGGCCGCGGGCGAGATCGCCGGCGTGTGCGGCGATCTTGTAGGCAACACAACCGGCCTTCACGTCCTCAGGTTTCGGCAGGCCGACGTGCTCTTTGGGGGTTACGTAGCAAAGCATGGCAGCGCCTGCGCGGGCGGCTTCGGTGGCGCCGATGGCGCTGGTGATGTGGTCGTAGCCAGGAAAGGCGTCGGTCACCAGGGGGCCGAGCACGTAAAAGGGCGCGTCGTCGCAGATGCGCCGCTCCATCTCGATGTTGGCGGCGACCTCGTTGAGCGGCACGTGGCCGGGGCCTTCGACCATCACCTGGACTCCGGCTTCGCGGGCACGCTGCACGAGCTCACCCAGGACCCGCAGTTCCGCGAGCTGCGCCGGGTCGCTGGCATCGGCGAGGCAGCCGGGCCTCAAGCCGTCTCCCAACGAGTACGTGACGTCGTATTCGCGCATGATCGACGAGATCTCGTCGAAGAGCTCGTACATCGGATTTTGCCGGGCGTGGTGGATCATCCACTTCGCGAGCAACGATCCGCCCCGAGAGACGATGCCCGTGACCCGTGGCGCCACCAGCGCCAAGTGCTCGCGCAGGAGGCCGGCGTGGATGGTGAAGTAGTCGACGCCCTGCTGCGCCTGCGCCTCGATCTCGTGGAGGATGTCGTCGTAGGTCAGCTCTTCGATCGAGCGGCCCTGGATCATGCTGTAGATCGGCACCGTGCCGATGGGAACCGTAGAGTGATCCAGGATCGCCTGGCGGCACGCGCGCAAGTCACCACCGGTCGAGAGATCCATGACGGTGTCGGCGCCGTAGCGCTGCGCCCACCGCAGCTTCTCGACTTCTTCCGCTGTCGAGCTGCTGACTGGACTGGCGCCGATGTTGGCGTTGATCTTCGTGCTGATGGCGCGGCCGATTCCCATCGGATCGAGCCGCTTTGGCGCTCGCTGGCCGATCAGGAACGAGTCGTCGGCGAGCTCGGCGGCGCGCTGGGTGACCGTCTGGTTCACCCATAGCCGGTCTTGCTCACCTGCACCTGGATGGCCGGCGGCCGAGGACGGATAGCGCAAGCCGTGGAACGGTAGTCCCGAGGCAATGGCGCCGGTGTCGGCAGATGTTGGCGTCTGGCCCGAGCTCCCCGCGAGGTGTCTCTTGTTCGCGGGAATCACCAGCCGGCCGCGTGCGACTTCCTCGCGAACGACCTCAGGGCGCGTGGCCTCGCGCAGTGCGACACGCACCATTTCCGGCGTCACCACGCCGGCACGCGCGGCCTCGAGCTGGGTGGGGTGGACGAGCTCGGTCATCGGATTTCCTCGAGAGTCACGGCGACGAAGCACGGTCGCAGCGTCGGCGGGCGAGGGTAATCGACCTCGGCCGCGCTCGCCACGGCAGCCGGCACACGCCGCCACGGCGTGGCCGCGTCAACGGATGGCGTTGCTGGCGGCCTTTTCGATGGCGACGACTTCGTTGTTGTTGAAGAAAAACACGCGGCGGTTGATCGAGACTCCGCCTGCGGGGCTGGCGACGGTGTACTTGGCCTCGACTTTCCAGCCCAGGTACTCGATGGGTTGCCCCGAACCGGTGTTGAGCGCCGGTGGAAAGTACGACG
>CAYVDO010000064.1:0-26583 GCA_964450125.1 uncultured bacterium
TTCTGCACCATCGAGCCCAACGTCGGCATCGTCGAGGTGCCCGACCCGCGCCTCGAGCAGATCCACTCGAAGATCGCCACCGAGAAGATCGTGCCGGCGGCGGTGGAGATCGTCGACATCGCCGGACTGGTACGCGGCGCCCACGACGGCGAGGGGCTCGGCAACCAGTTTCTCGGCCACATCCGCAATACCGACGCGATCCTGGAAGTGGTGCGCTGCTTCGACGATCCCGACATCACCCACGTGGACGGCAGCATCGATCCGCAGCGCGACATGGAGACCATCGGTATCGAGCTGATCTTCGCCGACCTCGATACCGCGGAGCGTCGCCACACCCGCTACGCCAAGGTCGCCCAAGGTGGCGACAAGGAAGCGAAGGTGCACGCGGTGGTGGCCGAGAAGGCGCTGGCGCTCCTGCGCGCGGGCAAGCCGGTGCGCGCTGGCGAGTGGGTCGGCGAGGAAGAGACTGCGCTCAAAGCCGCACAGTTCATCACGGCGAAACCGGTCCTCTACGTCTGCAACGTCGACGAGCAGGGGCTCACCACCGAGAACGCCTACGTCGCCAAGGTGCGCGCGCAGGCGGCCGCCGAGCACGCCGGCGTGGTGGTGCTCTGCGCCAAGCTGGAAGCGGAGATCGCGGAGCTGGATCCCACGGATCGCGCGGGTTTCCTCGCCGATCTCGGCGTGGCCGAGCCCGGCCTGAATCGGCTGGCGCGCGCAACCTATGCGCTGCTCGGCCTCGAGACTTACTTCACCGCAGGGCCGAAGGAGATCCGCGCCTGGACCATCCACAAGGGCACCAAGGCGCCTCAAGCCGCCGGGGTCATCCATTCCGACTTCGAGCGGGGCTTCATCCGCGCCGAGGTTTACTCGGTGGACGATCTGCTGAAGCACGGCAGCGAGGCCTCGATGAAGGCCGCCGGCGTGCTGCGCGTCGAAGGCAAGGATTACGTGGTGCAGGACGGCGACGTCATGCACTTCCGCTTCAACGTGTGAAGGGGCGCGCACGACGCCGGCGCCAGCACTACCGTACGCTGGCCGTTCCCTGGCTCGCTGTGAAATAAATGACTCTTTTCTTCAGAGGTCACCGACGGCGCGCGCCAGAGGCGCGCCGCGAGCACAGCGAGCGACTTGGGGGTGGGGCCCTTTGAGCACCGCGCTTTTCGTGGGGCGGGGGTCTGTTGAGGCCCCCGAGGAAACATCCGCCGCGCGAGGATGCAATCGATGAAAGCGATGGCGCAGCGTGCGTGGGGTGCGAGCGAACCGCTCGAGCTGATGGAGTTGCCGACGCCTCGGGTACGCGAGCGCGAGCTCCGCGTGGCCGTGAAGTTCGCCGGAGTGAATCCGGTGGACTGGAAGATGCGCGCTGGCGGTCCACTCGGGCTCGCAGCACGGGTCCTCGGGCCCCCACCGCCGGTAGTCGTGGGTGTCGACTTCGCGGGAATCGTCGAGGAGGTCGGCGCCCACGTGTCCGGAATCCGTGCGGGAGATCGGGTGGTCGGCGGAACGGATTTCTCGCGGCGGCAGCGCGGCAGCATGGCCGACACCGTGGTCGTGCGCGACGATCAGGTGTGCGTGCTCCCCGTGTCGGTGCCGCTCGACGTGGCGGCAGCGCTGCCGATCGCGGGAGTCACCGCGTGGCGCGCGCTCACCGAGCTGGGGCGGCTGCCCGAGGGCGGACGGGCGCTGATCCTCGGCGCTTCAGGGGGTGTCGGCCAGTTCGCGGTTCAGGTCGCGAAGCACGTCCGCGCGGCGTTCACGGCGGGTGTTTGCTCGGCGCGAAACGCGAGCCTCGTGACGGGGCTCGGCGCGGACCGGGTCATCGACTACGCGGCTGGCGATCCCATCGAGCAGGCACGGGAGCTCGCGCCCTTCGATACCATCGTCGACTGCGTCGGCACCTACGCCGGACCGCGCTGCAGGGCGCTGCTCGCTCCCCGCGGCCGATTGGTGATCGTCGCTGGGGACTCGGCTTCGATGGTGCTACAGACCGTGCTCGCCCCCATTCGCACCAAGGCAATCCTCGGCCGTCCGCACGCTGCCGTGCTCCGGCCTGTGGTCGACGCCGTGGCGGCGGGCAAGGTCACGGTCAACATCGCGGCGCGCTTTCCGCTCGCCGCCGCGGAGGAAGCACACCGCCTGAGCCAGAGCGGGCGCGTCGTCGGCAAGATCATCCTCGAGATCTGAAGCGACGAAGGGGCCGGCGGCGGCGATCGGCGGCCGTTTCCTTCCATCGCTTTTGCCGCATCGTCGGCGTCTCATTTTCTATTTGTGCCGTGCTGGATGGCGCGGCAACCTCGTCGGCCATGGACACTAGCGGCCTTCGAGAAAACCGATGGGATCGAATTCGGACGAGGCTCGGACGCGTGGCGATCGCCGTCGGCGTCGCGGGCATCGTGATCCCGATCCTGCCCGGCACGCCACTGCTCCTGCTGGGCGTGTGGATGCTCGGCCCCGATCATCCCGCGACCCGAACCGCTCGCCGCTGGCTCGCGTCGTTCGAGACTGGACGTCGCCGCGACGCTAGCGCCGCACCTGCGAGCGCCCCATCGCCCTCCAGGACCTCCGCGCGGTGGCTCGCGCCACTCTCGAACGGCTCGGCGTGAAGGAGACGATCATGCGTGGAACCAAACGTCCGTCGAACCGCGGGACCACGGTGGCCTCCGCACCCACCACCAAGGCTCCTCGCAGCGCGCGTGCTGCGGATGGCGCCGCGCCGCGACTCTGCCCGCGCTGCCGCGGCTCGTTCGTGCTGACCTGTGTTCGCGACGAGCGCGTGAGCGTCGAGTGCCCGCTCTGCGGCCGGCTGTGGGCCGAGCCGACGGCTCAGGTGACGCGCTCGCCACGACGCGCGTCGGGCGCGAGCCCTCCGGCCACGAACGTGGTCGCGGGCGCCGCGGCGTAGCGATCCAGCACCTCGCGCGTTGCACCGTCTGCGACGAGCCTGCCGCCCTCGAGCCACAGGCAACGGTCGCAGTTAGCGAGGATCTCGTCCGGCGCGTGCGAGACCAGAATCACCGTCGCTCCCGCCGTCCGTAACTCCTGGATGCGCTGTTGGCAGCGCTTCACGAAGGCGGCATCGCCCACTCCCAGCACCTCGTCGAGCACGAGGATGTCGGCGCGCCACGCCGTCGCCACCGCGAAGCCGAGCCGCGCGATCATGCCCGCCGAGTAGCTGCGCAGCGGGGAACGAATGAGCTCGCCCAGCCCGCTGAACTCGTGGATGTGCTCGCGCTTCGCGTCCACCTCGCGGCGAGTGCGGCCGAGCAGCAACGCGTTCAGGTACACGTTCTCGAGCCCCGTCAGATCGTGATCGAAGCCCGCGCCCAGCGCCAGGATCGGCGCCACCCATCCGCCTAGCTCGCTCTGGCCGAGGGTGGGTTCGAGGACGCCGCACAAGACCTTGAGCAGCGTGCTCTTGCCGGCACCGTTGCGACCCACGACGCCGACGCTTTCGCCGCCGGACACCTCGAACGACACGTCGCTGAGCGCCCAGAAGGCCTCGTAGCGCAACCCGCCCTTCATCGAGCAAGAGCTGTGCGTTGCCGCGCAGACTCTGCATCGAGGTCACGACACCCTGCTGGAAGAAGTTCCAGAACACGATGCCGGTGAGGGCGTAGACCGGATAGCCGGGCACGTCGAAACGGAACGCCATGCTGAACACGGCCATCAGCACCAGCATCGTGAGCAGCGGCTGCAGCATCGTCCACAAGAAGCCGATCAGCGAGCGGCGATAGCGGACCTTGAGGTCGCGCGCGACCAACGCGAGCACCAGATCGCGATGACGGAGCAGGTTGGCCATGGCGGCGGCTCGGTTCTACACGCGAGCCCCGGCCGTGGCTATCGACGCCCGCGAGCCGCGCCCGCGCCAATCGCGCGACGCGACGAGATCACCGGGGCGGGCGCAAGCTCACCCGCCGTCCCGGGAGGGCTCCCGCCCGCCCCCGCGCCGTGACTGCGTCGAGTCGACCTGACTCGCTCAGGGCGCGGCGTCGACGCGGTACGCACCGGTCACGGCGACGTCGAGGCGCCAGCCTCCGCCGACGCGGCGCGCGGCCACCGACCCCACGCCGTCCCCGGTCACACTCGGCGCCACGTCGGAAGCGGACGGAATCCAAAGATCCGCGGTGGACGGAGCGTCGGTGACCCCCGTCAGCGAGAGATGTCCGTCACAGGCGGGATCCGCGACGCTCGTGAGGCGCCCCGGCGCGGCGCGCGCATAGGCGCGCCGGACACAGGTCGTGACCTGGAAGCGCGCGCTACCGCAGCGCTGCTGCTGATTCGCGACCCACTCCGGCGAAGGAGGCCACGCGCCGGAGACGTCGTGCGGGTCGCCGCACTCCTGTTCCCATTGCCACCATGCTCCGCCCGAGCGCAGGTGTTGGTCTTCGAGGCGCGCGAAGCGCGCCATCCACTCCTCGTTGGCCGCGGGCGAAGAAAAGCTGCCGTACTCCCCGGTCCAGAGCGTGGTCTGGTAGAGCGCCTGCAGCACGTCGAAGACCGGGAACGAGAGGTCGAGCAGCCCGGGCACGCTTGGCCCGATCGACTCGAAGTAATTGTGCGAGGCGAAGACCACGTTGGGATCGGTGGTCCAATCGAAGGGAACGAGACCGGCGAACACCGTGGGCTCGAAGAAGACGACATGCCCGGGAGAACCGAGCGCGCTCTCGGCTGAACGGATCGCCTGGACCGCCGATTGGTAGAACGCCGTGAGGCCCGCGATGGTGGCATCCGGGTCGCCGCTGGTGCCGGGCTCGTTGAGCAGGTCGTAGCCAACCACACTCGGCTCTTGGGCAAGCTCGCTCGCGATGAAGCCCCAGAGCGCGGCCAGCTCATCGCGCACGCCGTCGCGGTTGTCGTAAAACGACGCCCACGCTGCGCGCACTGCGGGGCTGTCCTCGCGGCCGCCAGGCGTGCAGGTCTCGGCGCCGTCGGTGAACGTGGCCCACGCGGGTGCGCCATCCCAACCGATCTGTGGGCGCGCACCTTCGGGGCAGCTCTGGTCGCGCGGCGTGAACACGAACTTCGACCAAGCGTCCTGGTGCATGTCGACGACCACGTAGAGACCGCGCGCACGGGCGTCCGCGATCGCCTGCAGCACGCGCTCGAGATACGCGCGGTCGATCTGATCGCGCACGGGCTCCCACGCCGACCACGAGGTCACCAGCCGGATCACGTTCGCACCCGTCGCGGCGACGTCGTCCCAGTCCTCCGCCGTGAGCTCTGCGACCGTAGGAAGCGCGGGGTCCGCCTGGAAGTAGTCGCCGAGGTGGTTGAAGTTCACGCCGCGGATCACCACCTGGCGGCCGGTCGCATCGAATATGCCTGGACGGCTGCCTCGCACCGCGACCAGTCGCGTGAGCGGCGGATTCACGCCTGGATCGGAAGCGGGTGGCGGGCTCGAATCGGGGACACACGACGACGCCAGCGCGGCGAGGAGCGAGCCCGACGTGAGGCGTGCGAGCGAACGATGACGACGCTGCGGATTTCGATGCATCCCACGATTGTCGCGCAATCCGCGGCCACCGCGAAACCCGCGCGGAACGGCGCCACGCCTCGGATGCCACGCGGTGAATATCGGTCCCGCACCCGCCGTCCAATCGGCGAGCCATCCTCACGCGCGCGCGTCGAGAGCGCTGCCTCTCACGTCGCCCCGCTCGGCCGCCCACCGCCGAGGCCCCCGAACGCCGCACGGCGGCATCCGTCATGAGCTCGGCGACCACCCACTCCACGAGCGGCGACGCCCCGCTCGCCGCCCGAGCGCTTCGCGCGCCGAGCCCTTACGCATCCGCGGCGGGCATCACGCTGCTCCTCGGTGCGGCCAAGATCTTGGGCTTCGTCGAGAAGCAATTCCTCGCCTTTCGCTTCGGTGCCAGCGCGTCGGTGGACGCGTTCCTCATCGCGTTCGGATGGATGATGGTGATCTTCGACCTCGCACGATCGGTGATCGGCCCCGCGCTTCTGCCGTTGCTCACTCGCGCCACGACCGAGCGCGGCGAGGCTCCGGCTTGGCGTGCCGCCGGGCGCCTCGCACTGGTGGTCGCTGGCTTCTTCGCGACGATCGCGGCTTTGCTGGGAATCGCGGCGACGCCCCTGGTGCAACACGTGCTCGCACCCCGTCTCGAGGCGAACGCGCAGGTGCTCGTGATCGAGCTCGCTCGAATCCTGTTGCCGGCGCTGGTACCGCTCGGCGCCGCGCTCGTGACGTACACCCTCTTTCACACCGCCGGACGATTCTTCGCGCCCGCGTGCGGCGAGCTGGCGTTCAAGACCGCCGGAACCGTGGCGCTGGCGGCGCTCTGGCTGGTGCCCCACGCAGGTCTCGAAGTGTTGGCCGCGGGCTACCTGGTGGGCGGCGCCGCGATGTTGGCGATCCACCTCGTGGCACTCGGCCCCGGACGGAAACGGCTCTTCGATCGTCGCATCGTGCCCACACCGCTCGGGCGCGAAGCGTGGTCCGCGGCCTGGCCGATGGGCCTCGCTGCGCTTGCCATCGGCCTGCGGCAGATCCTGGAATCGGCTTTCGCGACCCGCTTCGGGGGAGGCTCCGTGGCGATGGTGGCGTACGCTTGGAAGCTCGTGGACCTCCCCACGGTGCTGGCCGCCGAGCCGCTCGCGGTGGTGTTCTTCGCGCTCTTCGCGCGCCTCGGCACGGACGCCGACCCGAGCGCGGCGCGGCGCGCGCTCACGGGAGCGCTACGCAGCGCGGTCTTGGTGTCCGCGCCGCTCGCCGTGGCGCTGGCCGCGCTCGCGACGCCCATGGTCGAGCTCCTCTTCCGCTGGGGCTCGTTCGATTCCGAGGCGGCGAGTACCGCTGCGCGACTGCTCGGGCTTTACGCTCCCGCCGTCCCGTTCGTGTTCGCCGATCTCCTGCTCACGCGTTTCGCCATCGCACGCGGGCGGCTTCGACCTGCGGTACGCGCCGAGGTTTTCGCGTCAGCGCTCAACATCGCTGCGTGGCCGCTTCTGGGGCCGGCGCTCGGAATCGCGTGCCTGCCCGCGGCGTTCACCGCCGCGCGCGCAGTCAAGCTCGCCGGGCTTGGCTGGGTGTTGCGTTCCGAGCTCGAGGCCAACGATCGACGCGGCGCGCTCGCGTTCGCAGCGCGCATCGGGGCCGCGTTGGCGCTGGGCTGGCTGGTTCTCGATCGCGTCGCCGTCGGGCTGGCCGACGGGGACCACGAGTCTGATCTCGCCGAGCGTGCGCTCGCGCTCTTCGTCCCCGGCGTGGCGTTCGCCGTCTGTTACGCAGGTGCGAGTGCGGCGTTCGGCATCCCGGAGATCCGCGCGCTCGCCACGCATCTGCGGCGACGGTTCGCCACCGGAACGATCGTGCTTCCGGCGTTCGCGTGTGCCGGAAGCGTGTGGCTCGCACATCCCGCAAGCGCCGGCGAGCTCAGCCCGGCCCCGAGCGCCGGGACCGAGCTGCAACTCGACGGCATCACGTGGAACAGCGAGGCCGTCGCACGACTACCCGGTGCGTTGGCATTCCAGCGTGAGCGCGACGGCAATCTCGACGTCTTCCTGCTCGAGCCCTCCGGTCCCACGCTGCGCCGCCTCACCGAGGCACCGGGCGTCGACCGCAACCCAGTGTTCGCGCCCGACGGCAGTTCGCTCTACTTCGTCTCCGACCGTTCGGGAGTGGACGGCATCTACCGCATCGATCTCGCGTCGAACGCCGTCAGCGCGGTCGTCGTGGACGGCGGTCGTGCGGAGGATCCCGCACCCACGCCGGACGGCAAGAGCCTCGTCTTCACGCGCTCACCCCACGTGGTGGGATGGAATCTCGTGTTGCGCGATCTCGCGAACGGCAGGGAGCGCGCGCTCACCGATGCCACCGTGGCTCGTCACGCCCACGCGTCGGTGAGCAGCGATGGTACCTGGCTCGCGTGCTCCAGCAACACGGGTCGCGGCTGGCAGATCGCGCGCATCGACGTCGCCAGTGGTCGCTCGAGGAACGTCACCCGCGATCCTGGGGCTTGTCGCCCCGACGTGTCGCCCGCAGACGGACGCATCGCGTTCGTGACTCAGCGCTGGGACGGCAAGGGCGACATCGCCGTCACCGACTCCCACGGCGAAAACGCGCGCCGCATCAGCACCACGGACGCGTACGACTACTTCCCTGCATGGAGCCGCGACGGCCGCTGGGTCGCATTCGCCACCACCACCGCGAAGGACAAAGGGCCCCGACACCGCGGCCCATGGCACCTGATGCTGGCGGCGAGCGACGGCAGTGGCGTCCGCTGGCTCACCCGCTCGAACGGCAGCGAATGGGAGCCCTCGTTCGCGCCGATCGCGAGCGCTCCGTAGCCGGTTACCCGCGCGCACGGCATCGGTCGCGTCGAGTGGCCACCACGGCGCCACGAGCCATCTCTCGACTCCGAAACGTCGACCCAGCCGAGGCGAGGCGCACGCGACGTGCGCGGTCGCTCTCACGGCGAGGGAGGATAGAGGATCGCGATCCGGATCGCATCCAGCCCCGAGTACTGGGCGTTCGTTTCACCATGCCGTCATTCTGCGACTCACGCCGCTCGACCTCACACTCGCGCGCGCCGATTCGCGACCGCCGTCATTTCTTGGCGCCCTTCGTCGGCGCCTTGGCCGCTGCATTCTGCTCCAAGGTGCGCGTGAGGTTCTTCAGGTACTGGGCGATCATCGCCTCGAACTCCCGGGTGACGAACGGGGTGACGAGCGACTTCACCAGCGCGGGAAACGGGAGCTGCATCTCGCCCTTGTTCACGAGCCGAAGCCGGGTCTTGCCGTCGGGCGTCGCCGTCACCTCCCAACTCCCCGAGACTTGCGCGTTCCCCTCGCCGCGAATGGGCGTCCAAGTGACGGTCTTCTTCTTGGCGTCGTGGACGTACTGGCTCGCGTAGATCGTCTGCAGGTTGTACCTCTCGATTCCGATCTTCTCGGTCTCGAGGCGATACGCACCGCCGCCGAGATCGGTGAGGCGCTCGACCTTGGGCAGGTGGCTCACGGACTTGGGCACGTCGGAGACCAGCGCGAAAGCACTCGCGAGCTCGCACGCCACCTCGATGGTTCGATCCACGGTGACGGAAACGGTGAAAGCCATGGTGCCTCCTGGTGTGCGGCGCGGGTCCGCGGGTCGAGGGAGCGCTGCCCGCTCACACCTGTTTCTTGAGCACTTTGGGCAGGAGCAGCGCGAGCCGCGCCACGGCGAGGACGTTGCCACCGAGCTGCGCCACGACGGCGCGCATCAGTCGCACCAACTCGTCGCCGTAGGGATACCACCACGACTCCTTGGCTCCTTGGCTGCGATCGGTGAGCACGAACGCGGGGCGCGTCATCTCGAGGAGCCCGTACTTCGAGTTGGTCACACCGTGGCCGGTTTCCTTCACGCCGCCCCACGGCGCCGAGGTCAGAGCGCCGGTGAAGACGCAGTTGTTGAGGGTCGCCACCCCCACCTCGAGGCGCCGCGCGAGCGTCTCAGCCCGCGGCAGATCCGCGGTCCAGATCGAGCCCGTGAGACCGAACTTGGCGCTGTTGGCTTCGCGGATCGCTTCCTCGGCGTCACGTACCCGCACCACGGGGAGCGTGGGACCGAAGGTCTCCTCGATCATGTACATGGCATGGCGATCGGCCACCTCGATCACCGTGGGCTGGAAGAAGAGCGTGCCCGCGACACGCTCGCCGCCAGCGAGGATCTTCGAGCCCGTCGCGCGGGCGTTTTCGACGTGACTCTCCACCAACTGCATCTGCTTGTCGTTGCGCAACGGGCCCACGTCGTCGCCAACCCGGAGCCGCTTCACCCGCTCGACGAGCGCCGGCACGAAGCGATCGTAGATCGCATCCTCGACGTAGAGCCGCTCGATGGAGGCACAGTTCTGGCCCGTATTGGTGAACGCTCCCCACAACACACCGTTGAGGGTGCGCTCGAAGGGCGCGTCCGCCAGCACGATCGCCGCGTCCTTGCCGGAAAGCTCGGTGGAGCACGGAATCAGCCGCTCACCGCAGCGCTTGGCGATCTCCTTTCCCACCGACACCGAGCCGATGAAGTTGATCTTGTCTGCGTGCTCGATCACCACACCCGACACCTCGCGCCCGCCGAAGCCCACCACCAAGAGATCCTTGGGCAAGGTCTCGGTGAACACCGCCGCCAGCTCGTGTCCGATCAGGCTCGCATCCACCGACGGTTTGAAGGCCACGGCGTTGCCCGCCGCCAGCGCCGGCACGATGGCGCGCATCGGCAACGCCACCGGGTAGTTCCAGCTGCTGAGCACGCCCACGACGCCGAGCGGCCGAAGCTCGATGACGCCGCGCTTGCCGGGGTAATTGATCGGGTTGATGGGCACGCGCTCGGGGGCCAGCAGCTTGGCGGCGTGGCGGATGTAGAAGTCGAAGAGCTCGAGGTTGGCGATGATCTCGCCACCCAGGATTTCCGGAAGCGGCTTGCCGGTCTCGGCACGGACGACCTCGACCAGCTTGTCGACGCGAGCGTGGAAGGCATGACGACAGCGCTTCAGAACCGCGACGCGTTCGGCGATTGGCAGCGCCGCCCACGCAACCTGGGCGGCTCGCGCGGCGCGGATGCGTGCTTCCATCTCCGCGGGCGGCGTGCGCGGAATCTCGGCCACCACCTTGCCATCGAGCGGGGACACGACGCGCAAGGGAACGAGCTCGGTGCTCATGCATCTTCTCCTTCGAGCGAGACGGTCCACGAAGTGTGGCAGATGTGATCGGCGATCCGCGGCTTTACGCCGCGGGCGTCGCGGTTCACACTCGTCGGCTCGTCGGCGCGCCCGGTGCGGGCGTCGAGCGCGACTCCACTCTGGTCACTCCGACGCGCACGAACGCTCGCCTGCGACTCACGCCGCCGCCCGCGACATGACCGACCTCGTCGCTGCATTGCTGCTCGGCATCGTGAGCGGGATGATTGGTTCCATCCTGGTTGCAGGCCCGATCTCGATCCTGGTGCTGAGCCGCATCGCACAAGGCCACGACCGCGAGGGGTTGAGCCTGGCGGCGGGCGCCGCGGTGGCCGAGGGGACGTACGCCGCCTTCGCCGGTCTCGGCGCCAAGCTGCTGGTGGGCATTCAGGGATCGATGGCCACCGGAGCGCGCTCGCTGGGCGCGATCTTGCTGCTGACGATCGGCTACGTGCTGGTCCGCACCAGCCACGGCGGCGGCAACCCACCCAAGCCCCGCCGCCAGCGCACCGGTCGCGGGTTCTGGCTGGGCTTCATGGTCGCGGCGCTCAACCCTGCCCTCGCTGCCGGCTGGGCAGCGGCCATCACCGCGCTGGTGTCGTGGGGATTGCTGGCCGGCGGCCACATCGCCGCCATGGTGTTCGGGCTCGGCGTGAGCATCGGCGTGATGCTGTGGTTCAGCATTGCGATCACCGGACTCCGCGGGCTCCGTGAAAAGGTCCGCCCCACCACAGCCCTCAAAGTGCGCCAGGGCACTGGCGCGATCCTGATCGCGTTCGGCTTGGTGCTGGCCTACAGGGTGATTCACACCGAGCTCTTCTGACGGGCAGCTCCGGCTCGCCACGCGACGTGGTACCTGACGCCACCATGCCCCACCCGCCACTGCGCTTCGGGATCCTCGGTGCCGCGCGCATCGCACCCATGGCGCTGGTCCGTCCCGCGCGCGCCGTCGATGGCGTCGAGGTGCTCGCCGTCGCCGCTCGCGACGAGCGGCGCGCGTGCAGGTTTGCCGGTCGTCATCGGATCCCTCGCATCCACGGGTCGTATGCGGCGCTGCTCGCCGACCGCGAGATCGACGCTGTCTACGTTCCCCTGCCGAACTCGCATCACGCCGAGTGGACGATTCGCGCACTCGACGCAGGCAAACACGTGCTTTGCGAAAAGCCGCTGGCATCGAATGCCACCGAGGCCGAGCGCGTCGTCGAGGCCGCCGAGCGCTCCGGTCGCGTCCTCGTCGAAGCCTTCCATTGGCGACATCATCCGCTGGCAGCGCGAATGCGCGAGATCGTGACCAGCGGTGAGCTGGGCGAGATCCGCCGCGTCGAAGCCACGATGTGCATCCCGCTGCCCTTGCCCAGCGACATCCGCTACCGCCTGGACTTGGCGGGCGGCGCGCTCATGGATACCGGCTGCTACACCCTCGACGTGGTGCGCTACTTGGCCGGTGCCGAGCCCGAAGTGCGATCGGCTGAAGCCCGCCGCTCGTCGCCGCGCGTGGACCGTTGGATGCGCGCCGAGCTCGCCTTCGCCGACGGCCGCACCGGCCGCATCACGTGCTCGCTCTTCTCGAGCACGCTGCTGGACGTGAGCGCCCGTGTGATCGGCTCGCGCGGCGAGCTCCGCATCTTCAACCCGATCGCGCCCCATCTCTTCCACCGGTTGAGCGTGGTCGTCGACGGCCAATCACGCCGGGAGGACATCCGCGGCGATGCCACCTACACCCACCAATTGCGCGCGTTCCTCGCCACGGTGCGCGGCGAACGGCCCGCCGAGCCACCACTCGCAGGCTCCCTCGCCAACATGCGCGCCATCGACGCCGTCTACACCGCTGCTGGCCTCGGACCGCGCGGTTCGTGAACGGATCTCGCCCCGATGCGCGAGCACACTCGCTCGTACGCAACGCGCACACGAATCACGAACGAATGAAGTCCGCAATCATCCGGAATATCCATCGGCCCCGGCCGTAGTCGTAGTCGTGCCCGCCGTTGGGCACGGGAACGAACCGTGCCCCCGGGATGGCTCCCGCCACCCGTTCCCCCATGTCGAACGGCACCACTGGATCGGCGTCGCCGTGGATCACCAGCGTGGGGATGGCGATGCGGCTCGACTTCGCGAGCGTGTCGAAGCGATCCCGAAACAGGAGATGAGCGGGAAGAAAGGGCGCCCGACGAGCAGCAACATCGGGGATCGACGTGAACGGCGCCTGCAGGACCAGACGCGCTCCCTCGCCGCGGGCGGCGATCTCCGCGGCCACGCCCGTCCCCAACGAGAATCCCCACAACACGGTGCGCTCACGCGTGATGCCCTGGGCACGAAGCCAGCGAATCACGGCGTCTGCGTCGGAATAGAGCCCGATCTCGCTCGGCTTCGAAGCCACCGAGCTGCCATACCCGCGGTACTCAGCCAACACGGCGCCGAATCCCAGGCTCCGAAGCTCCACACCGATCCCCTGATTCCAGCCGACGACCTCACCATTGCCGTGGAACTGAACGACCATGGGTGCCCGTTCGTCCGGCGGATCGAAGACGATCGCATGCACCGCAACGCCGTCGTCCGCGACCATCTCGACGCGGCGCGCCCCCGCGACCAGCGGTCCCTGGTCGGTGGTCGGCGCCGGAAAAACGATGCGGCGCGACGCGACGAACGCAGACGCGAGCAGCGCGACGTAAGCGATCGCGACCAGGCGCAGAATCCGCGTCACGCGACGCACCATCCGCGGCTGCCGCTCAGCGCCACGCGAAGCGCGATCCACGTCCTCGCGAGTCGATCGCCGTGGCAACGCGCTCACTCGGCACCGTCCCGACGTATGCCACGACGAGCGCGGAACAACCGATTCAGCACATCCGCTGCCTGCCGACTGGCCTTTCCGGCCAGCACACGTTCGACCTCCATCGCCTGAACGAATGCGCGCACGGTCGCGGATGGGTGCCGTTCGAGATCCCGCAGCGCTGGATCCACGTGGTGTGAAGTGAGCTCCGCGCACAGACGGGAGTACGAGGCCTCCGCGTTCAGCCCGTGGTCCGATGCTGTCTCGATCCCCACGCGAATCCTCGACTCGAATGGCCGCGTCCACCACCCGTGACGAGCGTTGAGCACGTAGACGAGGGGCAACAGCGGGCACACGAGAGCGAGCACGACGAAAGCCACGCCACCGATGAAACACCCATCCAGGTTGAATCCCCAGCTCGTGCGCGTCCCGAGAAATCACGGCTCCAATGGCTGGCACCGCCGACGGGCTCTGCGCGATCACGCGCGCGTCGCCGAACGACGATGTCATCGCCGAGGACTCGTGTCACGCACTTCGCAGTCATGGGCGTAGTCGCGGCCAACCTCATCCCTGCGCTCGAACCTCCTGCATGCAGGCGCAGCACGAGGCATTCGCCACGACTCGCGTTACGATCCGGTCGCCCCCTTCCCGCGACGCGCTACACCCACGGTGCTCGACCATGAAGACGCTGCATCGACCCGATCTCTTTTGCTGGTCCACTTTCGACGAGAGCCGGAACGTCGACTTCCACGGCTGGGCTTGGACGCGGGCCGACGGCAACGTGCTCATCGATCCGCTGCCCATGAGTGCCCACGACGAGGCCCATCTGCGCGACCTGGGGGGCGCGGCGTGGATCGTGGTCACCAACTCGGACCACACCCGTGCGGCGCGTGAGCTGGCGGTGCGCTTCGGCGCCGAGCTGGCCGGACCCGCCGCGGAGCACGACGCGTTCCCCTTCGCTTGCGCGCGCTGGCTGGCGTCTGGGGACGAGCTGGTGCCGGGGCTGGTGGTGCTCACCCTCGACGGCTCCAAGACCCCGGGCGAGCTGGCGCTCTTGATCGAGGACACGACGCTCGTCACCGGCGACCTCATTCGCGCCCATCGCGGCGGACGGCTGATGCTGCTTCCCGACCCGAAGCTCACCGACAAAGCACGCGCCGTTGCGTCGGTGCGCGAGCTGGTCGCCGATCATCCCGCCATCGATGCGGTGCTGGTGGGCGACGGCTGGCCGGTCTTTCGCGACGGCCAACAGCGCCTCAAGGAGCTGGTGGCGTCGTTGCCGCCCCTCGAGGCGCGCTCGTGAAGTGGAGCGACCTCAAGGGTGCCTTGGGCAAGCTCGCCGGCGGCGGGCGAGCGCCGAGCGACGGCGAACCGGCAACCGTCGCAGGCGCGCTGGCGAGCTTGGATGCTTTGCGCGAGCAGTTGCGCGCAGGCGACGAAGGCACGCGACTCGCGGCCATCGACGCGCTGGAGCGAATCGCCGCTGCATCGGCGGAGCAGCACTGGCCCGTGATCGATCTCCTGGTGGGCTACGTACGCGATCGCTGCCCGTACCTCGCAACCGAGGCCAGCGGTTCGCCCGCCGCCGACGTTCAGCGGGTGATCCAGGTGCTCGGCCGCCGGCAGCACGCCGCCACCGAGCGCCTGCCGCTCGGGCTCTTCCAAGTCGATCTCCGGAACGCCGACTTCAGCGAAGCCCGGCTCGATCGTGCAGACTTCTCGCGCTCGCATCTCGAGTCCGCGGATTTCACCGGCGCCGCCCTCGCGGGCGCCAACTTTCAAGAGAGCTTCCTCGACGACGCCCACTTCATGAACGCAACGCTCACCGGTGCCAACTTCCTCGCCGCGGACTTGAGCCGCGCCAACTTCACTGGCGCGACGCTGCGCGCGGTGCATTTCGAGGAAGCGTCGCTCGAAGAGGCGGTGTTGGTGGGCGTGCGCCTCGACGGCGCCGTGCTCACCGGCGCGAACCTCGCGGGAACGCACCTCGATGGCGCGGATCTGGCAGGTGCCGTGGGCCTCACCAAGGCGCAGCTCGCGACCGCCGTCACCGACGCGCGCACCGTGCTGCCCAATCTCGACTGACGCACGCCCATGCCCTCGGCGGCTCTGCCTCGCGAGATCCTGTGGATCGAGCCGCTTTCCCCCAACTTCCCCCACTCGTGCAACGCCTACGCGATCTGGGAGGACGACGGCACCTGGACTTGGATCGATCCCGGCGCCGCCGGTGACGAGAACCTGGCGCGCACCGAAGGCGAGCTTGCCCGTCTCGGTCTGCCGCTCGCGAAGCTGGGCCGCATCCTCGTCACGCACCCCCACGTGGACCACCTCTCGGCAGCAGGTGCGCTCGCCGCGCGCGGCGTACACGTGCCCGTGCATTGTCATCCCGACGCCATCGCCTGCGCCCGTGATCTCGCGACGCTGATCGCGAGCTTCGACTTCGACTTGGCACTCACGCGCCTGCCCGACGAACGCGAACGAAGCCGTGAAGTGATCGACCGGATGCGCACGATCATCTTCGCGATGCACGCCCCCTTCGTCGCCACCGATCCGCTGCCCACGCTTCACGACGGCGCGGTCATCGTCACCGGCCCCTTCCAGTGGACGTGTCTCCACACGCCGGGGCACGCGCCCGGCCACGTGGCGTTCCACGAGCGGCGGCACGGCTTGTTGGTGAGCGGCGATCTCGTCGGCCCCACCCTCGCGTGGCACAGCCCCAGCTCGGGCGGCGCCGCGGGATACCTCGCGAGCTTGCAGCGCTTGCAAGCGCTCGATCTCCAGGTATTGCTCCCGTCGCACGGTGAGCCGAACCGGGAGCCCGCCGTGCACATCGCCAAGATGAAAAGGCGCCTCGACGACCGCGAGAGCCGCCTCCTCGACGTGCTGACACACGGCACCCAGCGCTATGCCTCGCTCTACGACGAGGTGAACGGCGACCGCGATCACGTGCGCCTCTTTCCGCTGGCGCCTATGCTCGAAGGTCACCTCCAACGGCTCACGGCGCTCGGCGAGATCGTCGAGCATCAAGGCGTCTTCTCGCGCACATGACGCTCACGTCCCGCGATCGCTTGCAGCTCGTCGTGTGGCGCCGCGGCATCGAGCTCGGTGCCGTGGCGCGCACCGCCGCACGCGCGCTCGAGATGCGCGGGCTCGGCGTCACCACCCATGCGTACGGCCCCCATCGTCTGGAAAAGCTCGATCGCCTTGCCGCGCCGAGCGCCGCTGGCGATGCGCCGGTCCTGGTGTACGTCCATGGCGGAGGTTGGGTGTGCGGGGTGCGCAGCCTCTATCGCTGCGACCTGGCGCCCTTCGCCCGCGCAGGTCACGTGGTGTTCAACCTCGATTACCCGCTGGCACCCGAGGCGCCGTTTCCGCAGGCACTCGAGAGTGTGATCCGCGCCTTGGCGTGGATCCGCGAGCGCGAGCCCGGCGCGGAGCGGGTGGCCCTCGCCGGCGACTCGGCGGGCGGCAATCTCGTCACCATGGTCGCGGCGCTCCTCGCCAATCGGTCACTCTTCGAGCTCGTCGACCCTGCGCTCGCCGAGCTGACGTTGCCCGAGATCGAGAAGGTGGTGTCGATCTACGGCGTCATGGACCGCTTCACGTGGCTCGAGCACGGCTTCCCCGCGGCGCGGCTCTTCATGACGTGCTACGGCGGTGCCGCCGCCTACGAACGCGAAGTGCGTCCCGACAACTGCTTCACCCCACTCGACCTCAACTTCGAGCTCCTGCCGCCGATCTTCGTGGTCGCCGCGGGCAAGGACCCGCTCTGCGAGTCGAGCCAGGTCTTCCACCAGGCTCTCGCGAGCCGCGGCTTCCCGGTGCGTTTCGCGCTCTACCCCGAGGAGCGCCACGGGTTCTTCAGCATGCCGTGGCGAAAGGCGAGCCATCGCGTGAAGCGCGACATCCTGGACTTCTTGCGCGCGACCTGACGCAGATCGATCGAGCATGTACCGGGGCGGGTTGCGAAACACGGCAACCCGAAGTCCGGACGACTCGACGAGCCGGTGACCGGAGCAACGACCGGGGGCTCGTGATCCGAGCCCCCGGTCGGAAAGTCGCCTGCTCCGCAGCGCCGAGCAGGGCTCAAACAGTCTTACGGTCGCGTGCAGCCACCCGGCGTCGCCGTGTTGCAGTCGTCGTCGATGCCGTTGCGCGGGATCTCCGTCGCTCCGGGATTCACGGCGGCGTTGGTGTCGTCACAATCGGCGGCCGAGCCGTTCGGGCAGGTGGCATCGCCCGGACTGCCGTAGCCATCGCCGTCGTTGTCGACGCAGGTGACGTCCGGCGTGCCCGGATTGCAGTCGTCGTCGAGGCCGTTGCCGGGCACTTCCACGGCGCCCGGGTTCACCGCGGCGTTGCCGTCGTTGCAGTCCGTAGCGCCGCCCGACGGGCAGCTCGAGTCGCCGGGGTTGCCGTAGCCGTCACCGTCGTTGTCGACGCAGGAGACGTCCGGTGTGCCCGGGTTGCAGTCGTCGTCGACACCGTTGCCCGGCACTTCCACGGCGCCGGGATTGACCGAGGCGTTGCCGTCGTCGCAGTCCGTCGCTGCGCCGTTCGAGCACGCGGCGCTACCCGGGTTGCCGTAACCGTCGCCGTCGTTGTCGACACAGGTGTTCCCGATCGGCGTGTAGAGCACCGACTGGGCGTTGGTGAGTGTCGCGGCGTTGTTGTGCGGCGCGAGGTGGAAACGGAGATTGCCGCCCTCGCCGATGCCGACCGTGGGCGTGAGGCCGGTGTTGCCGGAACCGTAGTTGAAACGAATGGTGCCGTCGGCGTTGAGGATCGTTTCGAAGTTGACCGGTGCCGCACCCGAATAGGTCTGGCCCACCCAACGGAACACGACGCTCGAAGCCGAGGGCGTGATGTAGATGTCCTCGCCCGCCTGGGCGCTCGAATCGGTGCGGAGGTCGTCCCAGAGCGCCGCAACGATCGGGCGTGCTTTGAGGTCGGCGTCCGTGTTGGTGTAGTCGGTGTTCGAGCCCTGGAAGTCGAGGATGCCGTTCGAGCACACCCACACGCTGGTGCGGCTGGAACCGAAGTAGTCGAACGCGAACGGCAGCGTGTACGACCAGCACGAGTCGTCGGCGTGCCAGCCCTGCGCCGTGCCGCCGCCCAGGAGCTGCTGCGAGGTGAGCGACTGCGTGTAGTAGGGCACGATGACGGTGAAGGTGACCGCGTTGCTGGCGCCCGCGGAGGTGGTCACGACCACCGGATTTGCGCCTGGATTGAGACCGTTCGGGGCCGTCGCGGTGATGGAGCTATCCGACCACGATCCGACGGCGGCGGTGATGCCGTTGAACGTGACCGAGCCGGTGCCCTGGCTCGCGCCGAAGCTCGCGCCGGAGATCACGACCGTGTCTCCCGACGCACCGGCGCTCGGCGACAGGTAGTAGATGTGCGGCCCGAGAACGCTCGCGGTGAGCGCCTGGTAGGCGTTGATGCGACCACCGGTGAGCACCTTGCCGGCGAGACCCGGCTTCGAGTCGGTGGTGAGCAGGATGCGGCTCTTGACCTCGGCCGCCGTCAGGCTCGGGTTCTGCGACCAGAGGAGCGCTGCCAGCCCGGAGACGTGGGGCGTGGCCATCGAGGTGCCGGAGATCGTGCCGTAGCTTCCCTGGCTGATCGGGTAGGTACTCAGGATGTTGACGCCAGGCGCCGCCACGTCGACGGTGGTGGCGCCGTAGCTCGAGAACGAAGCGAGCGCGTCGTTGTGGTCGGTGGCGGCCACCGCGATCACGTTCGAGTTCGGGTAATTCGACGGGTAGTTGGGAACCGAGTCGTTGTCCGACGCAGCGTTCCCTGCAGCAGCGATGAACAGGATGCCGGCGTTCTCGGCAGCGGTGAGCGCGTCTTGGAAGCTTTGGTCGTAGCCGCCGCCACCCCACGAGTTGCTGGTGAGCTTGACTCCCTGGGCAGTCGTGTACTGCATGCATTCGGTGGCGTCGGCGATCGTGCCCGAACCGCCCGAGTTGAGGAACTTGCACGCGAGGATCTTCACGTTCCACGCAACACCGACGACACCGACGCCGTTGTTGCCGACGGCCCCGATCGTGCCCGCGGTGTGGGTGCCGTGGTAGTGGTCGTCCATCGGGTTGCCGCTGCCGGTGATCGTGTTGATGCCGTGAACGTCGTCGACGTAGCCGTTGGCATCGTCGTCGATGCCGTTGGCGGCGATCTCACCAGGGTTGGTCCACACGTTCGCGGCGAGATCCGGGTGGTTGTAGTCGAGGCCGGTGTCGATGTCTCCCACGAGTACCGTGCTCGAGCCGGTGGTGATGTTCCACGCCTCTGGCGCGTCGATGTCGGCGTCGGCCGTGCCGCCGGTCTGTCCCGTGTTGTTGAGACCGTACAGCTGCGGATAGCTCGGGTCGTTGGGCGTGGCCATCGTGTGTACGATGTGATTCGGCTCGGCGTACCGGACCAGCGGGTTCTGGCCCAGTGAGGCCACGGTCGCCTCGGTGTCCTTGACCTTGATCCGGTGCACGTCGTTGATCCAGTAGTGCTTGATGACGGTGGCGCCCTCACTGGCCAACACCGCATTGATCTGATTGGCCTGCGCTCCTGCCTTGAAGCGCACCAGCACCTCGCCGGGGACGTACTCAGGCGCGGGCGACTTGGCCTGCGCCACCTGGGCCCAGACAGCAGTCATCAGCGTCAGAATCCAGACCCAACATGCCCGTCTCTTGTGACCGACCATGCAACCCTCCCCTTCGGTTGTGAGCAGATTCTCGCGAGAACGCGATGCACCGATGCTACGCCCCCGTGACGATGGGGGTCAATGCGGCAACCGTAGAGTGGCGACTTCCAGCTAGTTCTGCGAAGGTCGAACGCGCGCTCGAGCCGCACTTGCTCTCGGGCACCAAGATCGTTATTGTAAAAATATGCAAGAGATGCCCAGCCGATGTCCGGTGGAAGCCGCTGGAAAGACGTGCTGCATCGATCACTTTCGTGAAACGTTGCAGGGACTTGGCAAGCGCTTGACCGACGAGCGGCGGGCGCTGATGCGGGCCATTTGCTCGATCGAGGGCCACTTCCGGCCGGAAGACCTGGAACAGATCCTGCTAGCGCACGGGTACTCGATCTCGCTGCCGACCATCTACCGAAACCTTCCGGTGCTGATCGAGGCCGGGATCATCCGGCGCACGGATGCACAGGACGCACAGGACGGAAGTCAGTACGAGCACATCTGGGGCCACGAGCACCACGACCACTTGGTTTGTGTGCGCTGCAGAAAGCTCATCGAGTTTCAGTACCCGGCCATCGATGCCCTTCAGGAAGTGGTTGCTCGCGAGCACGGATTCGACCTCATCAACCATCGACTCGAGCTGCTGGGAGTCTGCGCCGATTGCCGCACGCCGACGTGAGCGCGCTGGCGAATTCTCGCAGGGGGTGTTGAGAATGAGTCTCAAATCGAATTTCGATGGCCACGCCACCCTCGACCAGGTCGCGGTGGGACAGACCGCGATCGTGATCCAGGTGGGCGAATCGAGCGAGGTCCGCGAGCATCTCGCCGCGCGCGGCATCGGTCCGGGCGTGCCGGTGCAGGTGCTCAAGACCGGCGATCCGCTGCTAGTGGCCGTCGACCAGTCGCGCTGGGCCATCGGCCGCCGCCACGCGCGCGCCGTCGCAGTGGTCGCCGACGGACACGAGCCATGACGCAACTCTCCGATCTCGCGCCCGGCCAGAGCGGCGTCGTTGCGGGCTTTCGCGCTCACGGCCCGCTGGTGCAGCGAATGATGAGCTTGGGCGTTCTCGAGGGAAACGAGGTCAAGGTGATCCGTCTTGCGCCTGCTGGCGATCCGATCCAGGTCGAGGTGCTCGGTTACTCGCTATCGCTCCGGCGCAGTGAAGCAGCGCTCATCGACGTCGAGAACGTGCGATGAGTTCCCTCGTGACCGGCAACCGAAGCCGAAACGTGCCGGCGGCCGTTCCCCCCATTGGAGTCGCTGAGGCGGGCTCGCGCCGCGCCACCATCGTCGTGATCGGCAATCCGAACACGGGCAAGAGCACCATCTTCACCGCGCTCACCGGCGTGCGGCAGAAGGTCGCCAACTATCCCGGTGTGACCGTCGAGAAGCGCTCGGGCCACTTGCACGCCGGCGACGTCGAGATCGAGCTGGTCGATCTTCCCGGCACCTACTCCCTGGCGGCCCACAGCCCGGACGAGATGGTGACCGTCGACGTGCTCTTCGGCGGGCTCGAAGGAGTCGAGCATCCGGACGCCGTGCTCGTGGTGGCGGATGCCTCGAACCTGCGCCGCAACCTCTACCTGGCGAGTCAGGTGCTCGAGCTGGGCGTGCCGGTGGTGGTCGCGCTCAACATGGTCGACGTCGCCAAGGCGCGCGGCATCGAGATCGACGCCACGGCACTGGGTGAGCGCCTCGGGGCCACCGTGATCCCGATGGTGGCGAGCCACGATCAGGGGCTCGACGAGCTGCGAGCCGCGTTGGCGGCCGTCGCGCGCGGGCGCGCCGGCGCGCCGGGCATCCACGTCCTGCCCGAGCTGGTCACGGAGGCCGAGCGCATCCGCGACCAGATCGCCGCTCGTGGCCACGCGGTGAAGCGCTACGAGATCGAGCGCGGCTTGATCGACGCCGGTGCCTTCGCCGAGAGCCGCTTGATCGAGCGTGCCGGCGACGGCCTTCGTGCCGAGCTGGAAGCGACGCGGGCGACGCTCGGCGGTGGGCGGCCGCTCGCGGCACTCGAGGCGCAGCGGCGCTACGGGTGGATCGCGCGTCAGCTCGACGGCGTCGAGCGACGCGCGCCCGCGCCGCGGACCTGGACCGATCGCATCGACGCCGTCATCACCCACAAAGTCTGGGGCTCGCTGGTGTTCGTGGGTGTCATGGGTGCCGTGTTCCAGTCGGTGTTCTCGTGGGCGACGCCGCTCATGGACCTGATCGACGGCGCGTTCAAGGATCTCGCCACCACCGTCGGCGCGGCGCTGCCGCCCGGTGCCCTTTCGAGCCTGGTCACCGATGGTGCCATCGCGGGCGTGGGCAGTGTGTTGGTCTTCTTGCCGCAGATCCTGATCCTCTTCCTCTTCATCGGCATCCTCGAGGACTCCGGCTACATGTCGCGGGCTGCGTTCCTGATGGATCGGGTGATGCGGTTCTCGGGGCTCTCCGGGCAGTCGTTCATCCCCATGCTGTCGAGCTTCGCGTGCGCAGTGCCCGGAATCATGGCCACCCGGGTGATCGCCGATCGCCGCGACCGCTTCGCCACGATCCTGGTGGCGCCGCTCATGTCGTGCTCGGCGCGGCTGCCCGTGTACACGGTGCTGATCGCCGCGTTCATCCCCCACCGCCACTTCCTGGGCGGCTGGCTCGGCTTGCAGGGACTGGTGATGCTGAGCCTGTATCTGCTCGGAATCGTGCTGGCGGTGGTGGCGGCGTCGCTCTTCAAGCGCACCGTGCTCAAGGGGCCGACGCCGACGTTCCTCATGGAGCTGCCGGCGTACAAGTGGCCGCGACCGCGGGCCATGGCGCTTCGACTGATCGAGCGCGCCAAGATCTTCGTGCTGCGCGCCGGCACGGTGATCTTCTCGGTGAGCGTCGTGGTGTGGGCGCTCTCCTACTTCCCGCGCTCGCCGTCGATCCACGCCGACTTCGAGGCGCGGCGTGCGGCGGTGACGGCCGAGCTGGCTGCGGGCGAGACCCGGGAGCAGGCGCTCGCGACGCTCGCTGCCGCCGAAGACGCGACCTACCTCGAGCGGAGCATCTTCGGGCGCATCGGGCACGCGATCGAGCCGGTGTTTCGTCCGCTCGGCTGGGATTGGCGGGTGGCGATGGCGGCGATCGCATCGTTTCCCGCCCGCGAAGTGGTGATCTCGGTGCTCGGCACCACGTATGCCCTGGGCAAAGACGTGGACGAGGGATCGGACACGCTGCGCGCGGCGCTGAAGGACGCCCAGTGGCCCGACGGACGCCCGGTGTTCACCGCGGCCACCGCGCTCGGGCTCATGGTGTTCTTCGCGCTCTGCCTCCAGTGCGCCGCCACCGTGGCGACGATCCGGCGCGAGACGCAGTCGTGGAAATGGCCGGCCTTCGCGTGGACCTACATGACCGTGCTCGCCTACCTCGGCGCGCTGCTCACGTACCAGCTCGGCTCGCGGCTCGCGGCAGGCTGATCTCGAAAGGCGGGGATCGAAACGTGACCGGACAAGAGCTGATCGCGCTGACAGTCGTGGCCAGTGTGGTCGCGATTCAGGGCTGGTCGATCCTGCGCCGTCGCGGCCGCGCGCAGCCCTCGCCGGGTGCGTGTGGTAGCTGTGCTGCGTGCCCGAACGACTCGTCGCGGCGCGAGACCGGGGCGCCGCAGGCCGTCGGCGGTGGCTGTCACTGAGCGCCGCTTCGCCGTCGGTTTGATGCTCGCCGGAGTGGCCGCAGGCTGTGGGCCGCCGCACGCTGGCATCCCGACAGGGCCGGTACGTGCCATCGTCATCGGCCAGACCACACGCGCCGAGCTGACGGAAGCGTTCGGCGCACCCGCCGAAGCTCGCGACGCGATGCTCGTCTGGCGCGAAGCCCGCGAACCGTGGTTCGGTGCGGCGCACACCCGCCAGCTCACCGTCGTCCTCGACTCAGCAGGGCGCGTTGCGCGCTACGCCTTCGAGAGCGACTTCCCCGAGGACCTGGCCGCCGGCGGTGGCGAAGACTGACGCCGCGTCAGACCGGATCGCCCTTGGGGTGGTTGAACGATTGGTTGAGGCGCGCGGCGAGCGACTCGGCGAGCGGATACAGCGCCCGCTGAAACCGATGCGGCACGAAGTATTGCGACCAGAGGAGCTGCTTCCAGCGGGCGCGCGATCGCGGCGTCACGGCATGACGACGGATTCGCGCCACGGCCACGGGCTCGAGGGGAATCGAGCCCTCCACCAGCTGGTAGCTCGGCTCGCTCTCGCCCTCGGCGCGCGCAATGCGTAAGTGCTCGACTCCTTGCCACGGATAGTCGAGCACGTCGCACCAGAAGCGGTCGCCGGCAGCCACGTCGCGGTGCGCGATCAGCCGATCGATTCGCACCGGCACCGTGAAGTGCGGGCCGAGGCCGGATCCCAGGAAGCTGCCGCCGCCCAACGAGATCGCCGGTCGCATGAGCCGCGCTGCCGCCGCGACGACGCGATCGAGCACTCCAGGCACGCGGTGGAAATCGCCCTTGGTGGAAGCGTAGAGCGCGCCATAGAGGTTCTTGGTCGCGGCGGTGATGCCGCACTCCCAGTGGTATTTCGGCGCGTACGCGTTGACCACCAACACGTGAGGGTCGAGCATCGCCATCGGCAGGTCGAGCGGTGCGTCGAGGCCCGCCACCTGCAGGCGCGCACGTTCGCCTCGGCTCAGACTCTCGAAGCTCGCGCCTTCGTCGAGAAGCAGCTCGTCGTAGCCGCGGGCCTTCAGCAGCCGCGTATCGGCCCGGCAGGCGCGCTGATCCCCCTCCGCCACCACCGGCACCGCGCCGCGCGCACGCGCCCAGCGGATCACTCCGCGCACCAGATCGGGATCTGTGTAGGAGCCGGGGCAACCCGGCAACCCGCCACCCAGGTTCACCTTGACGAGGACGCGTTGGCCCGGCCGCACGAGCACATCACCGGCGAGTGTCGCGAACGCGGCCTCCACGGCGCTCTCGGGCGCCAACGCTGAGAACCTGCCACACCACACCCGCGGGTCGCACTCGATCGCCGCACCTTCGACCTCCTTCCCCTCCCACTGGCCGCGCTTGCGCTCGAGGTCGACCCACGGCACCAGCGCGCGCCCGTACTCCTCGCGCAATCCCTTTTCCGCCTCGTCTCTGGCCATCGTGTCGGGCTCCCTCTATATGAGATAGCACCCACGCGCGCTGGTCGCATGCCCGCCGCGATGTACGCCGCGGCGCTCGGAGAATCCGATGCTCGATCCCCGGTTCCGCCTCTTCGCCGAAGAGCTCGCCGAGCTCGCTGGCGAAGTCATCCGCCGCTACTACCGGTCGAGCGTCCACGTCCACGAGAAAGCCGACGCCACCCCGGTGACGCAAGCCGATCGCGAGGCCGAAGAGGTGATGCGCGACCGCATCATCCAGCGCTTCCCCGATCACGGTGTCCTGGGCGAAGAACACGGCGAGGTGAATCCCGGCGCCGAGTACCGCTGGGTGCTCGATCCCGTGGACGGCACCAAGAGCTTCGTCCTCGGTATCCCGATGTTCGTCACGCTCATCGCCCTCGAACACCGCGGCCAGCCCATCCTGGGGGTGATCGATCAGCCGGTGCTGCGCGAGCGAGTGATCGGCGACGGGCGCGAGACGCGTCTCAACGGCCGCCCCATCCAGGCCCGGCCTTGTGCCGCCCTCGAGAACGCGTACCTTCTCGCCACGGATCCCTTGCTCGTCGAAAAGCATTTCGGCACCCACGGCTTCGACACGCTCACCCACGCGGTGAAGTGCTTCCGCGCCATCGGCGACGGCTACTCGTACGGGCTGCTCGCCGCCGGCTTCGCCGACGTCGTGATCGATCCGATCATGAATCCGTGGGACGTGGCGGCGCTGATCCCGGTAGTGCGAGGCGCCGGGGCCGTGATCACCGACTGGCATGGCGAAGATCCAGTCGGAAAACCGAGCACCGTCGCGGCGAGCGCGGGCATCCACCCGCGCGTGATCGAGATGTTGAACGGGGTGTGATCGAGGCGGCCTCGCGCACGGCCCGCCGGCGGCAACAACCGAAGTGGACCTCGTAGGGGCGACCGCCAGGTCGCCCAGACCTCCCCAACGCATCCGCAGCTTCGCGGGCGGGCTCGCTCGCGCGCGGCCCTACGAGCCCGAGAGCACGCCTCGCGTAGCGACGAGGTCGACGAGCGCGGGGAGCAACTCGACGCAATCCCCTTCGAGCCGCACGGTCGCGACGTCGTCGTGCGCCGTGGGTCCGCGGTTCACGATCACGTACGGCGCGCCACGGCGTCGCGCTGTGAGCGGCACAAGCGCGGCCGGCTGTACCTCCAGTGTCGAGCCCACTGCAATCACGGCATCCGCACGCTCGGCGGCCGCGAACGCGCGCTGCGTTTCCTGCTCGGGCATGGACTGGCCGAACGAGATCGTGGCGCTCTTCACGAAGCCACCGCAGGCGCAGCGCGGGGCGCGACGGTTGCGTCGGAACTCCTCCATCCACGGCCCAGGCTCGGTGCG
>CAYVDO010000065.1:0-8203 GCA_964450125.1 uncultured bacterium
CGAACGAGCGGGGAGCGAAGCGCCCGAGATAGCGACGAATCAGCGCGTGGAACGCCCCATCACCGACGATGCGAGCGACTGCTCGTTCCTCGAGCTGCAACGCATCGACGATGCGTGCCAGATAGCCGTGCTCGTAGACGTGCCAACGCTGCGCTTTGGTCCCCTGCGGGGGCGGACGGATCAGCCCGTCGCGTTCGGCCAGGCCGAGCACGTGCTGGAGCGCCAGGTGCTCGATCACGGTCCGTTGCGTGGCCCCCATCGCCGTACCCATCGCTCACACCCTCGCGAACGCGTGAACACGCGAACGGGTCGTCCCGCGCAGTGCGGTGGGCGACTGGGCTTCTCGTCCCGCGAGCGCATGGCGTGCGATCGCCTCCGCCTTCCGCGACTCGACCCACACCGCTTCCAGGCTCGGGATCTGTGCGTCCCACTCGACGAGGCACGGCACGGGGCCGAAGCGACGCACGGCGGCGGCGTAGAGCGACCACACCTCGTCGCGCACCGCCTGATCGTGGGTATCGACGACGAAATCGCCGTGGTCTTCGTGGCCGGCGACGTGGAACTGGCGCACCCGATCGCGCGGGATCCGCTCCAGATAGCGGTACGGATCGAGGCCGTGATTGCGCGCATTGACGTAGAGGTTGTTGACGTCGAGCAACAGCTCGCAATCAGACTCTTCGGCGACGGCAGCGACGAATTCCGCCTCGCCGAGCGTCGACTCCGACCACTCGACGTAGCTCGACACGTTCTCGAGAAGGATGCGGCGGCCGAGCACGTCCTGAACCACGCGAAGCTTCGCGGCCACGTGCCGCACCATCTCGTCGGTGCGGGCCAGGGGAAGCAAATCGTGGCTCGAATGCCCGCCCGAGGAGGACCAGCACAGGTGATCGGACACCACCGCCGGCTGGACCCACTCCACGAGCTCGACGAGGCGCCGCAGGTAGGTCGGGTCGAGCGGGTCCGCGGAGCCGATCGAGAGCGACACGCCGTGACAGGCGATCGGATAATCGCGCCGCACACGCTCCAGCACGTGGCGCGGTCTGCCCCCGGCCACCATGAAGTTCTCCGAGATCACCTCGAACCACGGCACCGGCGGGTGCTCGTCCAGGATCTCGTCGAAGAACTCCTTGCGAAGCCCGATCCCGCATCCTTCCAATCGTTTCATCGCCGCCTCCGCGTTCGAGTCGAACGAGCCCCCGCAAACGTTTCAGCACGATCACCTGCGCCGAGATCTGCACGCGGATCCACGGAGCGCGCCCGCCCGCCACGGCCGAGCCGTCGCGGGCGGCGAAGGAAACGAAGGAACGGCGATCAGTGCGGAGGACCAAGACGCGGACGAACGCCTGGAACACCGAGCCGCATGCGGTAGAGGTTGGAGCGGGCGGTCATGTAGAGCGTGCGGCCGTCGGCGTCGCCCCACGCGAAGTTCGCGGGCAGATCCGGGGGCGAGATCGTACCGAGATGCTTTCCCTGGGCCGAGATCACCCAGAGCCCGCCAGGCCCGGAAACGTAGAGGTTTCCTTGCTGATCTACCTTGAGCCCGTCGAGCGCTTCCGCGCCGGGCGCGCCGGCCATGTCGAAGAAGATCGCGCCGTTCGCGAGCGTGCCGTCGGGCTTCACCTCGAAACGCTTGACGATCTTCGCGCTCTCGTCCCAGTTGTCCACGTAGAGAAACTTTTCATCCGGCGAGAAGGCCAGCCCATTCGGCCCCCGCAGCGAGTCGTCGACGAGCGTGAGCTTGCCGCCGGCGAACCGATAAACGCCGTAGACGTCCAGCTCGCGACGGGGATCGTCGTAGAACTTCGGCAGACCGAACGGTGGATCGGTGAAGTAGAGCGCGCCGTCGGATTTGTAGACGAGATCGTTGGGACTGTTGAGACGCTTGCCGTCGTAACGATCGGCGAGCACCGTGAGCTGGCCGTTCTTCTCGAGCCTCGAGATGCGGTGGTTTCCGTGCTCGCAGATCGTGAGCAGGCCGCTGGGGTCGAGCGTGAGTCCGTTCGATCCCGGCTGCCCGAACTCGCCGATGTCCACGCCGGCGTATCCGCTGTGGGTGCGGAACACGGTCACGGCGCCGTCGAGCGGCGACCAGCGGTAGATCGTGTTGTTGTTGGGCTCGCTGAAGAGCAGATGGCCGTCGGGATGCCAGACCGGGCCCTCGATGAAGTCGAAACCGGAAGCGAGGCGCTCGACGCGTGTCCCTGGCGGCACGATCTCGTCGAACCTGGGATCACGCTTCTCGAAGCTTGCTTCCACGGGCACGCCGACGGTGGCGCGCGCGGCAGCGTAGAGATCGAGCGTGGCGCTGCGCACCCAGATGAAGTTCGCCGGGGGCTCGGAAAGCGGACCGTTGGCACCCAGCACCGCGATCTCGAAGCGCTGCCCGGGCTTGGCGTCGCGGGTGAGCAGCACGCGATTGGGCGCGTTGAATCCGGCGATGACGGACCCGCCCACCTGGCCGAGCACGATCGGCTGCTTTCCGTCGACCGTGACCTCGGCGTAATCGTCGATCACGATCTCGAAGAACACCGTCGAGCCAGCCACGGCGAGGGCACCCACCTTTTCCGGCAGCGTGAGGCGCAGCCGATACCAAGCAAACGACAGACGCCCGGTGGAGCGACGCGCATCCAGCGATTCCGGTGCGAGCTGCTCCCACCCGGAATCGTCGAAGCGCGGCACCGCCGCGTGTGGGCTCAGCTCGTGGGTGTGGTTGGGCGGGCCCGAGGGCTTGAGATCCGCACCCGGCCAGTGATGCTCGACCTCGACCACGCGCGTGTCGTGGAAGCGCCACTCGGCGGCGACCGCCGCCGCGCCGGCGCTGGTGCGAAGGTCCACCACGGCGTCGGCCTTGGCGATGCGATCGGGGCGATCGGGGCTGGCACCGAAGGCCAGCCGCTCGAATGCCAGCAACCCTGCGACGAGCGCCACGAAGAACGACACACGCCGCACGATTCGTACATCCGCGTTCATCGCTCGCTCCCTTCCGTCGCCGGCGCTGCCGTGGTGCCCACCGCCGCATCGCCTGCGGGTGCCGTCACCTTCACCACGAAGTAGTCGAAGGGAGTGGTCACCTCCGTGAACCAGTGCGGCACGCCGTTGGGCACGATCACCACGTCACCCTTCGCGAGCCGGTGCGACTCGCCGCCGTCGATGCGCGCGCCGCGCAGCTCGCCGGGCGCCGTCGTCTTCGCGTCCACTGCACGACCGCCCGTCACGAACGTCGCGTGCCCCTCCACGACGTAGATCACGTCGGTATCGCGGGTGTGGACCTCGGCCACGCCAGGTGCATCGCGATGGCTCGCGTGAACCTCGTAGAGCGATGTCTCGGTCACCACGGCACCGGTGACGAAGCCCTGGGCCATCTCGCTCGCACTCACGAAACGTACCGTCGCCGAATCCCCGTCGGCCCGCACCAGCGACGGCAGAACGACGATGGCGATACCGATGCACGACCACCCTCGCGACATGGGTTTCTCCTCCTCGGGTTCGGGGGCGTCGACGCCCGCGAGCCCAACCGCCAGTCGAACGCGCACCGGCGGCGTTACGCGCGAGCGGTGACCGCTGCGCGAAACGGAATGGTCGCAGCCGCGCAACGCGCTCCTTCGGGATTCCAGGCACGTCGCCGGGCACGTCGAGTTGCCTTCGATCGCCGGTCGCCTATCTTGCGCGCCCATCCGCGCTGCCGCGCGCGCATCGCACGACGCATGCGGCGGCGACTTCGAGGTTCACCGTGTCCACGCCCGACGACCCCACTGCTGGCCGCATTCCACCGAGCCCCACCGCCAGCCGACTGCCGGTAACGGCACTCGAAGACTTGCTTCATCGGCCGGTGCTCGCAGCCCCCGATTGCATGACGTTTCCGTGTGCGCAGGACTGCTGCAGCCACGGTGCGGACGTGTGGCCTGCAGAGCGTGAGGCGCTCATCGACGCCGGCCACGCACGTGCGGAGCAATTCACGGGGCCCGAGCCCGACGAAGACGGTGACTGGCTCTACCGCACGGCCGTCGGCCCGCGTGGCTGCGTGTTTCTGGGCGAAGCGGGCCGCGGCTGCGGGCTCCACTTCACGGGGCTCAAGCCCGAAGTTTGCCGCGTGGTACCGCGCGATCACGACGAGGCCGAAGAGCTTCGGGACGACGGCCAGCTTCCCTGCTTCACGTCGTGGCGATTCGGCTGATGCGCGGCGGCTGAATCACGGACTGCGCTCGCACGCGCCACGTTTGCGGCGCCCGCGAGCAGCGTGAGAGAATTTTTCTCGTCGCTCGCTCGCGTCTTTGCGCTCGTTCACGCTGCGCGCAAGCTCTCTCGCGCCAGCCGAGGTGTCTCCGTGAGATCGTCTCGCCTCCGCTCGACGCTTCCCCTCGTGGCTCTCGCCGCCGCCTTCAGCATGGGTGCCGAGGAATGCCAGCCGGACGACTACGTCGCACCGTGGCCGCAATCCAACGTCGAAGCGCCCAGTTACGACGAGTCCGGCTCCGCCGGCGCGTTACGCGCCAAGGCCCAGGACTACGATGCCTGGCACCTGGCGTGGCACCAACCCGACCACGGCGGCACCATCACCGCCTACTTTGCCGACCCCGCGCGCACCACGTTCGACCACATCGCCGAGTTCGGCGACAGCACCATCTGGACCGGCACCTATCTCGCCAGTCAGTCCTTCCGCTACCACGTCACGGGTGACCCGCAAGCGAAGGCCAACGCCATCCGCATGGTCGGCACCCTCGACGGCCACCTACACGTCACCGGAGCCACCGGCTACATCTCGCGCTACTGGGGCACGCAGGCGACGTCCTCGATCTATCAAGGCGACGCCTGGTGCGAGAGCCAGGAACGTTGTCATCACGTCGAGACCGGTTCGTACGCCGGTGACTTCTGGTGGGGCGAGACCAGCCGCGACCAGTACACCGGCTGGATTCTCGGAATGGCGACGGCCTACGACCTGATCGACGACGCCCCCACAAGAGCCACCATCGCCGCCGACGTCCTCGAAGTGTTCAACATGCTCGCCGACAACGGCTGGCTCATCATCGCCGAGGACGGCCAGCCCAGCAGCGTCGCTCCCAACATGCTGCCGTCGCAGCAGATGGTGTTCTCACTGGTCGCGTACCACGTGAGCGGTGACGGCCGTGCCTTGGGCGAGGTGAAACGCCTCGTCGCCGATGGCGCGCGGGCCGGCTTCGAGCTCGCCGGCATCGACATCTTCAACCGCTACAGCCAGTACTATTCGAACAACCTGGGACACCAGCTCTGGTACACGATTCTCAGGCTCGGAAAGGTCTACTTCGGCGACGCCGACTACCAATGGTTCCTGAGCTTCTTCAACAGCTCGGTCCACGACTACACGCGCCTCTCTCACAACGCCTGGTTCACCGGCATCTACATGAGTCAGGGCGGCTGGCAGCCGGCGCCCAGCGACGATCCCTACGAAACCCAGCTTCTCGACGACCTCACGCGCTTCCGCGGTGCGCCCAACGATCGCTACTTCCTGCCGGCGCGAGATCCTTCGACGTACACCATCGATCCCGTCTCGCAGCAGTGGTACGACCTGCAACAACAGATTCCCCTCCTCATCGAGCTGATGGGCGAGATCCGACCGCAAGCGCTCGAAGCGTTCCCCGTCGATCAGCAGTGCACCACCGACTTCCTGTGGCAGCGCAGCCCTTTCCTCATCGACGCCTGCGGCTCGACCGACCCACGCTTCGTGAACCCGGGCGTCGACTACCTCGCCGCCTACTGGCTCGCCGCGTACCACAAGTTCGTCATCAAGACCGAGTGACACACCCACCGGCGGGCCACTTCTTCACGCCGCCGGCGGGGCTGCGCTCCCGCCCAGGCTCGCCTGGACCTCACTCAGCACCCGCCTTTCGTCGCGTGAGATCGCCGCGAGGCCGAGCATCCCGCCCGAAGCGCTCGCGACCGCTTCCGCGTCCTCGAGCAGCCGCCAGCGCTCGTCACGAGACACGCCACGCATCCGATCCTCGGACGCGAGCTCGTGCCAGATCCGAAACAACGATGGATCGGGCTCGACCTCGAGCCAGCTCTCCAGCAGGTCGTGGGCGGACTCGCCGGGTTTCAGGCCCAGGCGGCGCGCACGTTCCAGGATTCGTGTCCGCTCGACGCCATCGACCGAGCCATCGGCCCAGGCGACTTCCACGAGCGGGAGCAATCGAAATGCCGCGGCGGTTTCCGCGGTCAGACCGACCGCAAGCAGCCGCTGCATGTGCTCGGAGTTCGCCCGATCGAGGGCGCTGGCGAGCTGGCTTGCCGCCAGCGCGCGCTCGGCCTCGAGTCGGCGTTCCTCGAGCCGCTCGGCCTCGAGCCGACGGAAGTACTCTTCCTCGGGACTCACACCACGATTCGTTCGGACGTTCGCTTCCATGGGCTTCCTCCTTCGTGTGGCGCCGAAGATAAGCGTCGATCCGATCACTGAAAAATAGATAGTTTCGCTCGAAGAAATCGGTTTCCTCGATGCAACACCGAGCCTGCGACCGATGCCTCTCAGCGCTGCGGTGGAAGAGCGAGCGGCGGATGGTGGGCGCGTGCGCGCAGCCGGTTGATCGCGTGGAGCACGCGCCGGTTGCGCACGATCCTGAGCTCGAGAGCACGCTTCCCCGGTAGATCGAGCAGCAGGACGCCGGCGAGGATCGTGAGCACTCCCTGGCCGGGGGTCACGAGCATCACCACACCCGTAGCGAAGAGCAGCGTTCCGAGCAGGTTCTTGGCGACGTGGAACGCGATGCGGACCGCGGGATGCCTGCCGGCGAAGCCCGAGAGTGGTGGCTTCTCGCTCAGGAAGTAGTCCGCGGGCATCCAGGCGAGCACGGCCGCGAGCACCAGCGGGCTCGCGACGAGCGTGACGAGCGACGCGATCGCCAGCCCGACCATCCACTCCCGCGACAGCGTGAGCCCGTCGAGCATGGCGATCGACCGCGTCCGCTCAGTCCTTCTTCGGGCGAGCGCTCTTGAGGTCGGCGAGGCCGGGAACGAGTGAGCGACCTTCCAGCACCTCTACCGACGAGCCGGCGAACGCATCACCGATGGGTTCGAAGCGACCATCCAGGTGCTTCGACAGGAATGCTTCCATGACCGCGAAGAACGAGAGCTGGTTCTCGGGTCGCTGGAAGCCGTGCCCCTCGTCGGGATAGAGGAGGTACGTCACGGGGATCTTCTTGCCGAGCATGGCGTTCACGATCTGATCCGACTCGGCTTGCTTCACGCGCGGATCGTTGGCTCCCTGGGCGATGAGGAGCGGCCGTTCGATGTCGGCCACCCGCGAGATCGGCGACCGACTCGTCAGGAACGCCTTGCCCTCTTCGGTGCGCTCGTCGCCGATGCGCTTGCGCATCTCCTCCACTTCCGGCTGCCAATACGGCGGCAACGTCTGCATGAAGGTGACGAGATTCGATGGGCCGACGATGTCCACACCACACGCGAAGGTCGTGGGCGTGAACGTGAGACCGACGAGCGTCGCGAAGCCGCCGTAGCTGCCACCGGTGATGCACACGCGCTCGGGATCGGCGATGCCTTCCTCGACCGCCCAAGCAACGGCATCGAGCAGGTCGTCGTGCATCTTCCCCGCCCATTCGCGGTTGCCAGCGTTCACGAACCCCTTCCCGAAGCCGGTGGAACCGCGGTAGTTGACGCTCAGCACCGCGTAGCCGCGATTCGCCATCCATTGGTGGATCGGCTCGTAGCCCCACGAATCGCGGTACCAGGGCCCGCCGTGGACCCACAACACGGTGGGCAGCGGCTTCGCCACTTTGCCGGAGCCCGAGGGATCTGCGTCGAGCGGCAGCGTGTAGTAGCTGACGAGGCCGAGGCCATCGCGGCTCTGGATCGTGACCGGATGGCGCTTGGCGAGCTTCACCGACTCGAGCCGGCTGCGGTTGGCGAAGAGAAACGCCGGCTTCTTGGTGGAGCGTTCGTAGAGGTAGAAGCGCCGGGGGCCGTCGTCGACCTCGAACGACACGATCCAGCGCTTGTCGTCGAGCGAGCGGCTGATCACGCGCCAATCCCCGTCACCGATCGCGGAGATCGCCTTCACGTCGGCCTCGATGCTCGCATCGAGCGCCTTCCATTCGAGGCGCGCACGCTCGAAGCCCACCGCTTGGGGCTGAAGCCGGGTGGGATGCACGAGGACATCGCTCAAGTCCGCCCCGGCGTCCTCGGCGTGCGTGTCGATCCGATCATCGCCACGCTGGAAGAA
>CAYVDO010000065.1:8213-25929 GCA_964450125.1 uncultured bacterium
CGCGTCTTGCCGGAACCGATTTCCACCGACACCAGCGCCGCGGTGTCGCGCTTGCGGCTGTCCTGCAGGTAGAGCATCCGTCCCGTCGAGTCCAGCGTGAGCGGGTGCGTGGTGATGACGTCCTCGAGATCGACCTTGGCGAGGGTCTTCGGTGCGCTCGCCTTGCCGATGTCCACCAGCTCGTAGCCGCCTTCGGGGAGTGGCCGGAGGCCGAACCGTGCGCGCAGATCGCGGTCGGTCACCACGCTCGAGAACTCGTCGTTCTTCAGCACCCGGCGCATCGCGCCGGTCTTGATGTCGAGGCGAAAAATGTCGTGGAAGCTGGGATTGCGCTGGTTGAGGCCGATCAAGATCTCACTCGGGAACTTGGGGCTGACCTCGACGATCATCGCCTTGGGACGCAGTGGCTTGCCGTCGGGACCGGTGAGCGGCTTGCCATCGGGTCCGAGGATCTCGTCGAAAGGTGTGAGGACCTTTTCCTTGCCGGTGCTGATGTCCGCGATGAGCACCTTGTCGTTCTCGTCGCCGTCTTTGTCCTGCAGGTAGAGGATGTGCTTGTTGGTGTAGGCCCAGTAGTAATCGTGGATGCCGCGACCGCGGTCGTGCGTGACGGCCTTCGCCTGATCGAGCTTGCCCACCGGCGCGACCCACACGTTGAGCACGCCGTCCTCGGGCTGCAAGAACGCCAGCGACTTGCCGTCCGGGCTGAGCACGGGCCACGCCCGATCGGGATTGCCGAAGAGCACCTCGCGTGGGATCAGCGGGGTGGCGGCCTCCGGTGCGGCGGCCTTCGGCGTCGGCACCGGAGCGGTTGCCTCGGGAGTGGGCACCGTCTTCGCGCAACCCGTGATCCAGAGGCTCACCAGGACGCACCACGTCGCGCTTCGCTTCACGAGATCTCCTCCTCGACGCAAGGCATCTCACGAGCCCGCTCGCGCCATTCCTGCGAAGCTAGCCCATCACGTGCCATTGTTCACCCCACCGACACCGCGTCGCCGAGGCCGCGACGAGGTGCCGAATGCCGCCCAGGATGAGCGATCCCACGATCCCGAGCAGCGAGGCGGAAGTGCCCGACGGAACCGCCGGGCTCGCCGGGTTCGTACGTGACGTCGCGCGCCGCTCGACCGATGAGGCGCTTCACGGCGCTCGCGATCGCGTGGCGGTGGAGCGGCTGCTCGCCGACTCCGCCGCCTTCGCGAGCCAGCTCACCGACGCGTTGCGCGGCGGGAGCACGGTGCACGAGCGCATCGCGTGCCGGGCAGGCTGCGGCTGGTGCTGTCACGTTCACGTGGTGGTGAGCGCACCCGAAGCGCTGCGCGTGGCGCGCTACCTCCGCGAGACGCGCTCTCCCGCCGACCTGGAACGCGTACGCCTGAAGCTCGCCTGGCTCGACGAGCAGACTCGCGGCCTCGATCGCGACGCACGCGCCGACACGCGTCTGCCGTGTGCGTTGCTCGAAGACTTCTCGTGCTCCGTGCACCCGGCGCGGCCGCTGCGCTGTCGAAGCTGGAACTCGCTCGACGTCGAGCGCTGCAAGGTCGAGCTCGACCATCCGCGGAGCGGGAACCTCGAGATCGAAAGCGTCCAGTGGGAAGTGACGCGCGCCGTGGCTGCGGGAGTGGCCGAGGGCATTCGTGGCGCGGGACTCGACGGCGCGCGCCTCGAGCTCACCGCCGCCATCCGCATCGCCCTCGAAACACCGGACGCCGAAGCCCGCTGGCTCGCCGGCGAGCCCATTTTCGCCGCGGCCGCGACCCGCTGATCGCCGCGCCGCCGAGCGGCGAATTCCGCCACTTGACATAGTTGCATGAGTGAGCAACTATTGTGTCATGGCACAAACAAGCAATTACAATCTTCCAGCCCAACTCGCCGAGGGCTGCTGCCCGAGCCTGGGCGAGCTGCTCTCGACGCGCTTCTTCAAGGCGCTTTGCGATCCCAACCGCGTCGGCATCCTGAGCCAGCTCGCCACCGCCGGCCAGCCGACCAAGGTCGGCGAGATCGCCGCGTGCTGCACCACCGACCTCTCGGTGGTTTCGCGTCACCTGAAGCAGCTCTACGACGCCGGAATCCTCACCGCCGAGCGCAACGGGCGTGAGGTTCGATACGCGGTGCGTTTTGGCGAGGTGGCCCGAACACTGCGTGCCATCGCCGACGCCATCGAAGCCTGCTGTCCACCCGATCAGCCGAGTTGCTGCGCCGTCTCGTGCGCGCCGCCGTCGGAGCCGGCCACTCCGAACGACACGCCCGCGAAGCCTGCGCCCGCAGCCCGGGCTCGATCCAACCGCAAGTCCAAACCCAAGACGAAAGGAACACTCCCATGAGCCACGCACAACCCAACGAAGTCCGTGAATCCGTTTCCCGCGCCTACGCCGACGCCGTGAGCCGCGGGTCCTCGTGCTGCGGATCACAGTCGTCCTGCGGTCCGACCACCGACAAGGCCGAATCGATCGGCTATTCGCCTGCCGAGCTCGCTGGCGTCCCGAGCGAAGCCACAGGCACGACCTTCGGCTGCGGGAATCCGACGGCGCTCACCGAGATCGGCCCTGGCGACGTCGTCGTCGACCTCGGCTCCGGCGCCGGCCTCGACCTCATCCTGGCGGCGCGCAAGGTCGGTCCCACCGGCAAGGTGATCGGCGTCGACATGACCGACGCGATGATCGAGCGCGCGCGCCAGAACGTCGCCGCCGCCGGGCTCTCGAACGTCGAGATCCGCAAAGGCATCATCGAGGCGCTTCCGGTCGAGACCGGCAGCGTCGACTGGATCATCTCGAACTGCGTGCTCAACCTCTCCCCCGAGAAGCCGAAGGTGTTCGCGGAGGTGGCGCGGGTGCTCAAGCCCGGTGGTCGGATGCTGGTGTCCGACATCGTCGCCGAGGACATCCCCGATTGGGCGAAGCAGAGCATCTCGCTCTACGTCTCCTGCGTCGCGGGGGCGATTCCCGAGGCCGAGTACGTGGGCGGCTTGCGGGCAGCGGGCCTCGCCGACGTCACGGTGCGCGACCGTTTCGTCTACGACGCCGAATCCCTGGTGGGCTTCGCCTCGGACGCCCAGGGCGAGCTGATGGCGATGCTTCAGAAGCTCGGCTTGCCGCCCACGCGAGAGACGATCCTGGGTCTCGCGAAGCAGCTCGAAGGCAAGATCGCGAGCGTGCGCGTCTTCGGCCGCAAGCCACTGGCGAGCTGAACCGGCGAGGCGCTGCGTGCAGCGGCCTTGCGTCACGGGGTCGTCACGCTGTGCTGATCTGATGCATCCTCGGCGGCGCCGGCCTCGTTCGAGCCGGGCCGCCGAGGAGCGCTTCGTGAAAGCTGGACCGTGACCCCGCTCGCCTTCGCGAGCTCACTCGTCCGCAGGGCGAAACGCTGCGAACACTCGGATGTCGTAGATGCCCGCCGCGGGGGATGGTTCGATGTCCTCGCACCACGTGGCGAGCGAGTCTCCCGCGGCGTTCGCCACCAACTGCAGATAGCCGATGCCCGGAACGCGACGGAGGTCCGGGATTTCCTCCGTCGGGCTCCAGCCCTCTCCCGGCTCGTAGAAGCGGCTCACGAGCTTGGCGGTCGTACCGTTGGTTTGGTTGCGCCCCCACAGCGCGACGGCGCGGCCGTCGGGCAGGCCCGCCAGCGTCGTCGCGAACCAGACCGTGTCGTCCCCGTACGAGCTGTCGATCACCTTCGACTCGACTCCGCGGCCCGCGCTACCAACACGAACCGCATGAATCTGCGCGTACGAGTCCGTGAACACGGTCATGGCCGAGCCGTCGTCGGCGATGGCCAGAGCGGCGCGTGGCGGCGCACAGCAATCTCCCGTCTGGACGTGGCGCACCTCCCAGCCGCCGCCGACGGACTCGCGAAAAAGCGCGAGCGACCACCAGCCGGTGCCGTTTCCTTCGGTCACCAGCGCGTGCCCGTGGCCTGCCTCATCGAGCGCGAGGCGAAACGACCCGTCCCAGTTCCAATCCACGTCGGTCAGGGGCTCGTCTGCACCGAAGGCCGAATTCGGGGCGGCGCGACGGGTGATGAGCTGCGATCCGTCGATCTCCGGAACGGGCTCCATCACCGCGAGGATCGCCGCACCGCCGCGAGCGACATCGAGCCCCACCGAATAGCTGAAAGTCGGCAAATTGGGGCGAAAGGTCGAGACTTCGGAGAACCCGGATTCGGGCGTCCAACGCGCGCCGCGTACCCCGACGCTCGGTCGATCGAGCTTCCACGTCGCCACGAAGTTTCCATCCGGCGACGCGTCTACCGCGACCCCAGCGAGCAGTTGCCGCGGCTCGGAGAGCGCACTTTCCAGCTCCACGACGTCCGCCCAACCAAGTACCGGATCGAACGCGCGCGCCCGCACACGACTCTGCGGCAGATCGGTCTCGAGCCACGCGACCAGCGCGTGACCGCTCTCGTCCATCGCCACCCGAGGGGGCTCGCCGCCATTGAAGAAGATGCCGGACGCCAGCGACTGCGGCGCGGTCCAGCCCTGCCCCGGGGCGAAGCGGCTCGCCATCACCGCCTGCATCGGCCCGAAGGGACCCATCTCGGGCTCGTTCTGGAACCACGCCACCATCGCGCGCCCCGCACCGTCGATCGCCGGCGCGGGAAAGCAAGGCATACCGGACGCGTCCGAGGTGTTGGTGCTCGACACGATCGCCGGCGCAAGCCACCGGGAATCCCGCTGCGGTGGCGGAGGCAACGGCGGCGGTCGAGTTGGCGGGGTCTCAGGCTGCGCGTCGCGCGAGCCACAGCCGCCCGCGAGCGCAACCACCAGCGCAAGCACGTACCGAGCGCAGCGAACCTGACGACGATCACAGGCGCGATCGAGACTTCGAATGCTTCGTTCCACGGCGCATTCTCCCTGACCTAGAACCGACGGCGGTTGTCGAGACGCGGGAGAGGGCGCCTCGATCCGAGCGAGATCACGGATCGAAGTGAAGGATAGCTCGCGACGCAGACTCGCCAATCCGTAGGCGAGGCCGAGCGTAAGCGACGCTTTCGCGAGGCTGCGCACGTCACGGGGTCGTCACTCGACGCTGCTTTGTTGCATCCTCGGCGGCGCTGGCCTCGATCGAGCCAGGCCACCGAGGAGCACGCCATGGTGTCTGAAGACGTCCTACGCACCCGCGTCGCTGCGCTCGCGTTGCTGGTGCTCGTGCTGATCGCCGGAATGGCTTGCGACGAGGGCCGATCCGCATGCCAATCCGCGCTGGATTGCGCCGGCGACGCGGTCTGCTCGACTGGTCGTTGCCGCGCGCCCGTCGTGCCGGTCGCCAACGAGCTCGCGTTCGCGCGCCCCACCTCCAGCACCGGTCAGACCAACATCCTCGTCAACGGGCGCCTGATCCGGCCCGCAGCGCCCGCCGTCCGCCTCGGCACCTTCCCCACGCGCATCGCCGTTCATCCGGGCGGCCGGTTTGCCGCGGTGAACGAGAACGGTTTCGGCACCATCAAGGATCCGGCGAATCACCGCGCCAAGGAAGAGCGGATGCGCATCGTCGATCTCCGGGCGATGGAGGTCGTGCAGGAAGTGCCCATGCAGCGCCGCTCGATGCACCTGGGGCTGCGATTCGATGCCGCGGGTGCCTTTCTCTACGCCGCCGGCGGCTACGACCGCACCATCCAGCGCTACCGGTTCGACGCCGACGGGCACGCGACGTTCGACCGGCTCTGGGAGCTTCACGACTGCTACACCACCGACGTGGTGCTCTCGCTCGACGAGACGCAGCTCTTCACGAGCTGCTTCATCCAGAAGAAGGTCGCGCGCCTCGATCTGGCGACCGGTGCCGTAACCGACATCGCCACCGCACCCGAACCCTACGCGCTGGCGTTGACGCCGAACGGCAAGAGGCTCTTCGCGTCGAACATCGCGACGGTGCCGAACCCGGCCCAAGGCGACACCGTGACCGCGATCGACGTCGACACGAACGCCTCGCTCGGAACCATCCACGTCGGCCTCGGTCCCGAGGGGATCGCGGTCACGCCGAACGGCAAGCGGGTGCTGGTCGCCTGCAACAAGACCGACGAGATCGTCGAGATCGACGCCAGCACCCTCGCCGTCACCCGCCGGATCTCGCTCCACGGCGATGCCGCCGCGCTCAAGGGCATCTATCCCACGCTGATGACACTCACTCCGGACGGCAAGACGCTCTACGTCGCCGGCGCGGGCGAGAACCTCGTGGCGGTGGTGGACGTGGCCACCGGCGCGGTGCGCGGCACGATCCCCACCGAGTGGTATCCGACCGACGTCGCACTCTCACCGGACGCGCAGACGCTCTACGTGCTGAACGGCAAGGGGCGCGGCGACGGCCCCACCACGTTCGTGAACGGCACCGACGACTTCGCGAGCACCGACCCGGTGGGACGCCAGCTCTTCGGCTCGCTCTTCTCAACCCCCGTCCCGTCCGCGGAACGGCTCGAGAAGCTCACGGCGATCGTGGCCGAGAACAACGATCGGCAGTCGCGCTACTTCGATCTCTCGAAAGGAAACGACACCGCGCTGCCGAGCCCGGACGCCACCGGCCGCTCGCCGATCAAGCACGTCTTCTTCATCATCAAGGAGAACTTCACCTACGACTCCGCGTACGGCGACCTCGGCAAGGGCGACGGCGAGCCGAGCTACACGCTCTGGACCGAGGACGTGATCCCCAACCAGCGCAAGCTGGCGCGCGAGTACACGCTCTTCGACAACTTCTACTGCGACAGCGAGAGCTCGATCGACGGCCACCAATGGGCCGCCGCCGGCATCGAGCCGGATTGGGTGGAGAAGGTGTGGGTGCTCGACTACGCAGGCTTCGGGCTCTCCGATCCCGCCGTCAGCCTGACGCCGGGCACCATCCCCGAATCACGCTTCTTCATGCCACACCTGATCGAGCAAGGGATCTTCGCGTACGGCTTCGGCGGTGCCGAGAACTTCGGCCTGAGCCTCCTCGACCGCTACCGCGGCAACATCCTCCTCGACTACCCGTTCCTGCTCGACTCGAAATTCAAGGACCACGACCGCGCCTTGCAGTTCCAGCGCGAGTTCGGCGCCAGCGTCGCCAACGGCACGGTGCCGGCCTTCTCGTGGATCTTCCTGCCCAACAACCACGGCTTTGGGCTCTCGGTGGGCCAGCTCGTGCCCGAGGCGTGGGTGGCGGACAACGATGAGGCGGTGGGCATGGTGGTCGACACCATCTCCCACAGCCCGGTCTGGAACGAGTCGCTGGTGGTGATCTTCGAGGACGACTCGCAGCACGGCTACGACCACGTCGAGAAGCACCGCTGCCCGATGGTGGCGGCGGGGCCGTGGGTGAAGCGGAACTACACCTCGAGCGTCCTCTACTCCATGCCCAACATCCACAAGACCATCGAGCTGATCCTGGGCTCGGCGCCGATGCACCGCTGGGACGACAAGGCCACGGGCATGTACGACGTCTTCACGACTCGGCCCAACGACACCCCGTTCGTGCGCGAGGCGCGGCGTTTTCCCGACGTCGTTTACACCGGGCCGGAGAACGAGCTGACTGCCATGTCCCGAGGCTTCGACTGGTCGGAGATCGACAAGAATCCGCAGGCGGCTGAGCTCTACTGGCGCTACCGGAAGGGCACGCCGCCGCCCGTGGTGCCCGACCTCGTCCGCAGGTTCGAAGACGCGGACGAGGACGCGCGCGACGAGCGACGAGACACAGCGGAGTCGACGACCGCCTCGGCGCGAGCGGCGCGCGATCGGGACGACGACGCAGAGGAATCGGCCCGATAGGCGTGAGCATCAGCGGAAGATGACCGCTGGCACACCAGTAACCGGGTCGATCACGAGTACCGCGTGCAGGTCGTTGTCGTTCCAGCCCACCCGAGCTTTCGATCCGGGCACGGCGCCTCGCGTGCGATCCGTCACGAGGTGGCGATCGCCGGTGTCGAAGTCGACGGCGAAGAGCGCGTCGAGGGAAGGGTCGGCCGCGAAGAGCCGCAGGCTGGGGCGGGTCAGAAGGCATCGGGACTGTCGGCGACGCAGATTACGCGCCCTCGAGCAGTGGAGGGCGCACGCTCCGTCATCCCAAGCGGATCAGCAGCCTGTGAGGCTGCGTCCCGTGATCGAACCGGACGACGTCTGTGAGCCGGAGTGGGTCGATTGGTACCGGATGACGCCAGCGGAGCGCTGGCTCGCGAGCGAGCAGCTACTCGACGCGCGTGCGGCGCTCACCCCATGAGCGGCTCGTGTACCACCCGAAGTACCCCGTATTGTGCCATCCCTTGGGCGGCACGACCGGGAGCGCCACCGCTCCTTCGGTGGCGAGGGTTTCCTCAGTACTCGTGGATGTGGTCGCGGACGATGAGCTTCAACATCGTCTGGTATCCCAGCCCGCGCTTCGCGCCCTCACCACGCATCGGTCAGCGTCCGGTGGGCATCCGGATCGAGATAGGATGGGCACATGAAGGTCCGGATCTACACCGACAGTTCGGTCGTGGGCGGATGCGAGGACGTAGAGTTCACGGAGTACTCGACTCGCCTCATGGAGAGCTTCGCCCAAGGTGAGCGTCTGCTCGTCTTGTCGAGCCTGACGATCCAGGAGCTGGCGGCCGCACCACCGGCAGTGCGTATGCGCCTTGCCGCTGTGCCGGAGGCACACATCGATCTGGTTCAGCTCGACGCCGAAGCGATGGACTTGGCGGACGCCTACATGGCCGCCGCCGTCGCGATGCCCAGAGAGCGGGCCGACGCCCAGCACATCGCCATCGCAACGGTGGCCCGCGTCGACGTCGTCGTGAGCTGGAACTTCAAGCACATCGTGAACCTGAAGCGGATTCACGGCTACAACTCGGTGAATCTGCGCATGGGCTACCCGATGATCGAGATTCGAACGCCGCGGGAGGTGTTGAGCGATGAGTAGCAAGGCGAAGGGCTTCGACGCGGTGGCGCTGATGCGCGCCGAGCGCGAGCGGCTCTCGGCGGCGATCGAATCGATGACGCTGGACGAGGAGCTAGCCTGGCTCGCGTCGCAGGACCTACAGGATCCGCTCTTGAATCACCTGCGCGATCGCGCGGCGCGGCGATCCCCTCGCGCGAAGGCGCAACCACCCACAGCCCGCGACGGAGACGACTCGCCCCCCCCGGGTGAGACCTGAGGCGTGCTGCTCACGGCGCCAGGCTGGATGCTGTTCGAAGAGCACGCCGCGACCGGATCGCTCGCGTCTTGCCGGGAACGTGGCAGCCGGTCGTGGCGGCTCGACGCGAGGAGCCCGCTCGACGGGCATCGCGAGCTTCCTATTCGGCGGAGACGACCCGCAGGTCTGGAAGCTCGACATGCGAAAGCTCGCGGTGCGCGCGCGGAAGCACCTTCCTGTGGGGAAGCCGCTCACTGCTCCGCGTGGCACGGCTTCGGGCTCGAGCCTCGCGCTGGCCGCCGACGGGCGGGTGCTCATTCCCGGCGAGGCTGGTGCGCGGCCGCACCTGCTGGTCGAGACCGGTCGAGTCGAGGTCGAGCCGCCGGACGAAGGCGAGCACCTCGGGCCGGCCCGCATCTGCGGGCGATGGCTGGTTCAGACGGTTCACATGCCGGCAGGCGACTCCGCGCCCAGAGCACTTCCCGGCGTCAGCCGTGCGGTCGTGAGTGATCTGGCTGCCCGCGACGAGGGCGGTCGCAACGCGCGCCTCGAAGTCCGGCTCGCGGGAACGACGGCCGTGACGCCGCGCTTGAGCCGGACGCACCTCGCGCTGGGTGACGATCGCGGGCGCGTGATCCACCTGGACCTCGCCCGCGCCAGCGTGGTGAGCGGCATCCAGCTCTGAGATGCCTGCGTAGGACTCGTGGATGAATGCTGTGCAGGCGGCTCGGGAGCGCTTCCCCTTCGGCGTCGGTCCGCACATGTGCATCGGCGTGAGCTTCCGAAGGCGCTGGCCATCCAGCCGATGGAGGCGCGTCGGTCCCTCGACGCGCCCACTTCAGGGCACGGAGCCGCGTGGCACGACCCACTCGGTCGATTGCCGTGATACGGCGGCGATGGTGTCGGAATCCGCGTCGTAGTGCAGCACCACGGGTCCGGCGCACTCGGCCGCCGCGGCGATGATCAGGTCGGGGATCGGTACTCGATGACGGCCGCTGCGCGCGAGATCGGCCTGGACGTCCATCGCGCGGTAGAACATGGCGACCGAAAGCGGCACGCGATGGTATGCCAGGGCGCGCCGCTCACGGACGCGCATCAGATCCGCTTATTGTGCCATCCCTTGGGCGGCACGACCGGGAGGATCAGCGGGAGATCACCGCGGTCTCCGCAGTCCATGGATCGATCGCGAAGACCGCGTGCAGATCGTAGTCGTTCCAGCCCACCAGCGCCTTCGCACCGGGCGCGGCAGCAAGGCCGTCGAGGTTCCTGAACCGCCCGGGTAGCACCCTGCTCGTGCCCTGGGTGAGATCCGCCTCGGCGATACGCTCGCCGTCCGTGAACCACGCGCGCTGGCCCGTCGCGTCCAGACTGATCGATCCAGGACGAACGAGACTTCCATCATCCGCAACGGCCGGCGGCGCGAGCAGCACGCGGTCGCCGGTCGCGGGATCCACCGCGAAGAGGCCTTCACCGCCGCCCACGATCGGCCGCGCACGAGCGAGGTCGTACTGAATCGAAGCGACCTCACCCATCGCGGGCCCGGTGCCGCGCGTGCCGTCTGTCACGAGGTGGCGATCGCCGGTGTCGAAGTCGACGGCGAAGAGCGCATCGAGGGAGGGGTCGACGGCGAAGAGCCGCCCGCCGCCGTCGAACGCGATCCCGGACACCGCCTTGAGACCAGGACCTTCCCCTCGCGCATCCGCGGAGATCAGCGTTCGGATTCCCGTCCGCCGATCCACCTCCACGAGCGGGATCGTGCCTTTGGGACCTCCACAGAGGCCATATGCAGCCACCCACAAACGATCGCCGAGCGCCGTGATCGCGGATGGCTCGCACACTTGCGGCTTGGCACCGTCCGCGTCGTCGGTGACGACGCGCCGGTCGCCGGTCGCGAGGTCGATCTCCAGCACGCGGCGGCCCGACACCAGGTAAGCGCGACCTGCGTCTCGGTCCACCGTGAAAGGCCCACCGGCGAGCGGCGGCCCTTCACCGATGCGATCGGCAAGGACGATCGATCGATCGCCGCTCGTGAGATCGATCCCCACGATCGCCTGCTCGGTGGGGTGCGCCGCCAGCAAGCGGCTCTTCGACTCCTCGAGCGCGAGGCCGCTCGTCTCTCCCAGCGCGACGCCCGTACCGCGCGACGGTCCGCTCAGCTCGTGCCGCTCGCCGGTCGCGAGATCCACGGCGAGAACGGTGCGCGCGGTCGCGTCGGCATCGGGACGGCTCGCGGCGTAGAGGCGCTCGCCGGCCGCCGTGACGCAGAGCTTCGACGCATTGTCGAAATCCGCTCCCGCCTCGGTCCCCGACGGTGACAGGACCTCCTCGACGCCGGTGCCGAGATCGAGACCGGCGAGAAACCGCCCGGGGCGATGCCCATCGGTGCCGAGGACGCGGTCGTGGGCCGCGTCGAACGCAATCGGACCGTAGCTTCCATACGCAGGATCGTCCGCCGACTTCCACACCAGCGTCTCTGCACCGGTCGAGAGATCGGCCGCGTAAAGACGAAGGTACTCGCTCGAGTCGTGGTGGATGACGCGCTCTCGCGCCTCGTCGACCGCAACGCTGCTCGAGGCCCAGCCGATGAAGAGGTCGAAGAGCTGCGAACCATCGAGGAGTGAGACGACGGCAATGGAGCAGAGGTTCCCACGGCCCCCGCATCCGACCAGAAACGCGCGCTGACCGGGACCGTCGATGCCTGTGAGATTTCCGCCGACAGGAACGCGCCGGCGCGCGCCCGTCGCACGATCGATCACGAGCAGCCCAGAACCCGTCTCGACCACCCAGGCGTCGTGCGCCCGTTCGACCTCGATCGCTCGTGGGCTGTCGAGGAGCGGGTGCGCGCTCACCGCGCGCTCGGTGTGCTCTTCCCGCGGGGCACCGTCGATCGCGCCGCGGGCTCGCACGTCGATGGTCGTGTCGCCTTGCGCGAGAGGCAGCGTGACCTGCCAGGTGCGAAAGCCGTCGGTGGACGTCGCGGCCACGCCGGCGACCTCGACCAACTCCACCGTGGGCGACCCGACGGTCGTGCCGCGCACCGTGATCTCATCGCCCTCGTAGAGCGAGCGCGGCGGTGGAAAAACGACGTCGAGAGCGAGGGACGAAGGCGGTGGAGGCGGCGCGGGGGCATCATCGCCGCCGCTACACCCGGTGACACCGATCAGCGCGATGGAAAGCAGCGTCGTGACGAGCTGCCGCGGCCAAGTCGCGTGCATGATTCTCCCCGATGCATGGACGAATTCCCGTCGACCGACTCGGGGAGAACGAGCATCGGCGGAGCATGGACGTCGAATATACCGGAACCTGCTTCGCGCCGCGCGCGCCTTCCACGCCGCGCACGATGACGTGAAACCTCCCCGGCGGTATGCGTGATTGGCGACGGCGAGGCGGCAAACGGGCGCGCAAGGCACCCGGGTGAGCACCCTTGGTGCTCCGCCTATCCTTGTCGTGCCATCATGCAGTGCTTACACTTCATCGCAAATGATCCGCACTCAGGTTCAGCTCACCGATCAGCAAGTCCGGCAGTTGCGCAAGGTCGCAGCTCGAGACGGTGTGTCGATGGCTGAGGTGATTCGCCGCTGCATCGACCGGGGCATAGCGGACCGACTCAATGAATCGGACGACGCTTATGAGGCGGCGGCCAGGTGCGTCGGCTCGTTCAAAGATCGGGACGAGGCGCGCGACGTCGCCACTGAACATGACCGCTATCTCGAAGACGCCTTCGAATGAGTCGCGTGTTCGTCGACACTTCGGCGTTGTTCGCGCTTTTGGTGTCGTCGGATCGCTCACACCTTGCGGCCGCCGCCAGCTTCGCGCGGCTGCGCACGCTTCGTGCTCCCCTCGTCACGTCGTCGTACGTGCTGGTCGAAACGTACGCTCTCCTGGGGCGACGCGTTGGTCTGTCGGCGGCGCGAGCGTTCCGGACGGACTTCGCGCCGCTCTTATCGGTCCGCTGGGTGGATGCGGAGCTTCACGAGCAGGGACTCGAGCTGCTGTCGCGTAGAGATCTCACGACGCTGAGCCTGGTCGATGCCGTGTCGTTCGTGGTGATCCGGCAGGAACGGATCGCCGACGTCTTCGCGTTCGACCGCCACTTCACGGACGAGGGGCTGACACTCTCTGTATGAGGCGGCGCAATCTCATCCTGCGGTGCGAGGAGCCGGACGAAGCGTAGGGCCGCGCTTGGCACCCGCGCCCGGACGCGGCCGGGCCTTCGTCGAACGAGCGGTGCGTGCCGCCGCGCTTCGATCGCGCCTGCGTCGGTCGATGGCCGCGGCACGTGCGACGGCCGGCTTCCGCGCCACGACCACCTTCGCCACCAGCTTCGGCTGGGACGACGTCACCTCGAAGCCCTCCTCGGCGAGCATCGTGGCGAGATCGTCCTCGGTGTAGTCGCGGTAGAAGGGCTCGTGAAACTCCTTGGCAAAGCCGGCGAGCATCGGCGCCAGCTCGGGGCTGTCGGAGATCTGCGCCGAATCCTCGATCACGAGAAGCCCGCCCGGCTCGAGCACTCGAAACATCTCGCGCACCACGTTCCGGCGCGCGTTCCGCGGCAGCTCGTGAAACAGATAGACGCTGGTGACGATGTCGAAATAGCCGTCCACGAACGGCAGGTGCTCGGCGTTCTCCGCGAGCAGCGACACGTCCTCCACGTGGCCCAGGTTCTTGCGGGCGACCTGCACGTAGTACGGGCTCAGATCGACCCCGAAATAGCGCAGGGCCGGATGGCTGGCCGCGAGCTGGCTCAACGCGCGCCCGGTGCCGCATGCGATGTCCAAGAGCCGCGTCACGCCCTCGGCCTTGCCGCGTTCGCGCAAGAATCGCGTGACCGGCGGGATGATCTGGCGGCGCATGATGTCCGCGGTGCCGCGGAACAGGATCTCGACGCCCACGTCGTAGAGCTCGGCCGAGCGGCGGCTGAAGTAGCCGTCGGTCTGCCAGTGGAACGTGCGCCGGTAGTACGGCGGATAGCGATCGAGATCCACCGTTGTGGGCAGGTCGCGATAATCCTCGCGCCGAATGCGCTTCAGGATGTTGGGCGCGTCGGCGAGGATGAGCGGCAAGCGCGTCGCGTATTGCCGCATCGGGATCTGGAACAGGAGGTCGCGCGGATAGTTGCCCGCTGTGACGTTCTCGAGATCCTCGCGGAGCAAACCGAGAAAGCGCCGGGTCACCTGCCGGAAGGCGTGCTTGGGGATATCCGGAGGCGGTTGGCGCGAGACGCGGCGAGCCGTTTCCGTGAGGGCGATGCTCTGGGCCCACAGCGCGAGCTGCTGGCCCCAGTAGGCGGCGCGATCGACGACCGGCAGCGGGCTCACGGATTCGGTGGCGTCGGCTTGCGGCATGGGCTCGTGATCTCCCCTCGTGTTCGGGTGCGTCGCTCCGAAATTCATTATGGAAAGCGGCGCGTCCGTCGTTCAACCAGACGGCCGGTAGGCTTCGACACCCGCCAGAGAAAGCGCACCTCGCGGACGAACTACGTGGCGCGGTCGACCTCGAGATCCGCACGCAATCGCGCGATCGCGACGATGGCGAGGTAGGTCGTGATGACGAAGGCCGCGAAGGTGATCGAGAAGCTCGTGCCCACGGCGTAGCGAAAGGGATGACGCACCTGCGTCCACACGTCGGAGAACAATGCGAGCGGATCGAGGAGCGCGTCCCAGCTGTTCCAGCGCCGGAAGCGGCCGAGGTAGACGCCGAAGCCGGAGAGCGCCAGCGCACCGAGCGCCGTGATCCAGCCGCTGACGGTGCCGTGCGCACGCGCAACCCGGTGCTGAACCAAGACCAGCGACGCGAAGCCGAACATGGCGCTGGTCCAGGCGCACCAGACCACCGCCATCAGATCCACCCAGTTGATCGATTGCGGCGAGTGCGTGACGTGACGGAGGTCGGTGACGACGTAGTACGAGTTGGGCAGGAACGCGAGCCAGGTGGCGAGCCACAGCGCGCTTCGCCAACCATCCGTGCGCGCCGCCGCCAGCGCACACCTCCACGGCACCCACGCGAGCAACAGATTCCAGAGCAGGAACACGAACGCGAAGTCACGCTCGATGCGTGCCCGCACGAACACGTACGCGATGCAGAGCGCGGACGCGAGCCCCAGCGCACGGCTGGTGGCACGCAGCGCTGGGCGCGATTCGAGGTCGAATCCGGACGCCATCACCCCCACGTCGTGGCATTCGCCTCACGACGATCCGTGCAGCGCTGACGCAGATCTCGTGCAAAGCCGAAGCCGCGCGGGCGGCCGCGACGCCCACCTCTACGATCCGGCCGCCCTAGGCGTCGAGCGCACGGATTCGATCGCCGCGGTGGCGCCGACGGAGCGTCGCCCTCCACACGGCCGCGCGCGCAAGCAACGTGGAGGGCCGCCCTCCGTCGCGGCCACGGGGCACCGCTCTTGAATGAAGCAGGTTAGAACGGCGCAGCGGCGATGCATCCGGGTGCGGCGCACAGGTACGCCGCGAAGAGCAGGATGAGCGCGACGTTGCCGATGAGACGCGGCCAATCGAGAGCGCGCGGTGGTGCCTTGCGCGTCGTGTCCGGGTATCGCTGCCGAGCAGCAGCCGCGCTCACGGCGCACCTCGGCTCGACGCGACGTCGCGGGCCTGCGTTCCGCTCGCGGCCGCGAGACAGCAACCTGGAAAGGAATGCGCGGTCACCAATCCCGCGAGAACCAGCGCCTGAGCCAGCGATCGAAGGACGACGTACATGGCTTCCTCCGTGTGTGGCGCAACGTGCGCACGGAGAAAGATCGCGCCGCGAGATGAAACGCGTGCGCAACTCGGTGTGAAACGTCCGTGAATCGCCGCGCGCGCGGCGCGGTCGCACGCCGTTCAGCCGATGGCGCCGGGGGAGCCGCTGGGCTCGCTCACCACGCGATTGCGACCGAAGCCCTTGGCTTGATAGAGCGCGAGGTCCGCACGCATCAAGATCCCATCCACGTTGGCGTCGTCGTGGTGAAACGCGGCACAACCGATGCTCACCGTGTAGCGTGGCGATGGTTTGCCCGCGAGGGCGCCTGCGGGCTGCTCCTCCTCGACCTCGCGTCGCAGCCGCTCGGCCGCTTCCACGGCCGTCACCAGCGGCGTATCGGTCAGCAGCACCGCGAACTCCTCGCCGCCCAGCCTCCCCATCACGTCGGTGCGCCGCAACACCTGTTGCGCGCGCGCAACGAAATCGACCAGCACCGCATCCCCGGTGGCATGGCCGTAGCGATCGTTGATCGACTTGAACCGGTCGAGATCGACCAGCAGCACCGCGAGCGGAGTCTCGCTTCGCCGCGCCCGCAGCACCTCGACCTCGGCGCGCTCCAGGAAATAGCTGCGGTTCCAGACACCCGTGAGCGCGTCGGTGCGGCTCAAGCGCCGCAAGTCCACGCGCGATTCGAAATCGCGCCGCGTCAAGACGAAGAGCGCATGGCCGAGCACGACGCTGGTCACGCAGGACGCGGTGAGCGAGCCGAAGATCGCAGCCACGTACGGCGAGTCGAGGTAATCGGGATGCGGCGCGTAGTACGCGAGCTGCGCCGTGCCCGCGAGCGCCAGCGTGAACGCCGAGCGCTCCACCAGCCCCACCAGCATCGGCACACTGAGGACCGGCACCAGGAGCGATGTGTGGATCCACGGCGTCGTCGGATCGCCCAGCTCGCCTGCGACCAGATACGAGATCCCCACGGCGAGCAACGACGCCGCTATCCACACCGGTGTCGCGCTCTTGCGTCGCCGCTCGCGCTGTTCCGCGATGCGCAGGCATCCCAAGAGCACGGCCGCGGCCAACACGCGCCACGCCGCCGAGAGCCACGCGCGACGGTCACCGGCGGGATAGATCCACCAATCGAGCGGCCAGAGCCCGAGGAGCAACACGCTGGCGACCGCGGCGGTGAGGCGCCCGAAGCCGCTGCTCATGGCCCGTGCGTGCTCTCGGAACTCCGTGAGCTCGTCGCCGTCGAGGAGCGCACGCCGAAACGCCCAGCCCACGAAACGGCGCGGCCAACCGCGCCAGCGCGCGGCCCTGAGCGCCGCGGCCTCGGCGCGCCAGCGGCTGGGTGCGGTGTCGGCGTCCTCGATCGTCATCGCGGCACCGTGAGCTCGAACGTCGCTCCGCGCTCGGGAGCCGAGGTCACGCGCACGGTACCACCTTGGCCTTCGGCGATCGCCCGTACCAGCGCGAGGCCGAGTCCCGTGCCCCGCTTGGTGCCGCGAGTGGTGAAGAATCGATCGAAGACCCGAGGCAACACATCTGCAGCGATTCCAGGTCCGTCGTCTTCCACCCCCACCCGCACCGCGCTCGCTTCCATCTCGATGGTCACGTTCACCTCACCGCCGGGGCCGGCGAAATCGAGCGCGTTGTCGAGCAGACTCCGTAGCGCGGTTTCGAGTCGATCCGCAACACCCGCCACCGGCGCGGACTCGGGCGCCGCCAGCACGATACGCCGGTCGCCGTAGCGCTCGTCGCCCCGCGCTCGCGCAACCGCTCGAGCAGCGTGAAGCCGTCGAGCACGGGCATGTTGATGTCCGAGACCAAGAGCTCGGGCATGCGCACGGCGAGGTTCTCGAGCGCTTCCGAGCCGTCCGCCGCCGTTGCGACGTCTTAGCAGGCTGCTGAAAAAGGCACGCGCCAGCGGCGCGCCGACGAGCGTAGCGAG
>CAYVDO010000066.1:0-25916 GCA_964450125.1 uncultured bacterium
GAAGGTGAGCTGGTTGTGGTGGAACTTGCGGTGGATGGGATCGAGGGCGAAGTACTCGAGGGTGTCGTGCATCCAGCCCATGTCCCACTTGAGGCCGAAGCCCAGTCCACCCACGTACGCGGGGCGCGACACCATCGGCCACGACGTCGATTCTTCGGCGATGGTCTGCACGTCCGGAAAACGTTCGTAGACCATCGCGTTGAGACGCCGCATCAGCTCGATGGCGTCGACGTTCTCGCGACCGCCGTACGGGTTCGGGATCCATTCGCCTTCCTGGCGCGAGTAATCGAGGTAGAGCATCGAGGCGACGCCGTCCACGCGCAGCCCATCGGCGTGGTACCGCTCCAGCCAGAAGAAGGCGCTCGACAGCAAGAACGAACGCACCTCGTGGCGCCCGTAGTTGAAGATCAGGCTCTTCCAGTCGGGGTGGAAGCCCTGCCGCGGGTCGGCGTGCTCGTAGAGATAGGTGCCGTCGAAGTAGCCGAGGCCGTGCTCGTCGCTGGGGAAGTGAGCGGGTACCCAGTCGAGGATCACGCCGATGCCGGCCTGGTGAAGCGTGTCGATCAGGAACATCAGGTCCTGGGGCGTACCGAACCGATGCGTGGGCGCGAAGTAACCCGTGACCTGATAGCCCCACGAGCGAAACAGCGGGTGCTCCATCACCGGCATCAGCTCGACGTGGGTGAAGCCCAGCTCCCGGACGTGCGCCACGAGCTTGGGCGCGAGCTCGCGGTAGGTGAGCGAGCGATTCCCCTCCTCGGCAACGCGCGTCCACGAGCCGACGTGCAGCTCGTACATCGACATCGGTGCTGCCAGGGCATTGCGCGCAGCGCGCGTGCGCATCCACTCGCCATCACCCCATTCGTAGTCGAGGTCCCACACGATCGAGGCCGTGCGCGGCGGTACCTCGTGCAGGAATCCCTGCGGATCGGCCTTCTCGACCTGGTAGTCGCTGGCGCCCGAGGCGATGTGGAACTTGTAGACGGCGCCCTTCGCGACGCCAGGGAGGAAGGCTTCCCAGATACCGGTGTCCGCGCGGCGTGCCAGCGGGTTGCGCGCGCGATCCCAGTCGTTCCAGTCGCCGACCACGCTCACGTAGCGCGCGTTCGGCGCCCACACCGCGAACTGCGTGCCGGGCACGCCGTTGCGCTCGCGCAGATGCGCCCCGAGCTTGTCGTGAAGGTGGAAGTGGTTGCCTTCGTTGAAGAGGTGCAGGTCGTACTCGGTGAGCAAGCTCTCCGACGAAAGCGAGGGCGACGACGCGGGCGGGCGTTGGGCGGACATCACGGATCGCGCTCCCAGGACGGTGTCAGCTCCCGCTACGCGCCAACACTCGCGCGAGCATCGCCGTCCACCGCCGGTTTTCGAGAAGATCTTCCAGCGTGAAGCGGTTTCGGTGTCTCCAGTTGGGATGCTCGAGACCGGTGCCGGGCACGTTGTGGGGTACGGTCTCGAGCCAGAGGTCCTCGAGATTCAAAAGCACGAGACGTGCCGGGCTGGCGGCCATCCATCGCCAGCAGAAATCACGGATGGCGGCTCGCGCCCCTGGCACGAGCCTGTGGGCGCTCGGAACGGAAGCCGTGAAAGCCAGCCGGCGCAAGAGCTGGGTGCGCTCGGTGCGTGCGCGCCGGGCGGCCGCTGCCTCGAGCAGACCGAGCCGATGCCGTTGGACCACGTCGGGAGCACCACAAAACCCCGCGAAAGTCGCCATGTCGTGGGTCGCGAAAGCGAGCGCCGTGTCCGGCGATGGGGGTCGCGGCAAGGGGTCGTCGCAACGAGCATCGAGCTCCAGCGCGAGGACGCGCGTTCGCGAGAGCCCGCGCCGCCGCATGGTGGCACGCACTCCTGGAGGTACCGTGCCCAGGTCCTCCCCGACCAGGGCACAATGATTTCGAACCGACTCCAGACAGAGCATGGCGTAGAGCGGCTCGTGCGGCATGCTCACGTAGAGGCCATCGGCGGGATCGGCGCCCGAAGGGATGACGAAGGTACGGTGCAGGCCCATCACGTGGTCGATCCGTAACGCTGCTGCAAAGGCCATCGGCGACGCGAGAGCGCGGCGCAGGTAGCCGAGCCCCGTGGGCGAGACCACGGAGTCCGGGTCGAGCGCTGCGACACCCCAGCGTTGACCACACCGGAAGAATTCGTCGGGTGGTGCGCCCAACGAGCAACCTGCGAGGAAGAGACCGCGATGCCGCCAGACGTCGAAGCCGTCTGCGTGGACGCCCACCGGATGGTCGAAGAGCACGCCCAACGCGCTCGAAGGCACCTGCGCCGCGAGCCGCTCGAGCTGCTCGCGTGCGAGCCACTGGACGTAGGCGTGGTAGCGGACGCGCGAATCGCCGAGCGTGAGGTCGGCGAGCACGCCGTCGCGCTCCGTGGCCGGCCAGCGACGCCAAGTCGCACCGCGGCGCTCGACGTTGGCGCGAAAGCGCGCATAGTCGAGGACGCTCGGGTCCGCCGCGACGAAGCGTTCGAACGCAGCACGGCGCTCGCCGCCCGAGGCGAAGAGCCGTGATGCGCAAGCCGTGAGGAACGCGCGCTTGAATTGCATCGCGCGTCGGTACTCGACGTCGCGCGCGACGGCGAGTCCGTGAGCCTCGCGCGCTGCCGCCGAAGCGAGACGCAGCGATCCGTCACGCCGGCGCTCGGCCTCCGGTATCGATGCGAGATCGAGGTAGAGCTCGTTCCAGAAGAACCGGCTGACGGGCGCGTACGGGCTCGGGTCGAAGGGTTCGTCCAGATACGTCGCGAGGATCGGCAGGATCGCGACGCCGTCACCACCCAAGCGAACGACGGAAGCGACGAGCTGGCGCAGATCGCCGAGATCGCCCACCCCGAAGCTCGAGCGCGTGCGCAGCGCGAAGAGCGGCGCCACCACCATCGAGTGCCTTCCGCCGAGCGCGTGGGCACGCGCAGGTGCGGCGATCCACGTGGCCGCCGCACGCCGGTCGCCCCACTCGATCGTGAGCGCGTGCACTCCCATTCCGCCGGCGGCTGGAACGCGGATCCCGAGCTCCACGTACGCGACGCCGTCGATGGTGCGTGTCCCGCGCTGCGTGCGCTCGCTAGCGGGTACCTCGAACGCCGTCCGTTCGCCACCCTCTCCCCCCACGACGACGCGCAATGGGCGGCGGCTCGCGCGCACCGGCAGCCGCAGCGAGAGAAGCGCCGGCGCATCGCCCCAGCTCACCACGCACGGATCGGTGGGCGTGGCCCAGCGGCGACGCTCGAGCTCCGCGTCCAGGCGTTGCGCGTCTTCCGCGCGTTCGATGGCGACGCCACGGGCACGCAGCACGGCCAAAACGGACTCGACGGACGGCACGCGCCGCTCACCGAGCCCGTCGTGATACGAGGCGACGATCCCCACCCGAGCGCAGATCTCACGCAAGGCGCGCGGAAAGCGCGCGCTCACGCGAGCCGCCGCGGGTCGGGCGCAGCACGCTCGCCGACCTCGTCGGCGCCGCCTCGATCCGGCGCGTCGGCGAGCGCCATCGCACCCGTCGGCACCACGTGCACGACGCGCTGCGGAAACGGCACCTCGATGTTCAATCTGCGCAGCGCGCTCTCGATCGCGAACCTCAAGTCGCTCGCGACCTCGTCGCGGTCTTTCACGTGCACCCACGCGCGCAGCACGAAATCCAGGCTCGATTCGCCGTGATGCGTGAACAGCACGTCGGGCGGCGGACGCTTGAACACGCGGCCATGCCGGCGCGCCGCGTCCAGCAGCGTGTCGCGCACCAAGGCGGTATCGGTGCCGTACGCAACCCCGATGGGCACGTCGATCCGAAGCTTGGGATCGCTTCCGGTGAAGTTGGTGAGGCGCTGGGTGATGATCTCCTTGTTCGGCACCAGCACGAATTTGTTGTCCTGGGTACGCACGGTGGTGCTGCGAATGCTCACGTCCACGACCTCACCAGGCCGCCCGTCCACCTCGACCACGTCGCCGATCTTCAGCGGACGCTCGAAGAGGATGATGATCCCGCTCACGAAGTTGGAGATGATCTCCTGCAAGCCGAAGCCGATCCCCACGCCCGCCGCAGCCAGCAGCCATTGCAGATCCTTGAGGTCCACGCCCAGCCTGCCGAGCGCCTTGGCGGTGCCCACGAACAGGATCAGGTAGTGCGTGACGGTGGAGATCGAGTAACGCAGGTCGCGCTCCACGCCTGCCCACGCGAGGACGAATTTGTCGAGCACCCCACGCAAGGCGCGCGCCACCACCACCGTGGCGATCAGCATCAAGAACGCCCACCACACGGCGCCGACCTGGAGCGCGGATCCGCCCTCGGTCTGAATGGGCGAAACGTGCCGAAGCATCAACGCCTGCAGGTCGGCCGGCGCGACCCGCAGCGCCAGGAGGAGTCCCCACACGATCCCTCCGGCAGCGAGCAACACCACCGCGGTGCGCGTCTGCTCCAGCAGGAACGCGCGGCGCTCCTCGGCCAGCACGTCCGTGACCGTCACGTCGGCGCCGTAAGCGAGCGCTTTGAGGGCCGTGCGCGCCGCAGCGATGCCCACCACCAACACTCCCACGGTCCCGAACGCAGCGGTGAAGTTCCAACTCGCGAGCTTCGCGTAGCCGGTCCAGTCGGCGATCAGCGTCACCGCGAGCCCGACGAGCAAGAGCAGCCGGATCGGCCGCAGCCGTCTGTCGGCCGTCGCGCGCATCGGTGCCGGTAGCAGCGCCAGAACCGACGCGCGTGACATCAACGCCACCCCGATCGCGATCGCCAGCGTGGTCCGCACCAATCGCCCCAAGAGCGCGGTCAGATCCGGGTTGCAGTTTTCGTAGTGGATGCTGCCGAGGTAGTGGTACGGCAAGCCGAGCGTGAGCAGGATGATCGCGCTCGCCGCCGCCACGCGCCGATGGCGCTTGCTGGCGCGCTCGTCGCGAACCGCTGTGAGCAGCCCACGCACCAACGCGTAGATCGCGATCACACCGGCGCCGATCCATCCCGCCTCGACGAGCGCCTGGGCCTCGGCAGGCTCGGCATCGATGACCGAAGCCGCGAGCCACCCGACCAGCGGCGCGATCGGAACCCAGGATGCGCGCAGGCCCACGGTGCGCCACGCGCGCCGCGCCTCGAGCTGGCTCGCATCCACGTCGCCGCGCGACTCGAGCCAGCGTGCCGTCACCTGCCGCACGCGAGCGATCGCCACACGCCAGCACACCCCGAGCAGCACGAGGCCCGCGAGCACCCCCCAGTGGACCTCGCGGCCACTCTCCGTCCACACGCGATAGTCCAAACCCGCCTGGCTGACGGCCCGGCGCACGCTCGGCATGGGGGCTCGGGTGAGCAGGGCCCGGCGCTCGAGCCAGCGCTCCTCGACCTCGAGCATTCCGGCCAAGGTCTCGGCGCGTTCGAGTCGCGCCTGGTACTCGTCCGAGATGGCGCGAAGCGCATCGTCGAGAGCGCGCAGCGATTCGCGTCGCTGACGCTGCGCCTCTTCCCAGATCGGAAGCTCTTCCGACTCCCAGAGCTCGGTGAGCGCCTGCGGCTCGCCAGTGCTCGCCGCCAACCACGCGTCGCGGGCGCTGGCGACGGTGCTGCGCCAGGTCTCGTCGAGGTCTGCGAGCTGGGTCTCGATGTCTTCGAGGGAGGTGACCGCATCGGCGCGGGCGGTACGCCATCGATCTCGCTCCCCACCGCCGAGGAAGGATTCGCGATCCTTGGCGACGCGCTCGAGGCCGCGCTCGATGAGCGGAGCCGTGTCGATTCCCACGGCACGGCCCTTGTCGTAACGCTCACGCAATTGATCGAACCGGGCCTTGGCGCCCTCGACGGCATCGGCGCGTAGTCCCGCGCTCTGCACCGCCGCGAGCTCGCGCTTGCGGGCGGCGGTGCGGCTGTCCAGGAGCAGCGAGTCGGCACGCCACGTTTGCAGCAAACGATCCCACTCTCCGAGCGCGCTCTCGACGCCGCGTGCGGCCTCGCGACGCGCGGCTTCGGTTTCCCTCTGCACCCGGCCCAGCGCCGCGCTCTCTGCCGTCCAGGCCGCGCGCAGCTCGGCATCGGCACGCTCGACGGCTTTCCCCGCTGCCTCGATCTCCAGATCCACGAGCGCGAGCTGCGCGGGAATCACCTCCCCTCGGCGCGCCAGGAACGCGAGCACACGATCGTCGTGCTCGAGCGTGAGCTCGAGCACGTGCAGCCGCAGCTCGACGGCCTGCTGCTCCGCGAGCGCGCCTGCCTGATCGCGCAGGCGCGGCAGCTCGGTCTGGTATGCGGTGAGACGCGCTGCACTTTCGGCGCGGTGAGCGGCGACGCGCTCGCGCTCCGTTCGTGAACCGGAATCCCGCTCGCTCTCCAACGCCGCGCGGCGGGCCTTGAGGACCTCGAGCTTGCGCCGCAGGTCTTGCGCCGCGCTCGACAGCACGTTGATCTGCTCGGCGCTCGGGGCACCCCGGAACGTGCGCACGACGAGCGGCTTGGCGAGCGCGTTGCGCGCCGCGGTCTCGCGCGGGGTGCGCGACATCTGATCGGCGTCGAGCTCGGCGGCGCGCTGGAACAAGGTCTCGATCTCGCGCAGCAGCCCTGCGTAGTCCTCGCGTGCCGTGGTCAGATTTGCACGTGGCGACGGCTGGTTGCGCTCGTCGGCGATGTCCTTTTCGAGCGACTCGCGGATGCGGCGAGCCTCGGCCAAAGAGCTCGGATAGCCAGACGCCGCGGCACGGGCCGGCCACATCGCTTGCGCGGCGCCCGCCAGAAACACCAGCGCCAGCAGCATCCGCCCGACTGCCGCTCGAACCGGCGTTGCCGCGTCGAATCTCACTCACTCCTCCCTAGCTCGCCCCGGGGCGAGTGCACCAGTGTAGATGAGCGCGCCGACCTTCGAGCGCTCGCGAGGATGCGGCCGCGGCGTTGCGAACGCGCCTCGGCGACCGTTTCCGGCACCGGGCCCGTGTGCTAATTTCGACGCGGAGCGACATAAACCGTTCACTTCCCACCGCATCCACTCCCCCGTCTCGCGTAGTGCCCCCCGCGTTGCGCGGTTGCGGCCGGGACTGGCCCAGCCAGGTGCATCCCCACGAGCACCGCGGATGCGATGGCCGAGGTGAACAAAGGGGCGAGCCATGAACGCGACGTTGCAGGCCTGGGTGGATAGCTGTGCCGCGCTGACCAAGCCCGATCAGGTGGTTTGGTGCGACGGATCGGATCAGGAGAACGAGCGGCTGATCCGCGAGATGGTCGGGAGCGGAACGCTCATCCCCCTCAACGAGAAGAAGTACCCGAACAGTTTCCTGCACCGCTCGAACCCCAACGACGTCGCCCGCACCGAGCACCTCACGTTCATCTGCTCCCACAAGCCCGAGGACGCCGGCCCCACCAACAACTGGATGGCGCCCCAGGATGCCAAGGCTCAGCTCTCGGCGCTCTACGCCGGCTGCATGAAGGGCCGCACCATGTACGTGGTGCCGTATTGCATGGGGCCGCTCGGTTCGCCGCTCTCGAAGATCGGAGTCGAGATCACCGACAGCGCGTACGTGGTGGTGAACATGCGGATCATGACCCGCATGGGTAAGGCCGCGCTCGACCAGCTCGGCAACTCCGACGACTTCTGCCGCGGGCTGCACAGCCTGGGTGATCTCTCCCCCGATCGCCGCTTCATCTGCCACTTCCCGGAGACGCGCGAGATCTGGTCGATCGGTTCCGGCTACGGCGGCAACGCGCTCCTCGGCAAGAAGTGCTTCGCGCTGCGCATCGCGTCGGTTCAGGGCCGCGACGAGATGTGGATGGCGGAGCACATGCTGCTGCTCGGCCTCGAGTCGCCGGAAGGCGAGACCAGCTACGTCGCCGCCGCGTTCCCCAGTGCCTGTGGCAAGACCAACCTCGCGATGCTGGTTCCGCCCGAGTCGCAGAAGAAGCTCGGCTGGAAGGTGTGGACGGTCGGCGACGACATCGCGTGGATGCGCAAGGGCCCCGACGGCCGGCTGTGGGCGATCAACCCCGAGGCTGGCTTCTTCGGCGTGGCGCCCGGCACCAGCATGAAGACCAATCCCAACGCGATGCTGACCTTCCATCGCAACTCCATCTTCACCAACGTGGCGCTCACCGACGACGGCTGCCCGTGGTGGGAGGGAATGGGTGGCGATCCACCCGCGACGGCGACCGATTGGCAAGGCCGTCACTGGACGCCGGAAAGCAAGGACAAGGCGGCGCACCCCAACAGCCGCTACACCACGCCGGCTCGTCAATGCCCGTCGGTGCACTCCAAGTTCGACGATCCCCAGGGGGTGCCCATCAGCGCCATCTTGTTCGGCGGGCGGCGTGCCCGCACCGCGCCGCTGGTCTACGAATCGTTCGACTGGAAGCACGGCGTCTTCGTGGGCTCGGCGATGGCTTCCGAGACCACCGCCGCGCAAACCGGCGCGGTGGGCGTGGTGCGTCGCGATCCGATGGCGATGCTCCCCTTCTGTGGCTACAACATGGGTGATTACTGGTCGCACTGGCTGAAGATGGGCGACCACGTGCCCAGTCCGCCCAAGGTGTTCCACGTCAACTGGTTCCGCACCGACGAGAACGGCCGCTTCATCTGGCCGGGCTACGGCGAGAACGTGCGGGTGCTGCGTTGGATCGTCGAGCGCTGCAAGAACGGCGGCACCAAGGCCCAGGAAACGCCGATCGGCTACGTGCCACACATCGCCGACCTCGACACCGACGAGCTGCCCATCGACGCGAAGACCGTCGGCGGGCTGCTCTCGGTGGACCGCGAAGTCTGGCGCGACGAAGCCACGCAGGTGGGTGATTTCCACCAGGAATTCGGCAAGAAGCTTCCCGAGGAGCTGCCCAAGCAGCTCGATGGCCTGAAGGCGCGACTGGGGTGAGGCGCCGAGAGCGGGGGACGTAACGAACCCGAGACGCCCGCCCCGTCCTGGCAGTGCCGCGCCGAGGTGAAGGCGCATCCGGTGAAACGAAACGGGGTCTGGCTTTCGCCAGACCCCGTCGTCGCTCCTGCGACGCGCGCGCTCAGTTCTGGGCGCTGTCGCCGCCGCCTTTGAGCAATGCCGCGAGCTCGCCGTTGGCGTGCATCTCGCGGGCGATGTCACAGCCGCCCACGAACTTACCGTCGATGAAGAGCTGCGGGATCGTCGGCCACTGCGAGAATTCCTTGATTCCCTGCCGGATGCCGGGATCCGAGAGCACGTCCACGTCGGCGAACGGCACCCCGTACTGATTGAGGATCTCGACCGTCGCTGCCGAGAAGCCGCATTGCGGGAAGAGCTTCGAGCCCTTCATGAAGAGCACGACCTTGTTGCTCTTCACCAGGTTGTCGATGCGGTCGTGGACTTCCTTCGCCCCAGCCGATGGTGCCGGGGGCTGAGCGTGCGCAGCCGGTGCGCTCGGCGCCGGAGGCGCGGGCGGCGGGGTGTAGCTCGGTGCGGGCGCGTCTTTCTTGCCGAGAAACTTGTCGAGAAGGCCCATGGTGCTCTTTCCTCTCCTACGTTTTGGTCGATCTTCGGGTACGCGCCGCCACGCTAACCGTGGGGCGAGGGGTGGTCAAATCCGCTTCGACTTCGAGGGGGCCACTCATGCGCCCGTGGGTACGCGGGTCACCATCGTATCCACCGCGTGGATGGGCGCGTCGTGCCCCTGCATCAGATCGGTGATGGTGCCGAACACCAAGCGTTGCTTTTCGAGGGTGGATTTGCCCTGAAACGCCGTGGATTCGACTTCGATGGTGAAGTGACCCCCGCCACCTTCGACCTTGGCCTTGGCGCCGGGAATGCCGGCTTCGATGCGCTCCCGAATGTGATCGGTGAGGGAACCGCCGGTGAATCGAGAAGGATGCGCGTCCGACATACGAATTTTCTCCAGGAGCTGAAGAGCGGGCGAAACGTGAGCGCAGGAGAATAACCGTCCCACTCGCCACCCGCCACGGCGAACGTCAGGTCGGCTCGCCTCCGACCAGTCGCACCAGCAGCGCGACTGCGCGCTCGCCCCAATCGAACGCGAGCGCGTGCGCACGCTCGGCGGAAATCCGGCCGAGCTCCGAGCGAGCCCGAGAATCTCCGCACCACGCCGTCAGCCGCCGTGCCAGATCGTCCGGTCGCTGCCCATCGAAGAGCAACGCATCGTCGCCCAGTACTTCTGCGCTCTCCGAGGTGCGCGCTGCCAGCACCGGCAGCCCAGCACCCCAAGCTTCCAGCAGCGCGTTCGAGGCGCCCTCGTGAAGCGACGGGAGGACGAAGAGATCGGCGCCGAGCACCACCTGCAGCGGCTCGTCGAGCCACCCCGCGAAGCGCACGCGGACCGTGACGCCGAGAGCGTCGGCGCGCGCAACCAGCTCCTCGCGGGCGGGACCGTCTCCCACGATCACGAGGCGTAACCGTGGGTCTCGCACGCGCGCCAACGCATCCAGCAGCAACCCGACGTTCTTGCGCTGGCTGAGCACACCGGCGCAGGCGACGACGCACGAATCCTCGGGCCAGCCCGCCGCCTGGAGCAGGCTCGCGCGGGCCTCCGCCTGCCGCGGCAAGCCCCGCGGTGGCGCGACGAGCGCGTTCGGGAGCACCTCCGCCCGCGCTTCGATCCCCGGCAACCGCTCGGCCAGCTCCGCGATCATCGCCCGCGTGATCGTCACCACGTGACGGCTCGCGCGCAGACCGACGACGTCGAGCGCCGTCGCCACCCGCCACTCGAGTCCGCCCGCGGTGATGCGCATCCGTGCCCGCCACGGTGTCGCACGCACGAACGAGACGATGGGCACACGCGCGATCAGCGCCGCAGGAAGACCCAGCGCGGCGTAAAACGGATCGAAGACCACCAGCGCCCGCGGACGAGTGGCGCGCGCCACACGCAACAGCGTCCACGGCGCGGCGAGCGCGAACCACAGCCAGAACCCGAGCCCGGCGGGCTCAGCATCGAGCCACCAGATCCGGTGCGCGATCACACGTGGATGCGGTGCGAGCGCGAGCGGCGCCGCCGACACCACGTGCACCTCGTGGCCGCGCGCGGTGAGCGCCTCGATCAACGCGTAATAGCGCTTGAGGAGCCCGCCGCGCTGATGGCGGAAGTAGATCGTGAGGATGCGCGGCGGGGGGCCAGCCATGGGCCGATACCATGCGCCGGCCAGCGAGCGGCCTCAAGCGTCACTTCTCACGGCGTTCGCCGCCGTGAGCACGGGATCAAGGCGCAGCGACGGCTCGATGTGCCGACCAGCGATGGGCCCGGCGCCAGAAGCGGTCGAGGTTGCGACGCGCGCGATCGAGATCGCGCTCGTTGCCCCACGCCGCGAATGCCACGAGATGGACACGCGTCGGGTTCTGAACCCAAAAGGCTCGGATCGCGGTGCGCTCGCTTTCGGACCGGCGCGCGCCCGATGCACAGGCGTGGCATCGCCCTGCGTCACCGCGACGGGCGTGTGCGTAGAGATCGAAGCAGGAACGACACACCCCGTGACGGCGGCCCGGCGGCCGCGCGCAAGCTGGCACAGAGTTGGTCTGCATGGGGCCCTCGTGAGTGCGTGGACCGAGCGGGTCGATGTCTCGGCGGATCTCCCGAGTGCGACTGCCGTGCCGCACGAAAACCGCGCGAATACGCGAAAAGCGCAGCCGCATCGCGAAGGCCACGACGCGCAGTCGGGAACATTCCGTCTCGATCGTGGGAACGCTCGCCCAAACGGCTCGATCGAGAGACACCCCCTCGCGATTGTGCCAACCTCTCGGGATCACCTCGCGCGCGCCGCGCGGTGATCCCCAACGGAGGAATGGTGATGGGTGCACTCTCGGCCGTCGTCATGGCTGCAGGAGAGGGCAAGCGGATGCGCTCCCGCAAGCCCAAGGTCCTGCACGAGGTCGGCGGGCGACCGATGGTCCGCTATCCGATCGAGCTCGCGCTGCGCTTGGGTGCGCGCCCGGTGGTGGTGGTGACCGGTCACGAGGGGGAGCGGGTGCGCAGTGCGATCGACGGCTTCGGCCTGGCCGACGTCTCGACCGTGGACCAGGGGCAGCCGCAGGGCACGGGTCACGCCGTGCTCAGCGCGTTGCCGGCGCTCGACGGCTTCGAAGGCACCGTGGTGATCCTCTCCGGCGACGTACCGCTCCTCAGCGACGAGACCGTGCGAGCGATGGTGACTCGCCACGAGGAGGCGGGGGCGGTGCTGACGCTGCTGGCGATGCAGCTCGCCGACGCAGGCAGCTACGGGCGCGTGGTGGTGAACGCAACCGGCATCGCGCAGCGCATCGTCGAAGCGAAGGACGCGAGCGAAGCCGAGCGCGCCATCGGGCTCGCCAACGCCGGCATCTACGCCGCCGACGCCGCGTTCCTACGCGACGCACTACCGAAGCTCGGCAACCGCAATGCGCAAGGCGAGTACTACTTGACGGATCTGGTGGCGATCGCCCACGAGCGCGGCCTGGTCGCCGTGCACAGCGTCGTGTCCGACCCCGACGAGGTCCACGGCGTGGACGACCGCGCGAAGCTCGCCCGGGCTGGCGCAATCCTCAACCGGCGCGTGCTGGATGGACTGATGAGCGACGGTGTCACGATCCGCGACCCCGACACCACTTGGGTGGACGTGGGTGTGAGCATCGGCGCGGACAGCATCCTCGATCCCGGCGCCGAGATCCGGGGCGCGAGCCGAATCGGCGAGGGCTGCCGAATCGGTACCGGCGTCATCGTCGTGGATTCGGTGCTCGACGAACGGGTCACCATCAAGCCCTACTGCGTGATCGAGGAGAGCCACGTCGGCACCGGTGCGGCGGTGGGTCCGATGGCCCACCTGCGACCCGGCAGCGAACTCGGCGCCGACGTCAAGATCGGCAACTTCGTCGAGATCAAGAAGGCGACGTTCGGCGTCGGATCGAAGGCTTCGCACCTCACCTACATCGGCGACGCCGCCGTCGGTGCCAACGTGAACATCGGTTGCGGCACCATCACCTGCAACTACGACGGTGTCAGCAAGTACCGCACGGTGATCGAGGACGACGTCTTCGTCGGCTCCGACACCCAGCTCGTGGCGCCCGTGACCGTCGGGCGGGGTGCCTACATCGGCTCGGGCTCGACCATCACCCGTGACGTCCCGGCCGACGCACTGGCGGTCGCGCGCGGCAAACAGCGCAACATCGACGGCTGGGCAACCTCGGCGCACGCCCCTCGCAACAAGAATCGGCGCGAGAGCTGACGAAGATGTGCATGGGACGGGGCTCTGCGCCTCGGCGAATGTTTCCTCGGGGGTCTGTTCCAGACCCCCGCCCGTCGCGGCAAAGCCGCGACGGGGCCCACCCCCAAGTCGCTTCGCTTCGCGCGCGGCTCGCCGCTGGCTCGCGGAGAGATCGACCGGGAGCGTGGAGACCGGGGCGCTTGGGGCTCGGTCGTGGGGCGGGATCGGGACGGGTTCACACCCCCGGCCCGCGAAGAGCGCGGTCTTCGCGGGGCCGCACGCCTGGGTTGGATCGCGTCGCTCACGGCTCGGGGTGGTACCAGATCGGCGAGGTCCAGGCGCGCTCCTGGATCACGCGCGCGACGTGCTGCTCGTCGCTGCAAGCCTCGGGGCGCTCGCTCGAGGGCAGCGCGTTGCACTCGCGGGTACTCCAGCGGCACGTCGGGTTCTCGACCACCCGCGCGTAGTAGTACGCGCGAGTCGATGGGTCGAAGTCGGGATCGACCCAGCGCGCGCACAGACTGTCGGCGCCGGTGCCGAAGGTCTCGCAGGTGTCCGGATTCACACCGGCGCCGAGGGTGCCCGAGTCCGCGACGTCGTAGGTGCGGTAATGCCCGACGCCGTCGAGATCGAGCCAGCCCTTCACGATCTGCAAGCGCTCGAGCGGGGCACCCACCGAATCACGCAGCGCGCTCACCACGAAGCTCGGCCCGGTGGCCGAGTCGGGACGGCGCGGCAGATCGCTGCCCATCGGCACGCCGCTCGCGTAGCCGCGTGCCACCAGATCGGGCGCTGCGCACGCCGACTCGTCGAAGTGCCAGCCGCCGAAAAAGCGCGGCACGATCCGTGGACCGCTGGTGCCGAAGGTCTCGCGACGCCTGAGCGCCGAGAAGATCGCATCGCGCGAGTTCTCCTCGGCCCACACGCCGGCGAGCCCGCCGGGGTTGTTGAGGATGGTGCCGTTGATCGGCGAGGGTTGAAGGCGCTGCTCGGGGGCCGCGTCTTGCGCGCCTTGGTGACCGGGGAACGTGGCCTCGTCGACGTTGCCCGGGGTGGCGTTGTGGGTGTCGGTGCTGGCGATGAAGCCCACCGGAAACGGGTTCACGCCGATCCGCGCCTCTTGCTGCATTCCGAGCAGCAAGATCCCGCGGGCGAAGTCGCGCGCCGAGCGGCACCCGAGCCCGGTCCCGATCACTCCGCCGAAGCCGGTGCCGTCGCCGCAATCGGGAACGCCTTCGAACGGCTCGAGCTTCTCGAAATCGCAGAGCTCGTCCGGCGCGCCCACGAATCCGGTGAGCCCGTTCTTGCACTCGCTGTCGCCCTTGTGCTGGAAGATCTCGAGCAAGGGTTCCATCTCGGCGCGGCGGCGGGCGCGCTCGCGCAGCTCGTCGACGCCGCCGGGAGCGTCGGTCTCGAGAACGAACATGTTGCCGTTCGAGAGGTCGGAGTTGTGGGGGATCGCGAGGACGTCGCAGCGACCGCCGCTCTCGTTGCATTGCTCCCGCAGCGATTGCCAGAGGCCGTCGGGGCTCGAGCGCTCGTAGTACGAGATCGGCGCTCGCGGCACGTCGTCGTTCCGGAAGATCACGTTGCGGTGCAGGTTCGCGATGCCCGTGGCACCGGTCCACTCGTAGCCGATGAACGACGTGAACTTGCACTCCGCGGTGCGGTCGTATGCGTCCTCGGCTTCCTGGCGGACCTGGGTCCAGATGTCGCTGGCGAGCGCTGCGCAATCGACGCCCTGCGAGCCACAGATCGCCGGCAGGCGCTTGGGCGCCCGCGGCACCAGCGAGATCCCGAACACCGCTTGGCTCGCGAAGGTGGCGGCGCGATACACCTCGCAGGCGTCGACGTCGTAGACACCCGACGCCGGATCGAGGCACGCGCGCACCTCGGCGATGAACTCGGAGTGATCGGTCACCGCCGCGAAGTCGAGGGGACGCGTGAGCTGGGTGCGGCGAGTGCCGTGACCGGAGGCGTCGACGGGCGGAAGGTCCACCGCCTCGCCGCGGGCGAATCGATAGGCATCGGCGGGCAAAAGCCGCGTGCCGAAGCCATACGCGTCCCAGGAACGCGCGGTGTGAACGTGCAGGTCACCGAAGAGCGGCCGCTTCAGCGGATCGCGCTCGGCGCAGTCGACGCGGGTTTCGGTGCGAGTGAAGGTCGCAGGTGATTTCGCATCCCGCGAGCACGCCGCCGCGACGACGAGGGTGACGAGCGACGCAACGCGAGCGATTCGCCACGCGTCCATGTCAGTACCCCGCCGCCACGCCGTCCTTGCGAGATTCGGTGGCACCCGACAGAACACCGGTCACCGGATCGCGGGCGATCGCCTGATACCCGCCGAACACCGGTGTCGGCATGTCGACCACGTCGTGGCCGAGTCGCGTGAGCTCGGCACGCACCGTCGCTGGCACACCGGGTTCGAGCGCCAAGAGACCGCCAGTGGTCATGCGGGTGCCGGTCGGCTCGGAAGAACCCGTGTGGTATAAGCGCGGCGCATCGCCGGCCTGCTGCAGGTCCATCCCGAGATCGAGCAGGTTCACCAGCACCTGTACGTGACCTTGCGGCTGCATGTCGCCGCCCATCACGCCGAACGCGAGCCAGGGCTCGCCGTCGCGCGTGGCGAAGGCGGGGATGATGGTGTGGAACGGGCGCTTGCCCGGCTCGAGCCGATTCGGCGACGTGGGATCGAGGCTGAAGAGCCCGCCGCGATCCTGGATGCCGAAGCCCCACTCGGCGAGCACGTAGCCGGAGCCGAAGCCGGTGTAATTGCTCTGGATGAGGGACACCATGTTCCCCTCGCCATCGGCCGTGGCGAGGTAGGTGGTGTCGCCGTGCGCCAGGTTGGGATTCCCGGCGTCGATTCGCTGCTGTGCGCGAGCGGGATCGAAGAGCGCGGCGCGACGCGCGGCGTATTCGCGGCTCAGGAGCGCATCCACGGGCACGGACGCGAACGCGGGATCGGCGTAGAAGCGGGCGCGATCTTCGTAGACGATCTTCTTCGTCTCCACGAGGAGGTGCCAGAACGCGGGCGAGTCGCGTCCCAGCGCGCGCAGGTCGTGGGGCTCGAGCATCGCGAGCATCTGGAGCGCCGCGAGCCCCTGGCCGTTGGGTGGTAGCTCCCAGACGTCGACGCCGCGGTAGCGCGTCGAGATCGGCTCCACCCACTCGGACCGGTGCGCGACGAGGTCTTCCTTCGCGAAGAAGCCGCCGACGCGCGTCGAGAACGCGACGAGCGAATCCGCGATCGGTCCCGCGTAGAACGCGTCGCGTCCACCGCGCGCGAGCGCTTCGTAGGTGCGGGCCAATGCCGGATTGGCGAAGATCTCACCCTCGCGCGGAGCGTGCCCTTGCGGCAGGAACACCTCGGCGAAGCCGGGCTGGTCGCGAAACACAGGCTCGGAGTACTGCCACGCCCCCGCGATCACCTTGGGCACCGGAGCGCCCTCGCGCGCCGCGGCGATCGCTGGCGCGAGCACCTCGCTCATCGCGAGGCGGCCAAAGCGCTCGTGAAGCGCGAACCAGCCGTCCACGGCCCCGGGCACCGTCCACGAATGGGGCGAGTAGAGCGGGAGCGTGCCGCCGGCGTTCGCGGGCACGCGTTCGCGGGTGAGCGCACGCGGTGCGCGCCCCGAGCCGTTGATCCCGTAGAGCTTCCGCGAACGTGCGTCCCACACGATCGCGAAGAGATCGCCTCCGACACCGCACGACACCGGCTCGAGAAGTCCCAGCGCCGCGTTGGTGGCGATGGCTGCGTCCACGGCGTTGCCGCCGCGCTTCAGCACGTCGACGCCGATCTGGACCGCGAGCGGATGCGCGGCCGCGACCATGCCGTGGCGGGCATGCACCACGGATCGACTACCGCTCATCGACGCCCCTCCCCGCTCCACCGGCCGGCGCACGCCGCACGCACCGAGAAGCACCGCCGCCACCACGATCAACGCCGCCGCGAGCGCCGGCGCGCGAGGTGGCGGCGCGACGCTCGCGCTCGCTCGCCGCCTGAGCCCGTCGCCGCAACACACGCGCGGATTCTATGCCCGCTCGCCGTCGAGAGCGCCAGCGAATCGTCGAAAGTCCGCCGCTGCGCCGACGAGAAGCTGACGACTCGCAGTCGCTGCAGCCGGGCGCGAGGGCAAACCGTAAGCATTTCGACGGGCTGGCCCTGCGCTGGCTCGGCGTGCTTCTTGCGTTTGCGCCCCGCGGGCGCGACTGTGCCCAAGCCCGGCGAGTCCACGAACATGAAGAAACTCGGTGAGCTCCTCATCGAAGAAGGGCTGGTGACGCCCTTCCACGTCGACCGTGCCGTGTGGTGGCAGCAGGACGACGGCGGCCGCATCGGCGGGCTACTGATCCGCCTCGGCTACCTCGAAGAGTCCGGCTTCCTGCGGGTGATGGCGCCGATCGTCCAGGCGCGCCCCATCACCCTCGACGACGCGACGCTCGACCCGCGCGCGCTGGGCCGGGTGCCCGCGCGACTGGCACGGCGCACCAGCGCCGTGGCGGTGGCGATGAAGAACGACCGCCTGGTGGTCGCGATGACCGATCCGAACGACCTCACGGCGGTGGGCGAGTTGGAGGCCGTGACGGGCATGCGTGTCGAGAGCCGCCTCGCCACCGATCCCGCAGTGACCCGCGTCCTCGATCGCGTGTATCCGATCGAAACCACTCTGCCGGTGCTCGCGGCCCGCGAGCCGGCCGCCGCCGTGATCGAAGCGCCGGTGCGCGACACCGGGCACGCCCTCGACCTCCTGATCTGCAACTGGATCCGCGACGGCATGCTCGCAGGAGCGAGCCATCTGGTCATCGAGCGCACGCCGCTCTTCCTGATCGTGCGTTGCGAGATGGCCGCCGACGGCTTCGAGCTCACGCAGCTCGGCGTCTTCTTTCACCGGCCGCTCATCTCGCGGCTCAGGATCGCAGCGGGTCTGCCCAACCCGGAGACGCGTGGTTGGCGCCAAGTCGCGCCGATCGCCGTACCGTTTCGTGGCACCGAGCTGCGCGTCGAGCTGACACTGTTCCCGGACACGTTCGGACCCACGGCACGGATCGCTCTGGGCGTTGCGCGTACCCGGCTGCTCGAAGCGGGGCTGGTGCCGCCCGTCGTGCCCCGATCCGGCTCGTCGTCGGAAGCCGCGTGAAAGGCGGTTGAGCACCGCGCTCCTCCCATTGCCTCCGTCGCGGAACAAGGCGGTGACGCTGGGAGTCCGGCGATACGCGAAGAACGCACGCGCCCGCACGGCGCCACGCGTCCACACCGCGGCTCAGCTCAGCTCAACCCGAACTCACCGCCCTGTCGCGCCAGCATCGAGCGCTCGTAGAGCCGCGGCACGAGCACACTCAGCCAACGCGACGCCACAGCCACTCGCCCCACGAGCACCAGCTCGCGCCGTCGCGCCACACCTTCGGCCACCGCGCGTGCCACGTCGTCGGGCGCGATGAGCTTGCCCACCACCTGCTTGGCACCCACGACGTTGCCGCCGCTGCCCGAGAGCGCGTGAGCGTCGATCCCGGAGTCCACGAACGACGGACAGACCAGCGTGACGGTCACGCCGTGACGGCGAACCTCGGCTCGCAGTGAGCCGAAGAAGCCGTGGAGCGCGTGCTTGCTCGCCGCGTACCCCGCGCGCCCCACGAGCGGAGCCAGCCCGGCGACACTCGAGATCGCGACGATGGCGCCGCGGCGCTCGATCACGCTCCCGAGTGAGGCGCTGGTGAGGTTCACGGCGCCGAAGAAGTTCACCGCCATCACCCGCTGAAAGACCGCGAGCTCGGTGCGCTCCACCAGGCTTCTGTGCGAGATCCCAGCGTTGGCGACGAGCACGTCGATACCGCCCCAATGCCCGTGGATCGAAGCGGCCGCGGATCGCACGGCGACGGGATCGGTGACGTCGCAGGCGAAAGCGCGAGCGCTGTGGCCTTCGCGCACCAGCAGCTCGGCGCCACGCTCGGCAGCTGCGCCATCGATGTCGAGGAGCGCCACCCGCGCCCCATCTGCGGCAAAGCGCCGCGCCAGCGCGAAGCCGATCCCGCCACCTGCGCCGCTCACCACCACCACGCGCTCGTGGCTCATCGCTCCTCCGCCCTCCCCGAGACCACGCATTCAGCCCGCCACACCCGTGCCCACAACCGCCCACAACCGGTGCCACCCACCTCGTCGGCTGCGGTGGCGGCCAGCGTGTGACGCCTCAACGGTGATTCACAGGTTTCGGGTGCGGCCACAGCATCCAACGCAACCCTTTGTTTCATCAACGATTTTCGCCGTCCTGAGCGAGAAGTGTTGCTTTTCTCGCCCAACAATCTTGACATCAAATGATGTCACATTAAATTGTGGTCAGAATACAGGCCGGCCGCCACAACGGAAAACATCACTGGATCCGGCCCGGGAGGAGACATCATGAAGTCGTTGACGAATCGATGGAACGCGATCGGCGCCACGATCGGGGCCGGCATGGTCGAGCGCTGGGCCTACTTCGCGCCCCGCTGGGCCGTCGAGGAGAGCGCCGCCAATCTCGATCCTTTCCGCGATGTCGCCGCACGTCGGACCCGCGAGCGCGTTGCACAGGTGCTGCCCTTCGGCCGCGCCGGCCACGCCCGCCGCGCCCATCCCAGCCACGTGCCAACCAGCCGGCATGCGGCGTAGTATGCGCTGACTAACTATACGAGAAGCTCGCCGCCACGGCGGGCTTCTCGTGTCTCCGCATCGATCCAGGAGCCCCCGATGATGGCGCGTGCGATGGGAATCTCGCTCAGAGTGCTGGGCTGGTTCGCCGGCTCGGAGCTCGCGGCCAAATGGGGGCTGCGCAAGCCCGCCGAGCAACTCTTGCGACGCGGCGCCAAGGCCGCGTTTCAAGGCGCGGCGGTAGCGGCGCGGGCATTCCAGACGGGACCACCGCGCAACACCGCCGAACGACTCGCCGCGCCAGCCAGGCGCCCCGAGCTCTTCGACCTGAGCCTCACCGACGAGCAGTCGATGATCCGCGAGTCGGTGAAGCAATTCACCGACGACGTGGTGCGACCGGCAGCAGCCAAGGCGGACGAGGCCTGCGAGCCGCCCGCCGACTTCCTCACGCGCTTCGACGAGCTGGGTGTGCGGCTGATGGCGATCCCGGAAGCGTTCGGCGGCATGGCCGGCGAGCGCTCGCCGCTCACCAACGTGATCGTTCTCGAGGAGCTGGCGCGCGGCGACATGGGTCTCGCGTTCGCCGCTGCTGCACCGTTGGCGGTGATCCATGCGCTCGTCGATGGCGGCACACCAGCGCAACAGGCCAAGTACCTGGCGGCGTTCGCCGAGGAGAAGCCGTTCCCGGCGGCATTCGCGCTCGTCGAGGCGCGGCCGCTCTTCGATCCGTACCGGCTCACGACCAAGGCGCGTCGCGCCGGTGACGGCTTCGTCTTGAGCGGCGAGAAATCGCTGGTGCCGTGGAGCAAGTCGGCGCAGCTCTTCCTGGTGGCGGCCGACCTCGAAGGCGCGGGACCGCGCCTCTTCCTCGTGGAGCGAGGCGTCGCAGGAATCACCGTCGAGCCCGATCCGGCGATGGGGTTGCGCGCCGCCGACCTCGGCCGCGTGCATTTCGACGCCGTGACCTTGCCGGCCGAGGCGCTCCTCGGCGGCGCCGAACCGGCTCTCGATTACGGCGCTGTCGTGGATCGCGCGCGGATGGCGTGGAGCGCCATGGCGGTGGGCACTGGGCAGGCGGTCCTCGATTACGTGATCCCGTACTGCAACGAGCGCGGCGCGTTCGGTGAAGCCATCACCAATCGCCAGTCGGTGGCGTTCCTGATCGCCAACATCGCCATCGAGCTCGACGGCATGCGGCTGGTGCTCTACCGCGCCGCGAGCCGCGCCGAGCACGGCCAGAGCTTCCGCCGCGAGGCCGCGCTGGCGCGGGCGCTCGCCGCCGAGAAGGGCATGGAGATCGGCACCAACGGCGTGCAATTGCTCGGCGGCCACGGCTTCGTGAAGGAGCACCCTGTCGAGCTCTGGTACCGCCACCTGCGCGCCATCGGAATCGCCGAAGGCGGGCTTCTGGTGTGAGCGCCTAACAGGCTGCTGAAAAACTCGCCGGTGCGAGTTTTTCGAGCCTGTCGATGCTTCCACGGGGGGCTTTTCAAGCCCCCCGCCCCGCAAAAAGCGCGGTTTTTGCGGGGCCCCACCCCCGAGTCGACTCGCTACGCTCGTCGGCGCGCCGCTGGCGCGTGCCTTTTTCAGCAGCCTGCTAACAGCCCGAACGACTCGCAGTCGCGAGCTCTTCAGCCTGCCGATGCTTCCTCGGGGGTCTCAACAGACCCCGCCCCGCGAAAAGCGCGGTGCTCGAAGGGCCCCACCCAAGTCGACTCGCTACGCTCGTCGGCGCGCCGCTGGCGCGTGCCTCTTTCACCAGCCTACTGAGCCGCATTTCTCACCAACACCGCTGGCCGGCGAAATGGGCGGCGATCCGTGGCTCACCTCCTCGTCTTGGGTGAGTCGTTGTGCACACGACGCTTCTACGCGAACGGGGCGCACGGTGCCTCTCGACCAGGGAGCGATGCGGGCTAGAATGGGCTCGCCCCCACGGTCTCCTGGATGACGGTTCGCCCTGGTTGGCTCGGCTTCGCTCTCGCTGCGGGTTGGGTCGCCGCTTACTACGCCTACACCCCCGGCGGGATCGGGTGGCTCGAGCGCGGGATGCGGTGGCCCCGCCGTCTTGGGCTCGTCCTGGCGCTGGCGCTTTCGGCCGCCCCGCTGTTGCAGGCCCGCGGCGGGGCCGGGAACCTCGCCGCGCTCGCACCGCTGCTCGCCACGATCGCGGCTGTGGCCTTCGCCACCTGGCGGCAGTGGCTGTGGCCGCCACGAGCCCGCAGCGCCGTCCCCACGTCGGGTGCGGTCGACCCCGACTCCACCGTCGTGGTCCTCCCGGGAGGCGACGCGCTGCTCTTCGACGGACTCCCCCGCCGACGCGTGGTCCAGGTCGGGGACGTCGCTGTCGCCCACTGTTCCTTCGCCGGCTCGTTGGGCGCGTTCCGGATCGATGGGCCGGTGCGCCCCTCGCTGCCGCTGCGTGCGGGGTTCGAGATCGAGGCCGGCGCGCGGCGCTGGGACGCCGTCGACGGGCGCGCTCGCGACGGCGGTGCGAACGCCACGCAGCTGCCCATCGCGCTCTGCACGGAGCGGGCGTGGCGCGCGCGCTTTCCGCGCAATGCGCTGTTCTCGGTCTCTTCTCCTGCCGAGCGACCGCACTCCCGGCCGCGACGTGTCTTCGGCGTGCTCGAGCGGGGAGCATGGCGCCCCCTCTCCGAACGTGATCTGGAGGAATGCCCGCCTGACATCGCCGCGACGCCGGAGCGGCTCTACATCGACCGCTGGGCCGCGGAGGCGCGCGGCCTGCTATGACGACCGCGCGACTGAATGGCGCAACCGCCGCTCTGGATACGCGATGATCCCCACGCTCCTCGCCACGCTGGGCTTCCTGTGGGTGGTCGCGCTCCCCGGAGGTCTCGCGGCGCACGCAATCCTGCCGAGCGGCTCGCATGCCGAGCGGCTCTTCGTGGGCCTCACCCTCGGGTTCGCGGTGATGCCCGTGCTCAGCTTCGCCGCCGCGATGGCGCTCGGCACCATCGTCCGCCCCGCGCTGGTACTCGGCGTGGCCACGCTCGTCAACGCCGCGCTCGCCGTGACGATCTCGTGGCGCCGCCGTGCCGCCGAGCGCGGCTGATCCTCGCTCCGTGCTCCGCCGACGCCGATGAACGTCCTCTCTCTCCACGAGGACTCGAACGCCAACCTGGCGCTGGTCACCGAGAAACGCGTGGTGTTCGCGGTCGCCGAGGAGCGGCTCACCCGCAACCGCTTCCAGACCGGATTTCCGGACCGCTCCCTCGAGGCACTCGAGCGCCATACCGGGATCGGGCGCAGCCAGATCGATGCGGTGGTCGCGGGCAACCGCTTCCACGTCCACTCGCGGCTCCCGCTCAGGTTTCCGACCTACGAGCACCCGTTCATCGGCTTGTCGCAGAAGGCCATGCTGCTGTTGCAGCACCAGATGCACCGGCGAGGATTCGGCGCACGCACCGCCGAGGAGGTCTCGGAGCGCTTCCTCAAGCACCGTTTCGGCCGCGATGTACCGCTCATCGATCACCACACCGCGCACGCTTACTCGGCCTACCTGCCTTCCGGCTTCGCCGAAGCCACCGCGATCACCATCGACAACTTCGGCGACGGTTACTCGGCCTCGGTGTTTCGTTGCCGCGACGGCAAGGCCGAGCGCCTCTACGGCTCCGACGCGCTCCACTCGCCCGGCCAGTTCTACGGCGAGATGGCGCAGCTGCTCGGCTTCCATCCGCTGCTCGCGGGGAAGGTCACGGCGCTCGCGGCGCTCGGCGACCCGCGGCGCTCGGCGCGCGACGTGGAGCCGCTCTTCGGGCTCAGCTCCGACGAGAAGGACTTCGAGCTGCCGTCGCTGAGGCGCACCACCGCCTACCGGACGGCATACCGCGCCCTGCAGGCCGCCAAGCCCGAGGACGTGGCCGCGGCGGTGCAGGCGCGATTCGAAGAGGTGATCCTGCCCTACGCGCGCCGCGCGGTGCGTGAGACCGGGTTCACGAACGTGGTGCTGGCGGGCGGCGTGTTCGCGAACGTGGCGGTCAACAGGCGGATCGCCGAGCTGCCCGAGGTGACCGGCGTCTACGTCCAGCCCGCGATGAGCGACCAGGGCATCGCCCTCGGCGCAGCGCTCGCATTCCTCTCCGAGCACCAGGGGATCCGGTCTTTCGAGCTCGAGCACGTCTATCTGGGGCCGAGCTACGCCGAGCCGGAGCTGCGCGCGGCGGCCGAAGCGAGCGGCCTGCGTTTCCGCCGGATGGACGACCCCGAGGACGAGATCGCCGAGATCTTGGCGCGGGGCGAGGGCGTCGCGCGCTTCGACGGCGCCCTCGAGTTCGGTCCGCGCGCGCTCGGCAACCGCTCGATCCTGTGGGGTGCCACCGACCCCGAGCTGCCCGGGCGCCTCAACCGCGCGCTCCACCGCGCCTCGTTCATGCCGTTCGCTCCCGCCACCCTCGACGAGAAGGCCGGCGAGCGCTACGGGGGTCTCGCCAAGGCGCGCCGCGCCGCGCGCTTCATGACCATGGCGTTTCCGTGCACGGATCGGCTGCGCAGCGAGAGCCCGTCGGTGGTGCACGTGGACGGCTCGGCCCGCCCGCAGCTCGTGACCCGCGAGCACAGCCCGTCCTTCCACCGCCTGCTCTCTTGCTACGAAAGCCGCACCGGCATTCCCACGCTCCTCAACACCAGCTTCAACCTCCACGAGGAGCCGATCGTGTGCTCGCCCCAGGACGCGCTACGCGCGCTCTCGGTGAGCGGGCTCACCTATCTGGCGTTGGGCCCGTTCCTGGTCGAGCGCGCGCCCTGACCCGGTGCCGGGGGGAGGTCGGCACCGGGTCCCCCGATGTCGGCGACCCTGCCGGGTGAACGGCTCATCGAAGGCCGGCGAACAGCGTCGAGGGCCGCTCCCGCGCCACGCGGGCGGGGGTCTACGAGCCCGCTGTTCCGCCTACCGGGCCATAGATGTGGCTCCAGACGTCGAAGACGGAGAGGTGCCGGGCACCCCACTCGGCGCGGAGCTGTTCCAGGTCGCTCGCGGCACCGGGCGGTCGCGGAAGGTAAGGCATCGGCCACGGCCACACGGAGGTGAGGACGTCGCGGCGGCGCGCGATCTCGGCGGGGGTTTCGGCGCTGTGGAAGAAGCGCCACGTGAGACGCTGCTCGTCGGGCAACTCGGCCGCGGCTCCCTCGCCGTGGGGCGCGAGCGGGAAGCGCTCGTACCAGCGCGGGTCGGGGGGAGCATCGACGTTCCGCGCGAGCCGCGCGCCGGCGCTGATCGCGAGGGTCGCCGCCAGCAGCGCGGCCGCGGTGCGGCGCCGGCTCGCCGGTGCGGCGAGCCCGCCCAGCCCGACCGCCATCCACAGCGCCCACGGCGCGAAGATCAGCACCACGGTGCTGGCCTTGAGCTCCTCCCAGTTCTCCTGCGGCGCCAGAAACAGGAAGAAGAGCCAGAACCAAAGCGCCAGGAACACACCGGCGCGCGGGCGCACTCGCCACAGCCGCACCATGCCCACCACCGCCGCCGCGCAGAGCCCCGTGCCGAAGCAGCGCACGAACGTGAGCGGCAGCGTGATCGAGGTCGGGAACGGGAAGTGAGGTGTGCGCACCCAGCGATCGTGAAACGGTCGGTTGAGCAGCCCGTTGAACTGGAACTCGTGGCCGAGCGCGTGGTGGGGAAAGAACGGCCGGAAGCCACGGTGCGACGCGAACTGCGTGGGATCGGCGAGGGGACTGCCGAACGCGAAGTCCTTCCACACCAGTATCGGCGCGATGCCGAGAAGGGCACCCGCGCCGAAGCGGAACCACGCGCGCCAGCGGTCCCGGTCGCCGAGCAGCCAGAACGCGACGGCGGGAATGAAGAAGATGCTCATGTCGCGGATGCCGCCCAGGACCCCGAACGCCAGTCCCGCGGCGAACCACGGCCGGTCGGGATGGAGAAGCAGCGTCAGCACCAGCGCGATGAGCAAGAGGCTCGGCAATCCGGCGTTGAGCGTCGCAAGCGCCAACGTCATGGGGTTCCACGCCGCCACCAGACCGACGCCGAGCGCGATCCACTCCTCGGCCGGATCCAGCTCGGCGGCACCGACGGGAGCGTCGGCCGCGCGCGTCTCGAGCAGCAGCCGCCGTGCTGCGAGCCAAACGAGCCCGGCCGTGAGCGTGAGGCCGAGCGCGTGGCCGATCCTGAGCCCCGCGAGGCCGAGCGCCACGAACGACAGCGTGTAGTGGATGCCGG
>CAYVDO010000067.1:0-18895 GCA_964450125.1 uncultured bacterium
CGCGTCATCGCCGCCCAGGCGGCCAACCCCGATCTCGGGCGCCAGATCCTGTCGGTATCGGTAGGATGGCAGATCTACGATCGTACCCAGTCGGCGTGGGCTCTCGGGTTCGTGGGCCTCGTGCAGGTCGTGCCCGTGGTACTGCTCGCGGTGCCCGCAGGCGTGACGGCGGATCGCGCCGATCGCCGCACGATCGCTGTGGCCACCCAGATCGTGCTCGCGATGCTGGGGCTGGCGATGACGCTCATCACCCAGTGGGGCGCGCCCATGGGCTGGGTGTTCCCGGTCTTGCTCGCGTGCGGCTGTGTGACTGCGTTCAGCGCGCCTGCGATCTCGTCGCTGACACCGAACCTGGTGCCGCCGGCGGCGTTCGTCCGTGCCAATGCGTGGAACGCCACGACGTTCGAGCTGGCGGCGATCGCCGGGCCGGCGGTCGCAGGAGGGCTGTTGGCATGGCTCGGCCCAGCCTTCGCGTACGGGTGCGTGACGGTGCTGGCGCTGTCGTTCGCGGTGGCGTTGGCGGGGCTTCCGGAGGTGCGCTCGCAGGAAGCCGCCACGGCAGCGCACGACCGATCGGAGGAGCTGCGCGCAGGGGTGCGCTTCGTGTTGCGCTCGCGCTACTTGCTTCCGGCGATCACCCTCGACCTCTTCGCGGTGCTCTTCGGGGGCGTGACGGCGCTGTTACCGATCTTCGCCAAGGACCTGCTGGCGGTGGGGCCGGCGGGCCTGGGGTTGTTGCGCGCCGCGCCTTCGGCGGGGGCGCTCACCATGGCGCTGCTCACGACGCGACTGCCGCCGTTTCGGCGCCCGGGCCGCGCGCTGCTCGTGGCGGTCCTGGGGTTCGGCGCGGCGACCATCGGCTTCGCGCTTTCGCGATCGTTCGGTTGTTCGCTGGTGTGTCTCTTTCTCACGGGGCTCTGTGACAACGTCAGCGTGGTGATCCGGCAGACGTTGGTGCAGGTGGTGACGCCGGATGCCCTCCGGGGGCGCGTCGCGGCGGTGCACTTCGTCTTCATCGGGCTTTCCAACGAGCTGGGAGCGTTCGAGTCGGGTGTGACCGCAGCCCTGCTGGGACCGGTGGGCTCCGCGCTCCTGGGTGGGGTGGCGACGTTCGTCGTGGTGGCGGTGGTGACGAATCGCTGGCCTGAGCTTTGGCACGTCGGGCCCTTGGAGGGGCTGGCGGCCGAGCCTGGTTTCGATTCCAGCTCCGCTCCCCGAGCGGCGCCTGCCGAGCTCGGCACCAGTGCATGAGGACCTAACCCGTGCGAGGTGAGCGCCGGGCCGTGCCGGAGCGCCGTTCGACCCGTCCCCGCCGCTGACGTCACCAGTGGGTTCCGCCCGAACGCCAGCCGCGGCGGCCGGTCACGGGCCCTTGTGCCGGCCGCGATTTCAGGCATAGTATTCATCAGATTGGGGGAATTCATGAACGCTGCCGCCCGCATTTCACCGGCCGCTTCCACCCCCGCCGCCGCGTTTCCGCTGGTTGGGGGAGCGCGGCTCGGCAAGTTCGAGATCGTGCGCGAGCTCGCGTCCGGTGGAATGGGGCGCGTCTACGTCGCTCGCGATACGCTCACGAATGTCGAGGTCGCCCTCAAGGTGTTGCTGCCCGTGCTGGACTCCGAGCCGGCCCGGCTCGATCGTTTCAAGCGCGAATCGCTGATCTGCCAGCAGCTCAATCATCCCAACGTCGTGCGCATCTACGACATCGGGGAAGATCAGGGATACTATTTCATCTCGATGGAGCTTCTGCAGGGGCGCGATCTGCGCACCTGGCTCGACGACGATCCCCATCCCGAGCTGGCGCAGGTGTGCGCGCTGGGCTTGCAGATGTTGGCTGGCCTCGCAGCCGCCCACGCCCACGGCGTCGTGCATCGCGACTTCAAGCCGCAAAACGTGTTCGTGACTTCCACGGGCGCGGTGAAGCTTCTCGATTTCGGTGTGGCGCAGGCGCTGACGATCGGCTCGCACACGACACCGGGTGCGATGGTGGGAACACCGGCCTACATCAGCCCGGAACAAGCGCAGGGACGTCCCGACGTCGACTTCCGTGCCGATCTCTATTCCTGGGGGGTCGTTCTCTACGAGATGCTCGCCGCGCGATTGCCGTTTCGCGGCGAGAACCCCGTGGGCATCGCCGTTGCTCACGCCTATCAGGCGCCGCCGCCGATCCGGGACTCACGCCCCGACCTGCCGCGGGCGCTGTCGACGCTCGTGATGCGTTGCCTGGAGAAGGCCCCGGCGGCGCGCTACGGCAGCGCGGGCGAGCTGAGCGAAGCGTTCCGCACGGCGATGCGCGAGGCTCACGTTCCCGTCGACACCATCGTGGCTGCGATCGCCAACGCACAGACCCCCGCGCCACAGCACATCGCGCCCCCCACGCCGCGGCCAGACTCTTCCGTGCCCCCGTTCGAGGCGCCGCTGCCGGCCAGTCGCGCGGACACCGTGCGATCGTCGCCGCGGCGCTGGCGCTTGATCGGCACGCTCTTCGCTCTGAGTGTGGTGTCGGGTAGCGTCGGCTTTTTCGCCAGCCGTACCACCGCGCTACCCGAAGTCTGCGAGCTCGGCTTCCGGCAGCTAGCCGCGGAAAACTGGCTCGGAGCCCAAGCGGCGTTCTCGGCAGTGGGTGGCCATGCCGTGGAGCAAGCCTGCCGCCTCCAAACCGAAGCGGGGGTGCTCCTCGCGAAGGGTGACGTGGGGGAGGCACGCGACCGTGTCGTCCGCGCTCTTGCGCTCGAGCCCAAGCTGGTCTACGCCCGAATCGTCGCAGGCGACGTGGCTCTCGTCGGTGGCGACATCGAGGCAGCCGAGCGTCACTACCGAGAGGCCGCGAGCGCGCGCGTCGGGTCAGCGGCGGAGCGGGCACTGGCGCTCACGCGCCTCGCGAAGCTGGCGCTCACCCGCGCGGATCACGCCAGCGCCGAGCGCTTGATCGCCCAGGCCGCGCCCGACGGTGAGGGCCTTGCCGAGCTGCACCGGGTGCGGGCACGGCTCGGTGCGGAGCAAGACGACGCGGCAACGGCGGAGCGGGAGTACCGCTTGGTTCTATCGATCGCGCCCGGGGATCCGAGCGCGGCCGCGTTGCTCTTCCGGCTCGAGCACGACGGGGCCGAGCGCGCCGATGTCGAGCGGCAGCGGCAGATCGACGCGCAGGTGAACGAGCTGGCGCGGCGCTATCGGGAGCGGCGCGGCGGGACCGGCACCGCCACAGCTGCCGCCGCGCGCGAGCGCGCCCGCACCGTTTGGCTCTTGCCGATCGAGCGCACCATCGCTGCGGACACGCGTACCGGGTTTGCCGACGCGCTCGGCGTGTCGCTCGAGCGGGCGGTGGAAGGCCTGCCCAACACGCATGTGGTGGACCGCGAGATGCTCGATCGGCTGCTGGCCGAGCTCTCGCTCGGGACCTCGGCCGTGGCCGATCCCAAAGCCGCGCTCGAGCTCGGTCGTCTCGTGAGCGCGCGATATCTGCTTCGATCGCGCCTCACCCGGCTCGACGGCGTGCTGATGCTCAACGTCCGCGTCACCGACGTCGAGACCACCGAGGTGGTGATGAGCGAGTCCACCGTGGTGTCGCCCGAGAGCACGCCAGACGACGTCGCCGCGCACGCGATCGCCTTGTTCGACCGGCAGGTGGGGGCGGCGTCCGAGCCCAGTTGATCGCGGTGGAAGCGCGCCCGATCGAGGGTCGGACGCGCCGCGACTCGATCACGCCGACGTCGTGCGGTCGACAGGACGCGCGCATCTGCCGCGTGCTCGTCGAGCGGGAGGTGAGCCGTCGGGTGGTTCGGACTCCGAACGCGTCGTTCGTAAGCCGTACGCTCCGCTCGTCCAGCAGGAGAGTGGCACAGCGTATGTCTCGGGAATTGCACGTCTTCGTCTGCGTGTCCGGCGGCCTCGGGTTGGCAGGCGCCTTGTAGGCGTTTCGGATCGTGGCAGCGTCTGGCGCCGCCGGAGACTCGACATGATGAAATCGGTGGCGATTGGATCGCCTCCAGAATCGTGCACGCCGATTGCGGGTTTCGCGCTCTCACCTGGCGTGTCGCTCGGGAAGTTCGAGCTCGAGCGTCAGCTCGCGAGCGGAGGCATGGGGTGGATCTACGCCGCGCGCGACAAGCTCACGGGCGCGGAGGTCGCGCTCAAGGTTCTGATCCCGGCACCGCTCGCGGATCCCGAGCGCTTGGGACGATTCAAGCGCGAGTCACTGATCTGTCAGCAGCTCAACCACCCCAACATCATTCGGACCTTCGACATCGGCGAGGACGCGGGGTGCTACTTCATCTCGATGGAGCTGCTCGAGGGTTGCGATCTGCGAGCGCTGCTCGACGAGGAGCCCCGTCCTGAGCTGGCGCGCATTCACGCGCTCAGCATGCAGGTGTTGGCCGGGCTCGAGTTCCCGCACGAGCGGGAGATCGTTCACCGCGACCTCAAGCCCCAGAACGTCTTCGTGACGCGGACGGGGTCGGTGAAGCTGCTCGACTTCGGCGTCGCACACGCGCTGACGGTCTCTGTGCTGACCACCCCAGGCGCGATGCTCGGTACGCCGGGCTACATCAGCCCCGAGCAGGCGCAGGGGAAGACCGGCATCGACGGCCGCGCCGACGTCTACTCGTGGGGTGTCGTGCTGTACGAGATGCTCACGGGGCGACTGCCATTCCGCGGCGACAGTCCGATTGGAATCGCCGCCGCGCACGCTTACGAACCGCCGCCGCCGATCCACCAGGTGCGACGGGACACACCCGCGCAGCTGGCCGCGGTGGTGATGCGTTGCCTGCACAAGGACCCAGCGGCGCGCTACGCGGGCGCCGCCGAGTTGCGGGAAGCGCTCACCGAAGCGATGCGCGAGGCCGGGGTGCCGGTCGCTGCGGTTGCCGCGGCGATCGCGAACGCGCGAACTCCAACTTCGGCGCCGCTGAAACCCGTCGCAGGGGATGCGAGCTCGACGCGGCTCCTCTCCGAGGTGAGCATGACGCAGCAGGATCGCGCGTCCCTGGTCGGCAAGCGTGCCGTTCGGATCGCGCTCTTGGGTTGGGCGCTGGTCGGGACGATCGGCCTCGGCACGTGGGCGGCGACACGCCCCCCAGCGATCGAGGACGCGTGCGACGACGCCTTCGACCGCATCGCCCGAGACGATCGGCTCGGCGCTCGCACGGCGTTCGCGGCGCTGGGTGCCTCGCGCGACGAGCAAGCCTGTCGCCTCCAGTCGGAGGCGGGCGTGCTCTTGGCCCAGGGACAGCTCGGCGCTGCGCGCGAGCGAGTCGCGAGAGCGCTCTCGATCGAGCCCGGCCTGATCTACGCGCGTGTGCTCGAAGGCGACCTCGCCACGATCGACCAGCAGCCGGTGCGGGCCGAGCAGAGCTATCGGGCTGCCGTGTCTGGTCGGCTTGGATCGCCGGCGCAGCGGGCACTCGCGCTGGCGCGTCTGGCGCGCCTCGCGCTCGAGAGGGGAGAGATCGCCGCGGCGCAGCGCTACCTGCAGCAGACCTCACCCGCCGGAGGTCGCCTCCCCGATGTTCGCCAGCTGTGGGCACAGCTCGACCTGGAGCGCGCTGACGCCGAGGCTTCCGGTGCCCAGCACCCGTCGGCGCTCGAGCTCGAACCGAGCGCCGCGAGCGCCTCGCCGCGGCTGGCGAACGCTTGGGGCCGCGATGCGCTCAGCGCAGACGCCGAACGCCTGCGGCGCGTCGACGAGCTGATCGGCGAGCTCGCGAAGCGCTACCGCGCCGAGAAGGGTCGCTCACCTGCCGTCACACGTTCGGGGTCGCCTGACGGCGCCGAACGCCTCCGGACGTTCTGGATCCTTCCCCTCGACGGTGCTGGGGCCAGCGAGGCCCGCAACGGGTTTGCCGAGGCGCTGGCGTTGGCGCTCGAGCGAGAGCTCGACCGCCCGCCCACCAAGGTCGTCGATCGCGCACTTCTCGATCGACTCTTGTCGGAGCTGAATCTCGGCGCGTCACCGCTCGTTCAGCCAGAGACGAGCCTCGAGCTCGGCCGACTGATGAGCGCACGGTACATGGTGCGTTCCCAGCTCACTCGGCTCGACGACTCGCTCGTGCTCAACGTCCGCGTCACCGAGGTCGAGACCTCCGATCTCGTGCTGAGCGACTCCTTTGCCGTGCCACCCGCCGCCAAGCCGCACGACATCGCTGCAGCGGTGATCGCATCGTTCGATCGACGGCTGGGTACGGTGCGGGATCCCGTCGCTGCCAGCGGCTGATCGGCGCAAGAACTCCGGTCGGAGCGATCCTCCGAGCGGGCGATGCAGCCTCGGGGCTCGGTTCCGAAGCCCGTCCCGAGAAGGCCGCGACCTTCCGGATCCCCATCCTCGCGCCGACTCGCCACGTTCGCCGGCGCGCCGCGACGCGGGCTCCGTCATGCAACGGCGTGCCACGCCGGGAAGGCCCCGTCGGCTTCTGCTGCGGCTCGGCTCGAGCTCATCGGATCACGACGAGATCGCCAGCACGCGGCGACGCATCGTCGATCATCGCGAGCTCGGCGTGGGTGAGCGACGCGTCCACGGCGCGCGTCCGTCCCCGAGCGATCTCGGTGTAGCGCGGCACGCTCGCGAGCGCGCCGGCCGCGCTCGTCGCGGGCGCGCCAGCACGGAAGAGCGCCACGCGGAGATTCGGCTGGAGCTTGTCCGCCCGGCCCTTGGCGATCGTGATCTCGTCGTCCTGCACGGCGATCACGGGTGCCTCCAGGCGTGGGATGGCGAGGGCGACCTTCTGCGCGAGGGCCGCCATGAGCGGCGCCAGATCGGTGACCGAGAGGTTCTCGCCATAGACGTCGCTCAAGGTCAACGATTCGCTGGTTTCGGTGTCGACGAGCTTGACCCATGCTTCCAGCGAGGCGCCGCGGCGGTACGCGCGTCCGACCAGAATCGCCTCGGCGGGAGTGGTGCGGGCGACGTCGATCGCGTGGTCGGGATCGACCAGATCGGCGAGCACCAGCGACTTCTCCTGCATCGCCTGGGCGATGGTGATGCGGTCGACGATGCGGTAACGCCGCTGGTTCACGAGGCCGTCGACGAGATGGCCCTCCAAGCGCTCGGAGAGATCACTGAGCGACTCCCCTTCGCGGAACGGCATCGGCGCGACGGCGAGGCGCACGCTCGGGTCCTCGACGGCGGGACGCTTGCGGACGATCTCGATCACACGCTCGCTGCGCTTGCCAGCGAGGTCGGTGGTGACGATGCGCAGCTCGTTGGGTCCGTCACCGAGGGGGATGAGCGCGCTGAAGAATACGTCCTTGCCGGGCGTGAAGCGCAGGGATTGGTGCTCGGCGGGAACGGTGGCGTGCTCGGCAGGAACCGGGCCGTCGTTGGTGTTGCGCACCTCGGCGACGAGGTGGTCGACGTGGATCGCAACGACGCGCGAATCGTCGGACGCACTTCCCGAGACCAGGATGCGGTCCTGGTACACGGTCTGGGAGCCGGTGAGCCCGTCCACGCGCACCAAGGGCGGCGAGCGGTCGAGTGCTACGTCGATCTTTTCACCGAGCCGCCAGCGGATCTCCTCGGGTCCCAGAGCGAGGCGGAGCGGGGGAGCCGCCGTCGTCGGTCGCGGAGCGGACGCAGGCAGGTCGCTTTCGAGGGCAGCGAACAGCGTGGGGCCGCTCCGGGCTGAGCCCGAGGCGTCGCCATTCTCGAGGACGATCACGCCGCGCGTTTCGTTGCCTACGCCGTCGACCGTCAGGAAGCGCACGCGGTCGTCGGGCGGGCGGGGGATCCGGACTCGAATCGCGGCCGTGTCCACACGGGTGGGGGGCTCGCTCACGCCGCCGATTTCGAGCGTTGCGAGGCCGGAGGGGTCGTGCGCGGTAGCGCGAATCTCGATCGCGCCGCCCGCCACGGTCTCGATGCTCTGGATGGCCACCACTGGCCCCTGCCGATCGCTGGTGACGTGGACGAGCACGGTGCTCGAGTTGCCGAGCAGGTCGGTGGCTGCGATCGCGAGGGTGCTGTCGCCGGGGTCGACCGCCACCTCGACGTCGAAGGCTCGTTCCGTCTCGGCCAGCTCGATGGGCGGACGTTCGAGCGCGACCGCGAGAGACGCGACGTACTGCGGGGATCGCACGCGTCCAGAAAGCCGGAGACGCGGCTCGCGGGTGACGATGCGCGCCGCGCCATCGAGCTCGATCGTGGGACCCGGAGCAGTCCCCAGTCCGCGGCGCCTCAGCGACTCGCGGCGCGCTTCGTTCAGGTAGTACTTGGCTCGTGCAGAGGGTTCCGCCCCCAGCGATTCGAGAAGCTCGCGCTCGGCCTCTTCGAGCTTTCCTTGCCGGTAGAGTACGATCCCGAGCTCTCGATGGGGGAAGTAATCGTCGAGAAAATGCATACCGTAGGTGCGGGCATGTCGCTGGTCGGCGGTGCGTCGCTCGATCGCCGCCCGAAAGTCCTGGGTTGCTTCCTCGAAGAGCTCGCAGGACGCATAGGACTCACCGCGCTCGTGGAAGTTCCACCACGTCGGGCGCCAGATCCAGCCCGAGGTGACTCCGCATTCCTTGCCGTTCTTGTGCACCGGCTGCGCCGCGTAGGGGGGTGGGCATCCGATCGAGAAGATCGCCACGGCGGCGAGCACGCGGAGCGTCGGGCTGATCGACGATCCTGGCCGTCTGCAGGCGCTCGACCTTGCAGGGGCGGGGGATTTGCCGTTCGTCGTGGCCATCGACGTGCACCGATCGTCGAGGAACGATGCCAGGGTATGCACTTATCGATGCGGTCGCAATAGAAATCGTGTCGTCCGTCGCCGAGTCGTGCGATCCGATCTCCTGCGGGTGGCGCTCGCGGCGGGAATTCCCTAAGGTTGGAGCGAACACTCGGATCGGAGACCCGGCATGCCGCTCTCGGAAAGTGGATTCGAAGCCTCCCACAGCACGCCGCCGCTGCCGCAGCAGCAGCGCTCCGCTCGCGCCGACGTAGCCGTGGATCGGACGCCGTTCGCCCGAGATCCCGACGGCATTCCCGTGGACGAGCTGAGGCGCTCGTATCGCCGCCTGACCAAGCTCTACGAGTTGGGGCACGAGCTCTTCTCGCAGGCGGCGTTGCCGGGACTCTTCGACGGCATCGTCGACGCCGTGCGAGACCTGCTCGGTGCGGAGCGCGCACTTCTCGCCACCTTCGATGGCGGCCTCGTGGTGCGCGCCGCGCGCGGGCTTTCCTACGAGCCCGGGGGGCAGTTGCCGATCTCGAGCACCATGGTGCGTCAGGTGCTCGAGTCGGGCCAGCCTCTACTCACGCTCGATGCTGCCGAGGACGCGGTCTACAGCGCCGCGGCGAGTGTCGTCGTGCACGGCATTCGATCGGTGATGTGCTGTCCGCTGGGGAACACCAGCGAGCCGCTGGGCATCCTCTACTGCGACAACAACGTGCGAATTCGAGCGTTCGATCCCAGCGACCTGCAGTTCCTGCAAGCGCTCGGCCGTCACGCCTGCACCGCCATCGATCAGCTCACTCGGATCCAGCGGGCTTGCGAAGTCGCTCGGGCTCGCGAGGAGACCCTGGAGCGCGCATACGGAAAAGGGCACCACTTGGTCGGGAGGAGCGCCGAGCTGCGGGAGATCTACGATCGAGTCCGGCGCTTCGCACCCGAGCGGATCCCGGTGCTGTTGCTCGGCGAGACGGGCGTCGGCAAAGAAGTGGTGGCGCGCGCGATCCATCAAGAATCCCCGCGTCGAGACGGCCCGTTCGTGCCCGTCAACATGGGCACGCTCTCGCGCGAGACCGCGACCTCCCAGCTCTTCGGGCACGAAAAGGGCTCCTTCACCACCGCCATCTCGAAGCATCACGGGTTCTTCGTCCAGGCGCACGGCGGTGTGCTCTTTCTCGACGAGATCACGACGGCGTCCCCGGAGATCCAGGTGATGCTGCTGCGTGCGTTGGAGGACGGCGTGATTCGTCCGCATGGCGCCAAGCACGAGGTGCCGGTGGACGTGCGGGTGGTCGCGGCCTCGAACCTCGACGTCGAACGCGAGGTCCGCGAGGGGCGGTTCCGCGAAGACCTCTTCTACCGGCTCTGCGTCGTACGCATCGAGGTCCCGCCGCTGCGCGCGCGTCGTGACGACGTCGAGCCCTTGCTCCACCATTTCTTGGCGCGTTTCGCACCCGGAAAGTCGTTCGAGCCCGCGGCGCTTCGTGTGCTCGAGGCGCATGGCTGGCCCGGCAACGTTCGCGAGCTCAGGAACGTGGTCGAGATCGCCGCCATCTTCGCCCGCGACGACGACATGGTTCGCCTCGAGCATCTGCCGTCGCCCATCACCGGGCGTACGCCGGTGGCTGCGCTACCCACGCCCGCCGGCGTTCCAGAGGCGCTCAAGCCGCTGCTCGAGCGCGTCGAACGCGAGCAGATCCGGCGCGCCCTCGATCACACCGGCGGACACAAGGATCGCGCCATCGCCATTCTCGGCATCGCCCGCGCGACGTTCTTCCAAAAGCTACGCCAGTACGGGCTCTCCGACTACGCACCCGGTTCCTGACGCCGCGCCGCGCTACAGCACGCGAGATCGCGCCGCCTGAACAGGAGGCTGGAAAACGCACGCGGCAAGGCCGCGCCGCGAGCGACGATCGTCGGGCGCCGCATCGCGAATGCGCGCGAGGAGCACAGCCGGGGGGCCGGTCATCGGGATGCACCGAGCCGTGCGCGGCTCGCCGCACCTTCCCGGGGCGCCGCCCGAGCTCGCAGCCGGCGCCCGGCGGCACACGCGCTCAGGGGCTGGCGGCGCCGGGCGCGGGGTCGTCTTCTCCGGCGTCGAAGAGCACTTTCCAGGCGCCGTCGGCGGCGCGCTGCCACACGGTCACGTAGCTGCCCGTGGCCTCGGTTCGCCACGCGCCGTCGGCATGTTTGCGCAGCGCCCACGCGCCGATCGTGTAGCCCAGATCGCCAGCTGGCGAGAGCCCGCTCGCGAGCGGTGCCCATTGCAGTCGAACGGTGCGATCCGAGAGTGTGGGCTCCATGGTCGCCCGGATCGCATCCTTGCCGGTGACGCGCTCGCCGTTCGACTCCATGCCGCCGTCGGCGAGGAAGATCTCGACCCAAGCATCGGTGCCGTGCGCCTCGACGTCGGCGGCGAAAGCGAGATCCGCCGCTTCCAGCTCTGGTGCCGGCGCCGGTGGGACGAGGAGCATCGGGATGTCGATCTGCTTGGAGCGGCCGGCGATTCGTGCGCCGAGCCGCGACACGCCGCCGGCGTCGCGGCGCGCATACGCGATGAGCTGCGGGAAATCGTGGGCGGGATTGCCGAAGCGCACGGCGCGATCGCCGGCGACGTTGCGCACGAACGGTACCGGCGCAGCACCCGCGGGCATCGCACGGTAGACCAGGCCTCCCTGCTCGTCGCGGGCGACGATCGACGCCTCCCACGACGTGGTGCGGCCGCTGGATACGCCGAACGATGCACCGAGCAGCGCGTCCCCGACGGCGTGCCAGCTCTCCTGGTAATCACCCGGATCGCTGAGCCAGCGCCCCACGAGCCAGCCCACCTCCGCCACGTCGGCGTGGACGGCGGGCGCGGGCGGCACGAAGGGCGGGGGTGGCGCGAGGGGCGCGAAGCTCGTACAGCCTGCTGCGCCGAGCACGACGAGCGCGAGCGCGTGACGTGAACGCACGGGCACCTCCCTCGTTCGCGGAGGGCGATCCGTTCGCCCGTCGCGGCGCAAGAACGCCTCCCGTTTCATTTGGCCGGCGCCGGAGCCGGCGCGGGAGCGTCGGCGGCTTTCTTCGTGGCTGCCGGCGCCAGACTGCCCATGACGCTCGTGCTCTTGGCGGGGCCGGGCAAGAAGCGATCGAGCTTGCCGATGTACCAGCCGAGGCCGAGCGCGAGGATCACCGCGAAGAAGACGTACGCACCCCACGGCTTCTTCTTCTCGGCGTAGGGATCGGTGAGCGCGCGGCTGGCACCGGGGGGCAGCGCGGCGACGCTCGTGAGGGCACCGCCGAACGGCACGTTGATCATGACTCGGCCGTTGATGGCCCAGCCGTTGGCATCGAGGATCGGGCCTAGGTTTCGCTGCCTGAGCTTGAGCCAGGCGATCAGCATCGATGGGCCCGAGATGGCGAGGATCACACCGATCAATCCCACGGGCACCCACGGGCCCAGATCGAAGAACTTGGCGAAGATGGTGGAGATGAAAGTACCGATGCTGCCGATCGCGACGCCGATCCCGGTGATCAGCGCCAGGTCGAAGCCCTTGGAATGGGCGGCGGGGGTGGGTGCGGCGCTCGCCTGATCGGCCGTCGCGGTCGCGGTAGCGGCCGCTTGCAGCTTGGTGCCGGCCGCCGCGTCGGCGGCCGCGGCACGCTTCGCCACCTGCTCTTCGATCATGCGCAGGAAGCGCTTGTACGGCCCGAGGAACGCCTGACGGATACTGATGGGATTCTCGATGATCTTGGAGATCGTCGCGTCCCAATCATTGCCAGCGCGGTCGTAGAAGACGCCATTGCGTCCCACCATGAGCTGATCGGCGTCGCCGTCGGTGAAGGCTGCGGCGATGGTCATGGTCTGGCCGGTGCCTCGTCGCACGCAGTCGCAGTACGCGAGGTACGCCTTCGAGAGACCGGCGAGCGCTGCGTGCCTGCCGGCGTCGGCGACCCGCACACACAGACTGCACGCACGCCCGTCCAGGTAGAGGGTGCCGGCCTGAAACACGGCTCCCGCCTTGCTGTAGAACGCCGAGAAGTTCACGAAGTTGGTGAGCAGCTTCACGAAATCCCGCTGCAGTCGAACCAGCTTCTCCACCGCATCGATCTGTTCGATCTCGGGCTTCACGGCCAGGTCTTTGTCCACCAGCTCGAGGATCGCCGTCTTCGCGTTGCCGTCGATCAAGGCGCGGATGCGCGCGATCTCGAGCTTGGCCACCGGGCTCGCGGGCTTGGCCTCCTGCCACGCGCGGTAGGGCTCGATCTTCGCCTCGAGGAGCGCCCAATCGGCCTCGCCGAGCGCATCCTGGCGCGCGCCGAGGAGCGGCTCGACCGCGTCGCGAACCAATGCGCCGAGTGCTGCGCTCCAGGCCGGGTTCACGCCGTCGACGAGCGGTAGCGCCCGCCCGGCTTCGATGCGCGCGATCGGCAGCCGCGCCAGCTCTTCGCTGGTGCGCGACAGCGCCTTGGTGGAAAGCGCCTCGAGGTCCGCCTCGGTGGCACCGAGGAGAGCGGCGCCACGTGCGTCGAGTGCTGCGAGCCCACAGCGCGAGAAATAGTCGTCGACCTTCGCTTTCACCGCGGCGACCGCCGCGGCCGCAGCCGCGAGGCCCGCGATGGCCGGTGCGTCGCCGCTCTCCTGCCACGCCGCTAGAGCCGCAGCATCGGCGAAGAACGCCTCCACGAGCTCGCGATCGACACCCGGCTTGCCGCTGCGGTCGCCCTTCGAGCCGCAGGTGGCGATGACGTCCTCGATCGCGGCCTTGGTGGCATCGTCCGGAGCCGAGTCCGCCGGGACGATGCCATCGCCGTTGAAGTTCTTGGCGTCGAAGATCTTCTCGGTGGCGGTGATGTCGGCGAGGGCGATCTGCTCGGCATTCGCCTTGCCGAGGCTCGTCAAGATGTGACGGGCGCCGGCGAGGATCGCCTTGCCCGCCTCGGTCTGATCCTGGATGGCCGCGAGCGGCACCGCGTCGCCGCCGGCGAGCAGCGTGTCGGTGCTTTTGAGGACGTCCTTCAGCCAGCGCACGGCGCCGAGCACCTCGGGAACGCGGATGCGGCCGTCCTCATCGGTGTCGATGAGGTCGAGCGTCGCGGAATCGAGCTCGATGCCGCGCGTCGGGCAGGCCAGCGCCACCCACAACTTCTGATCGAGCGATTCGAGGTTGGCGATGTCCGCGCCAGTCTTGATCACGATCTGATCGAGGCCACCGCTGCGGAAGAAGCTCCACTTGTGTGTTGGGGTCTGCGTCGCCATGTGTAGTCCTCACGCCGGGAACGTCGCCCGCGTCGAGTCCGCCGGGAAGGCGGCGAACCTGGATCAGTTACCGCCAATCGTTGGAGGTGCCAACCGCGAGTCTGGCGCGATCCACCCATCTCCGCAGGACGCTTTGCGGTCGCACAGACGCACCGTGCCGACTTCCTCCGCTCAGGCCGGTGGCCGGGTGTAGGCGCGCTCGCGCAGCACGCGCGTTACCCACCTGCCGGTCGTCGACGAGTGGCCGATCGGGGAGCGCTCCCAGCTCGTCGTCGATGTCGAAGCCGGAGACCAGCACGCGACCCACCTGAGCGGTCGCCGGTTGGGTGCTCGAGATCTGGATGGCTTCCAATCCGTCGATGCTTGCCAGCGTCGAGGTGACCACGATCAGGTCGGGTGGCTGGCCGAGAGCGATCTCGACCAGCGCGAAGCCGTCGGAGACGACCCGGACGTCCCAGCCTGCGTGCGCGAGAATGGAACGGAGGTGTTCCGCGGATCCCGGATCGGTCTCGCCGACCAGCGCCGTGCGTCGGCGCGGCGCCGTAGGTCGAAGCTCGAGGCGCGCGAGCGCGGAACGCACGGCGCTCGCGTCGGCGAAGCGACCGGCCGGGTCGTGCGCGAGACAGCGGCTCACGATCTGATCGAGGCCGGCGCTGATCGCGACACCGCGGGCCCGCACCGAGGGAGCCGGGTCGGTGCGCAATGCCGCCAGCGTCGACGGAATGTCGCGTGCCGCCTGACGGTCGCTGCCGGTCAGGCAACGAAACGCGATGCAGCCGAGGGCGTACACGTCGGTTCGCGGCGAGGCGGTCGCGCCGCCGAGCTGCTCGGGCGCCGCGTAGCTCGGCGTGCCGATGAACGCTCCCGCCTGGGTGAGCCGCGTCTCGCGGCGTGCTCGCGCAATGCCGAAATCCAGCACCTTCGAGCCACCCGACGGCATCACGATCACGTTCGACGGCTTGAGGTCCCTGTGCACGATGTCGAGTTGATGCGCCGCAGCCACCGCGTCGGCGACGTCGAGGAGGATTCGCACGGTCTCCTCCTCGCCGAGCGTGTGCCGTTCGAACAGCAGCCGCGCGAGCGCGGCCCCGTCCACCAGCTCCATGCTCAGGTACGGATAGCCGTCGAGCACGCCGCTCGCGTAAACGTCGGCGATGCGTGAATGCCCGATCCTGCGAACCAGCGCGGCCTCGCGATGCAAGCGCTCCACGATCTCTGGATCGTCGGCGGCGTGCGCCGTCAGGACCTCGAGCGCCACCGCCCGGTCGTCGTGAGGATCGTAGGCGTGATACGTGATAGACGTCGCTGGTCGCGCCGGAGCCGAGCAGCCCGCGCACCTCGTAGCGATCGCCCGCCTCGCCGCCGCCCTCGATCATGGCTTCGCGGCGCCGCCGCTCTCCGCGCAGCGCGAGCGCACGTTGACTCTCGTTGCCGGGCAGGCGAAGCGTCGAGCGTCGCTCGGCGACGACGAGCCGTTGCCCCTTCAGCCGCCGAGCGCCGCGTCGATCGCCTTGCGCAGCTCCGCGTCGCCGGGCATCACCTTGCTCGGGTAGAAGGCGATCACCTGGCCGTTCTTCCCCACCAGGTATTTGCAGAAGTTCCAGCTCGGTGCTTCACGTGCTTCGGTCAGGAAGCGGTAGACCGGCGACTGCTCCGGGCCGGGTTTGGTGACGAGCTTCTGGAACATCGGAAACGAGACACCGTAGTTCTTCTTGCAGAAGGTCTGGATCTCGGCGGCGGTGCCCGGCTCCTGGCCACCGAATTCGTTGCTCGGGAAGCCGAGCACCACCAATCCCTTCGGTGCCAGCTCGGCGTAGAGCTTCTCGAGCCCGGCGTACTGCGGCGTGAATCCACACTGGCTGGCCACGTTCACCGCGAGCACGACCTTGCCGGCGTATTGCTGAAAGTCGACGGGCTCGCCGCCGAGCGACGCGGCACGCAACGCGTGGAACGAGCTGGCGGCGGCCGCTTCCGCGGCGTGGCTTGCGCGCACGGCGAGGGCCGAGCCAGCGGCAGTCAGGAGCGTCAGGCCGAATGCCACGGCGATGCGGACACCCCACGGGCGAGCTGAATGGTGACGACGGGAAAGCATGGACATCGTCTCCTTCACGATCGTGCCCGGATGCGATCGGCGGCGAGCCGCGCCAGGGCCATGATCGGGATCTGCGGGTTCACGCCCAGATTACCCGGGAAGACGCTGGAGTCGACGACGTAGAGGCCATCGACGGTGTGGTGGCGGAAGTCCGGTCGCACCACGCTCGTCGCCGGATTGCTTCCCATGCGCGCCGTGCCGAACAGGTGCGTCATGGACATGGCGTAAGCGCGGACGTCGAGGGGACCTTCGCTCTCGATCCTCGCAGCGTCGCGCGGATCGCGCAGCGCGGCCGCGAAACCGGCGATGCCGGGGTAGACCTCGCGCGCGCCTGCGGCGAAGAACGTGTCGGCGAGCACCCGCGCGCCGCGGCGTGCGAGCACCACGTCCTCGGGCGTGAGCGAATAGCGCACCAGCGCGCGGCGGAGTCCCGGGCTCACCCGACCGCGGGCGCGGGCACGCAGCGCTGCACCCCACACGGCATAGCGATCCATCTCCGCGATCCTGCGCCCGAGCTCGCGCCCTGCGCCGGGCAGGCGGCTCGCCAGGATGGAGAGGTCGAAGCCCAGCGCTTCGAGCTTGAGCCCCTCGCCCCGCCAGCCCGTGACCTCGTGGCCCTGGGTCGCGCCCTGGTGGTTGCGTACGGGCTCATCGAAGCGGGCCGTCACCGACACCCCGGGGTGTGCTGCCAGATTGCGGCCCACGGGGCCGTGCCGGAGGCCGCTCGTGATCAGGAGGCAGGGCGTTTGGATCGCGCTTGCCGCCAGCACCACGGCGTGGCGGGCGCGTAGGCGGATGCGCGCGCCAGCCGCCGATCGTGCCAGCACGCCCAGCGCGCGGCCTCGATCCACCTCGATCGCGCGGGCCGTGATCCCTGCGTAGATCCGCGCGCCGCGCGCCACGGCGTCGGGCAGAAACGTGCGATCCACCGAGAGCTTGTGGCCATGGGGACAGCCTTGGAGGCAGCGACCGGCGCCGACGCACCCTGACACGTTGCGGCGGATCGGCCGGTGTGCGACGCCCAGCGTTTCCGCGCCCGCGCCGAGGAGCAGATTCTTCGGTCCCGCGACGGCGGGATCGGTCGAGGCAACTCCCAGTCGCGCGTCGATCTCGTCCTGGGCGCGGTCGATTTCGTCGAAGGGGAGCGCTTCCGCCAGGACGGGATCGGTGCGTGCCCAGTCGTCGAGGGTCTCGCGCGGGAAGCGCCAGCAGATGGCGCCGTTCACCACGGAAGTGCCACCCACGGCGCGCCCCTGCAGGAATGGCATCGGAGCGCTTCCGAACGCGATGGAGGTGCCCATGTCGCGATAGAGCCCTGCCAGCGCGCGCACGCCGCTCGCCTCGAAATCCTCGGGGCGGGCCTCGAAGCCTTCCTCGATCACGGCCACGTCGACACCCGCGGCGCTGAGGGCGCGCGCCGCTGTCGCTCCCGCAGGACCGCTTCCCACGATCACCACGTCCGCCGTGTGCGTGAGCGCCACACGCACGTCACGACCATCGAGGTGGATCAGCTCGGTCACGTGCCAGTTCCGTGCGGGGTGGGCGGTGCCTCGAACGGCGTGCGCGCGGCGGGCGCATCGAAGTAGGCGAAGCACGCGAGCATCTTGAGCGCCGACAGCATCTGGCGGATCGCGTAGCGCGGGTCGCGATCGAACGCTTCGATGGCCGCGAGGCGCTCGGCCCGCGCGAGCTGGAAGAAGGGGCGACGCCAGCGTGAGTCGACGAGGGTCGCGAGGCTGAACACGTACACGAAGCCACGCAACCCGAAACGGAACGACGGCGCTGGCGCGCGCTCCAGCGCAGCCCAGAACACCGCCCGATCGATCGATTCGAACGCGGGCAGCGTGATGGACGCTGCATCGTGCGGCTCGATGCCGAGCACCGCGTCGAAGAGCGCCTCGGCCCAGCGGCGCTCGAAGCCGAAGAGCCGATTCCATACCGGTGCTCGGCGCACGGCGTCCACGCGCTCCGCGCCCATCATTCGTACGGAACGAAATCGATGCGGTGATCGCGCTCCAAGGTGAAATACGTCGGCGTCTCGATGCAGAGCCCGGCGATCGAGAGATACGTCACGCCGATCAGCTCGTCGGCACTGCCTTCCGTCAGCGCGACCAGCGGGTCCTTGGAAAAGCGGATGGTGTCGAAGCGCGGGTTGCGGCCCCGCGAGTAGTCGATGATGAGCCCGCGGTCGAAGTCGGGGGGCGTGCGGATCCCGACGGGAGGCAGGACCTCGTAATGCCACACCGTGATGGGGTTGCCGTCGCGGCGCTTGGGCCGGCTCGGTGCGTCGATTCCATCCTGCTCGAGACGCACGTTCCAGCCCAGCAAGCGACCCGACGCGGGATCGCGCCAGAACGTCTTCTGGAAGGTCTTCCAGGTGATCGCCTCGACCAGCTTGGGCAACCCCAAGCTGGTGCCGCGATACGCCCAGCCTTCGATGGCCGCTGGATCCACGGGATGGCCCGTGGCGATGCGCCGCCGAAGCTCGGCGCGGGACGCGTTACGCAGCGATCGGGCGACGCTCATCGAACCCCCAGAGAACGTGATCGCTCGTGGTCTACCAGGCGACGCTTCGACGGACCAGCCTCGTCGCGAACCGGGAAGCCATCGGCGTTGGGGCGAGGTAGGATGCGGCGCCTCGCACACCCCAAAAAAATGACTCGCGCATCCGTGACGGTCGGCATCGAGGCTTTCGGCCTCGCCATCCCCAGCCGTCGGCTCACGGGCCAGCTCTTGCGCGAGAGCTGGGGCTCGGGTGGCGCTGGAACGCGCTCCGTCGCGGGTCACGATCAAGACGTGGTGACGCTGGCGGTGGACGCGGCGTTCGACACCGGCGTCGTGCCCAACGACGATCTGGTACGGGTATTTCTGGGGTCGACGACTGCGCCCCTCGAGGATGGCGGCAACGCCAACTCCGTT
>CAYVDO010000067.1:18905-25794 GCA_964450125.1 uncultured bacterium
GTTGCTGCGGCGTGCGAGGCGCCCGAGGCGGTCGAGGTGAGTGAGCTCGGCGGGTCGCTCGGCGCGGGCGCGCAGGCGCTACGCGCAGGCTGCGACGCAGTGCGGGCGCGCGGCGGGCGTGCGCTCGTGAGCGTGGGCGAGGTCCAATGCCCCGCGCCGGGCACGAGCGGCGAGGGCCAGCTCGGCGACGGTGCCGTAGCCGTGGTGCTGGGTACCGAGGCGCGCTTCGGTGAAGTGATCGATCACGCGTCGTTGGTGACCGGTACGCGCGAGCGCTGGCGGCGTCGCGGCGAGCGTGACTCGAACGAAGCCGATCGCCCTTTCACCCAGGAGCACGGCGCGCCGGCGGCGATGCGCGCGCTGGCGAAGCGCGTGCTGGCTGCCCACGGCCTCGATGCGAGCCAGGTGCGCTTCGCCCTCGCCGCACCCGATCGCGCCACGGACCAGTCGCTTCGCAAGAGTCTGGGTCTGCCGGCAGAGCGGATCGTGACCGACTCCACGCTCGATTCCGTGGGGGGATGGGGTGCGGCGGCCTTTCCGCTCGCGCTTCTACGTGGATTGGCGGAATGCCGGCCCGGCGAGCAACTGCTGGTGCTCGGCGCCGCTACGGGCGCCGAAGCGCTCTTGGCACGTGCCGGCGACGAGGCCCCGCGTTTGGCCGAGCAGCTGGCTGCAGCGCTGGCGCCTGCGCGTCCCATCGCCCGCTATCCCCAGTACCTGCGCATCAAGGGATGGCTCGCGGGCGAGCGCCTCGATCCCTGGACCTCGCCGGCGGTGCTGGCGCGCGACGAGCGCGCGCTGGTGCGGTGGCGCGGCGCGCGGTGCCGTTCGTGCGGTGCCATCGAGCTACCGCCCAAGCCGGTTTGCCACGCCTGCGACGGGCGTGCGTTCGGCGAAATCGCGTTGGGTCGCACCGGCAGCATCGTGACGTTCACGGCCGACCACTTGGTGCCGAGCCCCGAGCCGCCCACGATCATGGTGGCGGCGGACCTGGACGGCGGCGGCCGCTACTACGCCGAGCTGGTCGACGCCGAGAGAGCGGACATCGCCATCGACCAGCGCGTGGAGCTCACGTTCCGCCGCATCCACGAGGGCGGGGGCTTTCCGAACTACGGCTGGAAGATGCGCCTGGTGCGGGCATGATGGTGTGGCACGGGAACGCGCGCCGCGCGACCGGCGGATGAGGCACACCATGGGCATCGGTGGACGCGTGGCGATCATCGGCAGCGGTACCATCCGCTTCGGCGAGAACTTCCACCAGAGCCTCACCGACATGCTCGCAGAGGCGGTGACACTCGCCGTCGCGGACGCCGGGCTCGAGCTGCGCGACGTTCAAGCCGCGTGGCTCGGCACGTACCTGCCGATGGCTTGGGGCTACGAAGGGGCGTCCGGAACCAGCGTCGCGGAGGCGCTCAACCTCTACCCAATCCCCGTGACGCGCGTCTCGAACCTGTGCTGCACGGGTATGGAAGCCGTACGCAACGCGGCCTTCGCCGTGGCCTCGGGGGCCTTCGACGTGGCGCTGGCGGTGGGCGTCGAGAAGATGCGGGACGTGCCGTCTCGCGGCAGCTTGGTGGCGCAGCACGTGGAGCGCGGCCATCCGCTGCTCTGCAAGGGACGCACGGCGCCGGGAATGTTCGCGTTGCTCGCGACGCGCTACCTGGATGCCAACCGCCTCGACGAAGGGACCCTCGACAAGGTCGCGGTCAAGAACCATGAGCACGGCGCGCTCAATCCGAAGGCGCATTTTCGCAAGCCGATCACCGCGGAGGCGGCGCGCAGGGCGGCACCCGTGGCGGAGCCCCTGCGGCTCTTCGATTGCTGTCCCACCACCGACGGCGCCGCCGCGGTAGTCCTCACGCGAGCCGATCGTGCCCGCGAGTACGTGAAGGATCCCGTCACGATCCGGGGTATCGGCCTGGCGGTGGCGAACGGCTACTACGGCGCGCAGATGAAGCCCGATTGGGACTTCCTCGGCTTCGACGCCACTCGCGCCGCGGCTTCGGCAGCCTACGCGGATGCGGGGGTGGACGATCCCGCACGAGCCTTCGACGTGGTGGAGTGTCACGACTGCTTCACCATCACCGAGATCTTGAACTACGAGGACCTCGGGCTCGCGCCGCGCGGCCGCGGCTGGGAGCTCGTCCACGACAACGTGACCAAGCTCGGCGGGCGGCTGCCGGTGAACACCGGCGGCGGGCTCAAGAGCTGCGGCCATCCGATCGGCGCCTCGGGAGTGCGCATGATCAACCAGATCGCCGATCAGGTGCGCGGGCGCGCGGGCAAGATGCAGGTGCCGAAGGCGGACCTCGGCTTGGCGCACACGCTCGGCGGACCTGGGAGCGTGTCCACGGTCTTCGTGCTCGGACCCACGACGTGAGCGTGCCCCGCCGCGCCCAGCGCATCCCACGCTCGATCGCGACGTGACCCACGACCCATGAAGATGCTCTTGGTCGAAGCCGACGAGGCGATGCGCGGGCTGATGCAGGCGGTGCTGCGCGCCCGCGGCCACGAGGTCACCACCGTCGTCGACGGCACCTCGGCGATCGCGTCGTTCTCGATGGAGCATTTCCCGCTGGTGGTGCTCGACGCCGAGCTGCCCGATCTCGACGGCCTCGAGGTGTGCCGCCGGCTTCGTCGTTCGCCTCACGGCGCGGGGGCGATGATCGTCGTGTGCACCCACCAGAACCAGCACGACGCCGTGCAGCGGGTGCTGGAGGCGGGGGCCGACGACTACCTCACCAAACCACTCGACATGGGGCTCTTGAGCGTGCGGCTCGCGGTCTTCGAGCGACAGGCGCAACGCGCGGTGGAGCGCCAGGCGGAGATCGAGGCCGATCTCAACTCCGACGACGCGCCCACCGAGGAGATCGCGCAGCCGAGCGAGCGCCAAGCGAGCCCCAAGCGCGAGGCCGTGGGTCGCAACAGCCGCTACGAGCTCATCGATCGCATCGGCCGCGGCGGTACCTCCGACGTCTTCAAGGCCTACGACAAGGAGCTCGGTGAGATCGTCGCCCTCAAGGTGCTCAAGTTCGAGTGGTCGGACGATGAGAGCTGGACCCAGCGCTTGCGCCACGAGATCCGGCTCTCGCGCCAGATCAAGAACCAGCACGTGGCCACCATCTACGAGATCGGCCGCATGGGTGAGCGCGCGTTTCTGGCCATGGAGTACGTCCCCGGCGTGCCGCTCGCGGAGATCATCCAGCAGCGCGGATCGCTCACCGAGGAAGAGGCACTCGACATCGCCGAGCAGGCAGCCGATGGCCTCGCCGCGTGCCACCGCACCGGAATCGTGCACCGCGACATCAAGAGCTCGAACTTGATGGTGACCCCCGAGGGGAAGGCCATCGTGCTGGACTTCGGGCTGGCGCGCCGTCCCGAGGACATCCGCATCACCCACGACGGCATGCTGCTCGGCACGCCGGCGTACATGGCCCCGGAACAGTTCGAGGAGAAACCGCTGGTCCCCGCCACCGACGTCTACTCGTTCGGTTGCGTGCTCTACGAGATGCTCACGGGGACCGTACCGTTCGAGGGCAAGAACCTCGTGGCCACGGCGCAGCGGCACCTGATGGAACGGCCGCGGCCGTTGCGGACGCTCAACGCAGGCGTGAGCGCTTACTTCGAAGGGATCGTGCTCAAGTGCTTGGCCAAGACGCCTGGCGAGCGCTACCGCGACGCTGCGGCACTGCGCGAGGATCTGCAGCGCGCCCGCGAGCGCCACCACCACAAGGAACCCACCGAGGTCCAGCGCAAGCGCGCCATCTTGGGCGAGCCGGACGCGGAAGAGGCGCGGATCGTGAGCGAGATCCTCGACCGCTTCGGACTCGACGTGGTGCGGGTGACGGATGGCTACGGGCTGGTCGAGGCCGCCCTCGGGCGCGGCACGGACGTGATCTTCGTGAACGTCTACATGCCGAAGATCAGCGGCCTCGAGGCGAGCCAGATCCTGCGCTCGTTCCCGCGCACGGCGATCACGCCGATCGTGCTCTTGTCGGATCGCTCTGCCGACCGCGATCTCGCCAAGCTCATCCCGCGCGGCGGCGAGTTCCTCAAGAAGCCGATCGAGGACGACGACTTCACCAGTCTCTTCAAACGCCTCGGGCTGCCCACCTCGCCGGGCTGATCAGGACGCCGAGCGGCGTGTGCGTTCGGCGAACGTGCGCCGAGCGCGTCACCGTGTGTCCGGCGTCACGCGCTCGACCACCAGTCCTCGCTTTTCCAGCAGCGCCAGCACGCCACGCTCGCCCGCCAAGTGCCCGGCGCCGATGGCCACGAACGCACCGCCGCGCTCGACGTAGCCGGCGATCCGAGCCGCCATGCGCACGTTGCGGTCGTCGAGGAGCCGGCGGGTCAGGCTGGCTGCGAGACGACGGCCTTCGGCGCCGCTAGGGGCTCCGGCGTCGAGCGCTGCGAGCGCGGCGATGTCCTGCTTCACGTAGAGCTCGATCGCTTGGGCATAGGTTTGCTCGAGGGTGGGCGCGGCGTCGGCGGCAGCGCGGATGTGCGCCACCAGCTCCCGCTCGGGAATCGCCTCGATCGCATCGACCTGCTCGTCGAGCGTCTCCACGCCGCAGAGCGTCTTGCCCGCGCTCTGCGCGCGATTCATGAGCTCGAGGTCGAGGATCGACGATGCATCGGTGGTGGTCGCCGACGTGGGCACGCTGATCGTCAGCAGCACCACCCACGGCCGCAGCATCGGCAGGAAGCCGCCGGGCAGCCCGCGCGCCTCCACGAGTGGAACGATGCGGTCGAAGAGCTCGCGGCCGAGCACCTGGTCGAGGCTTTTGCCTTCGCCTGCGAACATGCGTTGCGTGAGCGTGAGCATGGCCTCGCCGTCGAATCGCGCCTCGGCGCAGAACGCCTTGGCGTCGCGGAATGCGGGCTCGATGGTGTCGGCGACGGCGCGCACCCGCGCATCGCTCGAGTGCATCGTGCCGAAGACGAAGCTCGGGGCGATCGGCGACCCGGGGACGGCGCGCGGCTCGACGCGCCAAAGGAGGCCCTCACGGAAGCGACCGGTCGGTGCCGCGCGCTGCGCGGACGACGACGACGCCGCTGTGGCCGGCGCCGGCGCGGCAGTCTGCCCAGGTGCTGGCGAGTCGCTGATGTGAACCTGACCGCCCGCATCCACCCAGCGACGAAGCTCGCCAGCGGAGGTTCCGCTCGCGAGGAATGCGAGTGCCATGGCGACGGCGGCACGTGTGGCAACACGCTGCCGCGGGCGCCAGCGAGGTCGCCACGCTGACGTCATCGGATCTCCCCCGAGAGCCGCAGCGCCCAGTCGTCGAGCACTCCGCGCAGCGAGGGCCGCCGCACCCGCTGCCAGCGCTCGCGCTTGGCGATCTCCGTCAGCGGCGGCACGGCTCGGCTCTCGTCGAGCACGTAGAGCGCGAGGCGGTCGGTCTGGTTGTAGAAGTCGTCGATCCACAGCGGTTCGAGCGTATCGGGAAGTCGCTCCGGCACGAAAAGGAAAGCCAAGTCGGGGCAGGGCCCCCGGTCCTCTTCATCGTAGAGCACGAACCGGAATCGGTGCTCACGCAGGAACTCGACGAACGCCGTGGGGTTGGTGAAGCGGGGACTCGAGGGCAAGCCGACGGCGGCGTCGCGGTAGTACGCGACCTCGTCGCGGTCGAGCGCGCGCAGGTCGTAGTGGACGTTGCTGCAGCCCAGGATCTCGCGCGGGCCCTCGTAGCCGCGGTCGTAGAGTGACTGGGTCAGCGTGCGATGGGCATCGCCGATCTCGTCGATCCCCAAGAGCGAGTGGATCTCCACCGCGCGAAACACGAGGTAGGCGACGAGGATCGGCGCCAGCGCGACCGCCGCCAGACCGGCTGCGAACGTGCGGAACCATGGGTGCGCCCCTGCCGCTTCCTGCGCCGGTGCACGCCGGCTCCATGCTTCGCGCAGCCGCGGCGCGAGCTCCTGGGTCGCACCCAGCACGAACGCCAGCAGCAGCCAGCGATCGAGCAGGTAGAACTTGGGGTTGAAGTTGGTGAGGGCCAGCACCAATTGCTGCAACACCACCACCGTCGCCAGATAGCCGATCGCCGCGGAACGGCGCCGCCGCGAGACCCACGCCATCGCGCCCAGCAACGGGGCGTTGACGAGCACGAAGAGCGAGAGATTCTTGGCCCAGAACCGCGCGGCGCGGCCCCCCTCGAGGAGCAGCATGCTCACGATGGTCTGATCGCTGGCGAAATGACCGCGTTCGGCGCGCAGGATGTAGCCGGCGTTGTCGGCGATGAAGGGATCGAGACCGTGCCGCAGATTGAGCGCCCATTGGGGGCTCGTCACGCACACGAACGGCACCGCGTACGCAGCGAGATCGAGGAGCAGCCGGCGCGGCTCGCGCCGTCGCCGTGCAGCCAGCCACACGGCCGTGGCACCGAACACCAGGATGCTCGGATAGCGCAGCAGCCAGGCGAGACCCACGATCGCTCCCGCGGCGACGAGCCGCAGCGTGCGATCGGGATCCCACACCAGCGTCACGATCGACGCGAGCTGGAGCGCCGCCGCGGGCACCGTGCTCGAAGGCTCGAGGGTGTGCGCCGCGAGCGCCGACCCCGCGACTGCGAGCCACGGGGCCCACACGGCGGCGCGCGCGCCGAATGCGCGCCGCACGAGCAGGGCGTGAAGCGGAAGCACCGCGAGTCCGGCGATCCACGACGCGAGCCGCGATGCGGCGAAGAACGAGGGTGTCACCTGGTGCAGCGCCACCAACAGGCTCGGATAGCCGATCGGGTGTACCGCGTGTCGGTACGCCCCGAGCCCGTGTTCCGCGAGCCCACGGGCATCGCGGATGTACTCGAGCAGGCCGTCGAAGGTGACGACGTCGAGCTGGGCCAGCCCGATTCCGGTCCCCACGGCAAAGACGGCCACACACGCC
>CAYVDO010000068.1:0-12914 GCA_964450125.1 uncultured bacterium
CGCTTCCGCTCGCCGCGGCGATGGCGAACGCCAGCGCGAGGCTGCGTGCGCGACCGGCGCCGGCTCGACGGCAGCGCTCAGGCATCGCGACCGGCGCGCACCGCCGCGCTCCACGCTTGCGCCGGGCGTGCCAGCGTGCGCCCGTAGACGAGCCACGCGAGCAGCGCACCCGCCGGCACGTCGACGACGAAATGACGCTTCACCAGAACGGTGGAAAGCGAGATTGCCACGGTGGTGAGCCAGATCGGCACGCGCCAGCGGGGGCACGTGTCGTGAATCGAGAGCGCCGACCAGGTCGCGAGCGCCACGTGCAGGCTCGGAAGCGCGTTGAAGCCGTGGTCGGTGAAGAGGGCGTTCTTACGCAGGATCCACTCGCCGGGAGCCAAGCCGATCGGCGGGTAGGCAACACGTGCCGGCAGCAGCGCGAAAGTCGCGAAGCTCACGCCGAGCACCACCGCGACACCGCGCGTCGCCGTGAGGAAGAGCCGCGCGTCGCGGGCCACGAGCGGGGGCAGCAGGATCTGGAGGTAGCCGAGCGCGTACGCATAGGCCGCCACCGGTACGTACGGCAGGGCGCGATCGACGGGCGTCGTGAGATCGAAACCAACGACACCCGCCCGCACCAGCAGACTCGGAATACCGAAGTAGCCGAGGACGAAGAAGGCGGCGAGGCCGAGGCCTGCGGCGATCGCGCGTGCCTGGCTCGGCCGTTCGCCCAACCCTGCGCCGATCAGCCGCGGAGCTCCTCGAGCTTCGCCAGCACCTCGTCGACGTGGCCGGCTACCTTCACTTTCGGCCACGACGCTCGTACGACACCTTTGGGATCGAGCAGCACCGTGCTGCGGATGATGCCCATCATCGCGCGGCCGTACATCTTCTTCTCGCCCCAAGCACCGTAGGCTTCGATCATCTTCCTCTCGGGATCACTGAGCAGCGGGAAAGGAAGGTGCTGCGCGGTCGCGAACTTCTGGTGCGACTTGATCGAGTCCGCGCTCACGCCGTAGACGACCGCGCCGGCCTTCTCGAGGCGCTTCGAGCTGTCGCGGAAATCGCAGGCCTCGGTGGTGCAACCGGGAGTCGAATCCTTCGGGTAGAAGTAGATCACGGCCCATTGGCCGGCGAGATCCTTCTTGCGGACGGTGCCACCGGTGTGCGCCTCGAGCGTGAAATCGGGAGCGGCCTTGCCTACCTCCACCATCGTCGATCCTCCTCTTTGCCGCGTACCGCGTACGCGAAACGCGCGGAGCTAAACCCGGTCGTATTCCCGTCGCAAGCGCGGGATGCGGCGCTACCGGAACAGGAACCGGAAACGCACCTCGGCACCGAAGGCACCGTTCGATTGGGGCGTGGCCACCAGCAGCACCCGATCGAGGAGCTGGTACTCGACGGCGACCGCGAGCGGCGCCTTGCCCTTGCCACCGATCTCGTTGATGGCGCGCACCGTCACGCGATCGCCCAAGCGTTTGGCCACGCTCACCCGCGCGCCACCCGTCGAGCTTTCCTCGAGGCCGAACTCCTCGAGGCCCAAGGTCTCCTTGAGCTTGTCGCCTCCCAGGAGGCTCACGGCCATGAGCGCAGCGCCGGTCATGCTGGTGCCACCCCCAGTACCCGACTGCAGCTCGGAGCGAGTCTTGCCGGTAGCGAGGAGGAACACGATGTCGTCCTGCGGGTACTCGGGTGACGAGCTCAGCACCAGAGCCAGCCCCTTGCTCACCGTGCCTTCCAGGTGAATGAGAACGTCGACGCTGCCGCTCTCCCGATCGATGGTGCTGCGCGTGACGATGCGCACGTCGGGGTCGATGGCGAGCGGGTTCGAGAAGTCGATGGTACCCGAGTCGAGGACGAACGAACGGCCGAAGAGCTTCACCGTGCCCTCGCCGACACGCACCTGTCCGAGCACCTGCGGCCGTGCCGCACTGCCCTTCAGGTTCAGGTCGGCGGTGGCGGCCAGGCGCGCCACGTTGTTTCGAACCAGCAGGTCTTCGCCGCTGGTCACCGCCACGTCCAGGTGGATGGCGTCGAGGATCGCCGGCAGCTCGCCCGACGAGGTCCGCGTCTTGCGGCCGGGCATCGCGATGGGCTTGATGACGTTCTCCAGCACCTCGACGTCGCGCTCGAAGAGCGCCTCGTCGATCCGCACCTTGCCGGTCACGCGCAGGTCGCGGCGATCTCCCTTCACCGCCAACCTGCCGCTGGCGGCCGCGCGCACGGTCTTGGGCATCCGGTAGGGCAGCGCGTGGAAGTCGATCGTGGATTCGGCGATCGACAGGTCCTCGAGGCTGCCCGTGGCACTAGCCGTGAGGTCGCCGTCCCCCATGCGGAAGAAAGCGCGCGACAAGCTCCACGGCTCACCGTGGAAGCGCGCCTCGACGGCCACGTCGCGCAGCGAGTCGGGAATCCCTCGGATCGCCACCGAATCGATGCCCACGGTGAGCGCGCCGCGCACGCTCACACGCTCGCCGGCACGTGTGATCCGCCCTTCGGCGAGCTTGATCCGTCCGCTGCCGATCTCGATGCCCTTGGCGAGCCCGTCGGCGAGCTTGGGATCGAGCTCGAGCGCCACGTCGATCTCTTGGCGCTCGGGGGAGATTCGGCCGCCGGCCTCGACGAAGCCGTCGCCCAAGGTGAGCCTGGCGCGATCGAGCTCGAGCGCCGAGCCGTTCACGCGCGCGGTGCACGGCGTCGCGAGTGCGAGCTTCGCATCCACGCCGGCGATCTCGAGCGCGCGCAGCACCACGGTGCCGGTGAGCGCCGCCGGATCGTCGAGGGGGCCGCTCGCGTCCGCGTCCAGGGCCAGGAAACCGCTGGCATCGCGGAAGGCAGGCGGCAGCACGTCCTGAAAGCCCTTGAGCCCGGGGTCGAGAGGCAGGCGATTCACACGCGCCTGCACCGAGAAACGCGAGCCCGGCGCGAATCCGGTCTCGCCCGTGAGCACGCCGTCGCCGGGCAGCTTCACGGTGAGGGTCGCATGCTCGCCGTCGGCCTCGGCCTCGGCAATGAGGTCACCGATCGCGCGCTCGCGGAAAAAGAGGTCGGTGGCGCTGATCCGTGCCTTCGCGACGGGCGCGCGTAGCGTGCCGCTGCTCGCGACCTGGATGTCGAGGGCGCCCGACAGGTCCTGCTTGGTCAGGTCGCTCATCGCTTCCACACGCCCGCCCTCGCTACGGAGGTTGAGCCCGAGCCGGCCGTCGTGCTCGATGCTGCCGTAGGCGACCAGCCACACACCGTCGGCAGCCATGCGCACGTCGTTCACCCACACGTCGCCGCCGTCGAGCTTCACCAGGCCCGACATGTCCCAGAGCCGTCGACCGTAGGCCGTAGCCTCGCCGCCGTCGATCCAGAGCGTGCCGTAGAGCTTGGTGAGATCGCCGGCGGCGCCGAAGTCGAGGATGCGCAGCTTCACGTCGATGGCAGCGCTCGGCGCGCTGGCGCTCGTCGGTGCAGGCTCCGGCGTGGCGAGCGTCGCGTCGCCGATGGGCGCAGCACCCGGGCGCATACGCAGCGCCAGATCGCGCCCGGTCACGAATGCTCTGGTCGCAGGATCGCCTAACGGCCCCTGGAAGCTGGCGCGGACCTCCAACGATCCCGAGCCCTGCTCGAGCATCGGCACGAACGACCGTGCCACCGACACCACCTCCCCGAGGGTGAGCTTGCCCTCCACGCTGGCGTCGATGGTGCGATCACGAAGACCCACGACCGCGCGTGCCTCGATGGTGCGGTCGCGGGTGTCGCCGAGCGGCTGACCCTCGGGGGGAATCGTCACCAGCGCCAACGAGCCGTGACCGGTCGCGCGCCCGCCGGCGAGCTCGATGGCGAACGGCGTGGTCTGGATCAGCTCGGCGCCGTGGGCGCGCACCACGAGCCCGTTCACGGTAGCGGCGCCTTCGAGCTTGTTGAGATCGGTGACCACACCGCGGGCGCGGAAGCTGGCGTCGTCGATCGCGCCGTCGGCATCGCGCGCGCCGGCGAGCGCGAGGAAGGGCTCGAGATCGAGCTTGCGGATCGTGCCCGCAGCGTCCACGGCAAGCGTGTCGGTGGCGAAGGTGCCCTTCGCCTCGATCGCTTCGCCCACAGCGAGTGCCACTTCGAGCTTCCCCAACGTGCCCCCGGCCGTGAGCCAGCCACCTCCCAGCGACACACCCGGCGCAGCGACATCCTCGAACGCGAGCCGTGCATCGACGGCTTCGCCCGCGAGCCCGCCGTCGATGCCCAGCTGGGTCAGCCGAACACCATCGAGCTCAGCCTCGGCCACGGCGACCTTCGCCTTCACACGCAGATCCTCGAACGCGCCAGCGGCGTGCGCGTCCACCGACAGCGCGGCGCCAGACAAGCCGATTCCGCCCGCCAAGGCGTCGGCGAGCGCCAGCGTCGGCGCGGTGGCGATCAGGTGTACGTCGGTGTTCGGCCCCACCACGTCGAGGCGGCCCGTGGCGTCGAACGCGAGATCACCGAAACGGCCTTCGAGCGCGAGCTTCTCGAAATCGGTGAAGGAGCCCGCGGCGCTCCCTGAGAGGCCTAGCTCCTGGCCCAAGTACGCGCCGGTGAGCGAATTGATGCCGATCGACACCGCATCCGGCACGACGCCGTCGAGGGTGAGGTCGCCCGTGAGCGGTCCCGGTAGCTCGGGCACGTCGGCGAACGCCATCACGATCGGTTCCAGGCGCACGCGGTCGAGGTGGACCTTGGCGTGGGTGGCGAGGGTCAGCGGCTCGAACGTGCCCTCGGTGACGTGGACGCCGCCCTCGGGTGTAGTGACGTCGACGCGTGCGACCCGCAGCACGTCGCCGTCGAGCCCCACGTCGATGGCGAGCGGCCCCACCTGGCCGCGGCCATAGCGTGCCTCCACGATCGCGAGCTTCGCGTGAAGATCGGAAGGCTCGACGACGCCGCCCGCTTCCAGCGTGATGCCCTCCACCTCGAGATCGTCTCCCGAGGAATGGTCGGCGAGCTCGAAAAAGCCGTCGCTGAGCTGGACCTGGCCCACCTCGATCCTGAGCGGCAGCGGCGGGATGAGGTGGTCTTCCTCGGGCGGCGTGGGAGGCTCCGGCACCTCGGGCTCGGGTGGCGAGGGCGTCCCCTTCCCCGGCGTCGGTGGCCACTGGAAGGTGCCGTCGTCGGCGAGAGCGAGGCGCACGCGCGGCTGCTCGATGGTGAGTGAAGGCACTCGCACCGCGAACGGGGCCACGCTCGCGAGCCGGTACTCGAGCGCCAGCCGGCTCACGCGAATCCACGGCTCCTCGCCGGGCGTGCCGAAGGTGGCGTCGCGGATCTCGATGTGCCGACCCAGGTCGTGGCCCAGGAGCCCGACGTGAAGCTCGAAGCCAACCAGCGGCAGCACCTTGGGCGCGAGCCAGGTCAGAAAGGAGTCGTTGCCGACCAGCGCCACCACCAGCACCAGCACCGCTGCTAGCGCGAGCACGAAGCCCACCACGAGGCGGACGGCGATCCGAAGGAGGCGATTCATCAGAACGGGTATCCGAACGAGAAGTGGATGCCGACACCCTCGGGAGCCGCGCCCGCCACCACGGGATAGCCCAGGTCGAGGCGCAGCGGTCCCACGGGCGAGCGCAGCCGCACGCCTGCTCCCGCGCCGACCTGGAACTTGTCGACCGTGACCGCGCTCAACGCCCGCGTGATCTGGCCGGCGTCGACGAACACCGCGCCCTCCAGTAGCCACACCACCGGGAAGCGCAGCTCCAGGTTGCCGAGCAATCGCGCGCCGCCGCCGAGCGGCTTGTCGTTCACGTCGAGCGGCCCGATGCGATCTTCCTCGAAACCGCGCACGGTGCTGGTGCCGCCGGTGAAGAGCAGCTCGGGAGTCGGCACCGCCGTGGTCGAGCCGTAGAGATCCACGTCGGTGAAGCGCGCCGAGGCCACCGCCACGACTCCGTCGGCGAGCGTCTGATAGCGCCGCGCTTGGACGTCGTAGCGAACGAAATTGTCGTCGCTCAGGTAGGCGCGAGAGGAGAGGCCGATGCTCACCGACGCGAACGTGCCACGGGTGGGATAGAGCAGGTCGTCGCGGGTGTCGTAGGCGAGCGAAGGCGTGAGCAAGAGCTCGCGGGTGGTGCCGGGCTCGGGTGCCTCGGGATCGTCGGCGACCACGTTGCTGGTGTCGGCGAGCTCGTAGCCGACGTCGAACCCCGCAGTGAGGTCCCACGGCAAGGCACGGCTCAGGCTCCCACCCACTCGGATGGTGCGTTGATCGAAGGCTTCCAGGTCCGTATCGGCGTAGGCACCCGAGAGCGCGCCCTTGAAGCTCGAGCCGAGGAGCCGCGGATCGGAGAGCACCACCGTGCTGCCCTTGTCGCGCTGGCCGTAGGTGCCGTTCACGGTGAGCTTCTTGGCACGGTCGAACAGATTGAGCTGGCGAAACGCAAACCGTCCCGAGGCACCACGGTCCGTGTCGTAGCCGAAGCCCAGATCGAGCTCGGTGCGGGGACGCTCGCGCACTTGCACCTTCACCGGCACGTCCACGGGCTCGACGGCGGGTGTGCCGTGAGCGCTCACGTCGAGACCGATGGGCGCCACCTGGATGGCGTCGAAGACTTCCAGATCGCGGACGTTCTTCTGGGTATCGGCGAGCCCGCCGGGCGTGAGGAGCGCGCCCGGCTCGAGGGCGAACGCGCGTTTCACCACGCCCTTGCGAGTCTCGTTGGCGCCGAGCAACACCAGATCGGTCACGCGATGGAGCGGGCCGGGTGCGATGCGGAACGCCACGTTCGCCACGCCGTCGCGGGGCTCGGCACCCTGCGCGACGGGCGTCGGCACCAACTCCACCGAAGCCTCGACGCGTGCCGCCAGGTAGCCCAGGCCCTGCAGATCCTTCTCCAGCTCGGCGGCGGCCGCGTCTACGTCCGCGGTGCGGTAGGGGTCGCCAGTCTTGGTGGTGAGCTTCGTCCCCACCACGTCGGCGATGTCGACGCGACTTCCCTCGATGGACACCGTGCCCACCCGGTACCCGGGTCCGCGATCGATGGGGAAGATCGCCACCACCCCATCGGGCGACGACTCCATGCGAGCGATGCCGGCGGAAGCCTCGGCGAATCCCAGCGACCTGTAGTAGTCGACGAGCGCGCCGCGATCCTCCTCGAGAAGCGTGGACTGCCAGCGCGGCGCGAGCAGCAGCCAGCGTGAACGGCCGCTGCGCAGCGCGTCCTGCGGCTGGATCGCTGCGTGCGGCGACGGCGGCGGTGGTGCGTCCGCCGGGGCTGTGGCTTGATCAGCGGGCCGGGCGACAGGCGGCTTGCGTACGAAGCCGCGGCAGAGCTCCGGGTTGGGATCGTCCGCCTCGGCGATCGCCGGGTCGTCGACGCACACCGCCGCCAACGATTGCGGCTCACCCTCGCGGATCGTGTATCGCACCAGCACGTCGTCGTCGCGCTCGACGCGCTGCTTGCCGATCTCGACGTGCGGAAAGCCGCTCGACTCGTAGAGCGCGCGAATCGCCTCCACGCCCTCTTCGACGAGGAAGATGCCGTAGCCGCCCTCACGAGCGAACGGCAGCACGTCGCGGATGTCGTCCTCGGCGAGGTTCTCGTTGCCGGCGATCTCCACCACCAATCGCTTGCCCTGCTGCACCGTCACCGTGAGCGGCACGCGATCGTCGGCATCCGGCGGACCCGGAATCGCTTCCAGGTGGGCACGCACGTAACCCAGCTCGCGGTAGCGCGCTTCCAGCTTCTGGACGCGTTGGGTGAGGTCGTCGCGTGTGAGGAAGAACCACGGCCTCAGCGCAGATCCCACCTCGTCGTCGGAGAGGATGCTCGCGCCGACGAGCTGGATGGCACCGACCCGTGTGAAGAATCCGCGGCTGCATCGGTAGGCGAGCGAGATCTCGCCGTCGTCGTCACCGACCGAGGCCGAGCAGGTCGAATCCTGGAAGCCGTTCTGCTCGAGGAGCTTGGCGAGGCGCTCGACCTCGCCCGGCAGCGCGCTGGGATCGAACGCGTCGCCGGCACGCATGCGCAAGGCCTTCAGCGCGTCCCGCTCGAAGATCGGGAAGATCCCCGCGAACACGATTTCGCGCACGACCGGCTGGCGTGTGAGGTCGAGGACCAGCACGTCGCCCGCGGGGGTCGGCTCGATCCAGACCTCGCTCCTGCCGACGATCGGCAGCGCCGCCAGGAATTGGCGCACGGCCGCGTCTGCGGCCGCGTCGAACGGCGCATTCAGCTTCAGCGGAAGGGCACGCCGGATCTGCTCGGTCGGGATGCCGACGTCCGCTTCGATTCGAACGTCCACGATCGACGGCGACGATACCGTCGCCGGCACGCTGACCACCGATTCGTTCGAAGTGGCAGCGCGTTCGGTGGGCTCTGCGGGCGCGGCGTTCGCCACGCACACGCCGATCGTTGCGAGCCACGCGAACGCAACCGCCCGAGCACGCAGCGCCGCGCGTTTCGCGGGCAGGGGCTCTGAGACGAACCCCCGAGGAGGCAACGAGCCAGGAGTCTGTCCGGGTGCGACGCACATCTCCCGACGGGCTCCTAGCAACCGCCGAGCTCAACGATTCGCGCGGTCGTCACTCGAAGCGAAGCTCGGCGAAGTGCTCGGGTTGGTGGATGTCGGGAGTCGCGAGCCGCGCCCAGCTCGCGATTTCCTCCGGCTCGACGGTGGCGATGTGGCGGATGAAGTTCGCGCGCCACACCTCACCGGCCGCCGGTGTCGCGCGCCCCAATGCCTTGAACGGGATTCGCAGCTCGACCACCCAGCCGCCCATGGCATCACGCGTGGCCACCTGGATACCGCCCGCATTCCACGGCTTGGTCTTTTGCGCGCGCTGGGTCAGCGCCACCGCGCCGGTGGATGCCACGGTGATCTCGTAATACGTGCCTTTGGAATCGCCAGGCGGCGCGAGCTGGACGGTCACCGCATCGTCCTGACCGATGGTGTCCACGTCACGTCCCTTGGCGGTGCGCTTGCGCCGCTCCAGGTACGGCTCGCCGCAGCGGAAGGACACGAAGAGATTCTCGGAGTCGATGGTGATGTAGACCTCGGTGGCCCGCGACGGCGATTGCCTGGATGCACCCGGCAGATGGAGGCGCTCGATCGCCGCCGAATTGCCCCAACCATCTTCGTTGAGGCGCCCGTCCACCACCGGCGGCTTGGGCGCGAGCAGGGGCACGACGAAGCGTGCTGCGTCGTGCTGATCGGTTTCGATCCCTTCTGGCGTCGCGGCACCCGCCAGCGGCGCGATGAGCGACATCGCCAGCATCCAACCTGCGCCGCTCCGCATCGGACCAAGCCGACGAGCGCATCCGCGACCACCGACTTCCATCGTCACGCCTCCCCCGCGCCGTGCTCGCCGCGGGGCCAAGAGCGGACGATCACTGCCGGAAATCGCCATCCTAGCCGCAGCCGGCGCCACCCGGCGAGATGAAGCGCGCCATGATCGTGGATCGGTTTCGCGCGGAACCCGTTCCTGGCGTGAGGGGCTCGCGCCAGGTCGAAACGCGCTACGCGGGCTCGCACCTCGAATCGCGCTCCCCAGCAGCGAGCCTCGGGGCGCATGGCCGCAGCCGAAGAGAGCTTTCGGTTCCACGGGATCGAGCGGGGCGAGCCGTGTCCGCCGACGCCCCCCAGAGCCTCGCGACGCGACCGGCGCGGCCCCGGCGAATGCACCCACTCCCCACGCCACCGCCGGCTCATCCTTCGCGGATCACGGCGTCACGCGACCAACGGGACGCGAAGCGCTCCTCGTAGCGGCTGATCGCCTCCGCGGTCTTCGGGTCCGACCAGTACCCGCTCGCATGGGGAATCGGCGCGTCGAAGCCGAGGGCGCGGTTGAAGCACAACATCGAAGCCTCGCGTACGTACTTGCCCACCACGCTGGCGGCGGCGATGGCGAGCAGGGTGTCGTCGCCGTCACGGACGAAACGCATCTCGAGCGGCACCCCCTCGAAGAGACAGCGGTACCGGCTGCAGGCTGGGTCCTCTTCGAGTGTGTCGATCCCCCGCAGGCGGGAGCTTGCTTCGAGCCAAGGGCCGTAACGACGGGCGCCGCCGATCTTGCCGAGCAGTGCCAGCGGCGGACGCACGTCGAGCAACGCGAGCGCATCCTCGAAGGCACGATAGTCGAGAGCGAGCTTGCCCCCTCGCGCGCACCGCTCGCGATTGAGCTCGGCGGGAAACACCAACCGGCACGCGACGTCGACGACGCGAATGCCCCGCGCAGCCAGCGCGCGAGCTACCGGTGCCGGTTCGCCACCCCACAGCGGCAGCGTCAGTGGTGCCACGTGCAGGTCCACGGCTTCGTCGACGGATGCCGAGGGCGGGGTGCGCGTCAGTGCGCTCACGAGTCCGCTGAAGTCCGTCGCATCGCGGGTCTCGGGCCGCGCCTCGAGGAGTGCCAGGGCCGCGGCCTCGCCGGCGGCGTAGCTGCGCGCCGTGCGCCGGAAGATCTGCTTGCTGTCGCGAATCGAGGGCAACGCGGCAGCATCGAGCACGAGCGCAGCGTCGCCCTTTCCCGGGACCTCGAGGGCGATCGCGGTCACGATCAACGGGCCGAGCCGCGGCCCGAGCCCGTTCTCGTCGACGCCCGCGATCAGCATGCACGAATTCTAGAGAGCGGCGCGCGATTTGGAACACGATCCACCACGGCCGATCACCTCGATTCCGCCACGATCCGCTCGTGAGCTCCGCGCGGGGGGTGCCGTGGTAAGGTGACGCTACCTCCGGCGCCGCGACTGCAACGATCACGAATCACCAACCTCCCGCGCAACGCCGAGCGATGAGCGCGCGCAAGATCGTCTTGGTCCATCCGTTCTCGGGTGATTGGGAGCGGATGCGCTCCGCCCCCTTCTATCCGCTCAACCTGGTGCACGCGGCGGCGAGTGTCGCGCGTCATCACCCCGTCGAGATCGTCGACCTGCGCCGCGAGGGCGACTGGCGCGCCCGGCTTCGACAGGCCTTCGACGAGCCGGTGCTGCTGGTTGGCATCACGTCGATGAGTGGCACGATGCTCGCGTCGGCGCTGGAGGTAGCGCGCTTCGTACGCGAGCTGGCGCCAGTGCCGATCGTGTGGGGCGGCATGCACGCCACACTGCTCCCCGAGCAGACCGCTTCCCATCCGCTGGTGGATGCGGTGGTGATCGCCGACGGCGAGCACATCCTCGTGGATGTCGCGGAGCGCTCGGCCGCAGGCGCACCGATCGCAGGTCTTCCCGGCACCGTCTGCCGCGACGGCGAACGGCTGGTGCGGGGGCCCGACGCGACGCTTCCCGACCTCGACGCGCTCCCCGAGCCGAACTTCGAGATGGTGCCGGTGAGCTCGTATATGCCGCATTGGGACGGAGCCCCCACGCTGTCGCTGGAAAGCGCCCGCGGCTGCCCCCGCCCCTGCACGTTTTGCTACAACACCGCGCTCAACGCGGGACGCTTTCGCATGCTCTCGGCGGAGCGGACCGTTGCGCGGGTGGAACGCCTGGTGCGCCGCCATTCTCCCGGCGGCGTCTACTTCGTGGACGACAACTTCTTTCTCGACGTCCCGCGCGCGCTCGCGATCGGCGAGGGGATCGCGCGCACCGGGGTGGCGTGGCAGGTGCAAGGCGCCGACATCCCCTCGCTGGCGCGCATCGACGACGAGAGCCTCAGAGCGTTCGCCGCCACCGGGCTGAAACGCATCTCCATCGGCATCGAGTCGGGCTCGCCGCGTATCCGCAAACGCATGAAGAAGAGTGCTGCCGTCGAGCGGGTGAAGCACGAGGTCGCACGCTTCGCGCAGCACCCCATCGTGCTCTATTGCAGCTTTTTCGTGGGCAGCCCTTCGGAAACCGTCGAGGACGTGAAGGACACCATCGCGCTGGTGCTCGAGCTGCAGGAGCTCAATCCGTACTTCCGGAACTCGCCCTTCTACACGTATCTACCGCTGCCCGGAACCGAGATGCTCGAGGACGCGGTGGCTGCCGGTCACCAGCCGCCGACCACGCTCGAAGACTGGAGCCACCTCACCTTCGACATGGAGAGCGCGATCGGCGGCGGCACTTCGCCCGGCGCGCTCACGCGAGCGCAAACGCGCGCGCTCTACTTCGTGTCGAGCTGCGTCGATCGCAAGAGCCGCGACTATGGGCTGCCACCCCTGGCGGCGGCGTTGATGGAGCTCTACCGGCCGATCGCACGCTTCCGACTCCGGCATTTCCGCCTCGGCGGGATGATCGAGCTCCTCGGCTATCGGATCGTGCACGCAGCCTGGATGGCGAGCGAGACGCTGCGACGTAAGCGTGCAGGATCGGCTCGCGAAGCCGCGGCGCCGCCGCTGGTCGCTGCCCAGCCGGCGAGCTGACGGCCGGCGAATCGTGCGCTAAGAGCAGGGCGAGGTGCGCGTCCACCTGGCCGCGACGCGGCGCGCGGACACACGCACCGCTTCGCCCCTCGCTCGACGAAGGAGACGCCCGACGATGAACGACCCCCTCTCGACGGAATCGGTCGAAGTTGGCCCGCTGCGCGTGCAGAAGAACGGCCACGTCACCTGGGTATTCCTGGCTCGGCCCGAGACCCGCAACGCCATGGGGCCCGATCTCTGGGAGGCGCTCCCCAAGGTCTTCGGCGACATCGACCGCGACGACTCGTGCCGGGTCGTGGTGCTGGCCGCCGAAGGTAAGCACTTCACGGTCGGGCTCGACCTCAAGTCGGTCGGCAGCCTGGTTCAATTCGAAGGCTCGCAGGCTCAGCAGCGGCGCGCGCTGCACCAGGAGATCCTCAGGCTTCAAGAGAGCGTCAGCGCCATCGAGCGCGTGCGCAAGCCGGTCATCGCGGCGGTCCACGGGTACTGCATCGGCGGAGGCATCGACGTCATCACGGCGTGCGACGTCCGCGTCGCATCGAAGGACGCGAGCTTCTCGGTGCGCGAGACCCGCATGGCGATCGTCGCGGACCTGGGCACAACCCGGACCGAATGGACCAATCCCCGCGAG
>CAYVDO010000068.1:12924-25695 GCA_964450125.1 uncultured bacterium
TACCCGGCATCGTGGGCCGCGGCCACGCCGCCGAGCTGGTCTTCACGGGCAAGGACATCGACGCGGAACGAGCCCGCGAGATCGGGCTCGTGAATCACGTCTACGCCGACCGAGAAGCAGCGCTTGCGGGTGCGCAAGAGCTGGCCGACGAGATCGCTTCCTTGAGCCCGCTTGCGGTACAAGGTTCGAAGCAAGTCATGGCCGCCACACGCCGAAGCGAGATCGCCGAGGGCCTGCGTTACGTGGCGCTCTGGAACTCGGCGTTCCTGTTCTCCGACGACCTCGGCGAAGCGCTCGGCTCGTTCCTCGAAAAGCGCAAGCCCGACTTCAAGGGCGCGTGAGCGCCGAGGAGAGGCGATCGATGCGTCGAGCCTGGTGGAGCGCGGTGTGGATGGCAGCAGCCCTCGCCACCGGCTGCGGTAGCGACGGCAACGCGAACGACGGTCCGCCGGGCCCCCTCGCCGCGCGCGCCCGCGGCTACGACACCTGGCACGAGGCGCACCATCAGCCGCTCTACGGCGCCACCGTCGAGGTGCGCTTCACCGACGACTCGCTCAGCGAGGTGCTGCGCTACGAGGGACGCGGCGACTCGACGATCTGGACGGGAACCTATCTCGCCAGCCAGGCGTTGCGGTACTCCGTCACGAACGACACACAGGCACGAGCCAACGTGCTCAGGATCGTCGAGACCCTCCACAACCACCTCAAAGTCACGGGGCGGGCGGGCTTCATCGCACGCTACCGCGCCCCCGCCGATGCCCCCGGCGTGCATCCGTGCGATCCCGGCGACGAGAATTGCCACGTGGTCACGGAGGGTCCGTTCGCCGGCGATCTCTGGACCGGCAACACCAGCCGCGATCAGTACACCGGTTGGTTTTTCGGCATGGTGCTCGCCTACGACTTCGTCGACGACGAGGCGATGCGCCAGACGATCCGCGACGACGTCACCGAGGTGATCGACGCCGTCGCCCGGCAGAAGTACCTGATCGTCGACGTGGACGGCATCAAGACCACGGCCGGCCCAGAAGCGCTCCCGCCATTCGCGATCAACTGGCACCTCGTCGCATACCACGTCGCCGGACGCCAGCAGGACCTCGATGCGGTGCTCGCGATCGCAGCCAACCGCGACCTCTACGAGCTGACGACGTTCAGCGCCAACAATCGCTACGTGCAGTTCTACGGCAACAACCTGAGCCATCAGAACTACTTCAACGCGGAGCGGCTGAGTCGCGACCTTCCCGAAGTCCACACGCTCATCCAGACCAACTTCCGCGACCAGATCCACAAGAGCGTCCACCTGGCGCACAACGCGTTCTTCGAGCTGATCCACCGCTCGGTGGAGAACGAGAACGATCCAGCGCTCGACGCGGCGATTCTCGAGGACATCGGCGCGTTCCGCGACGCTCCCAACCGCGGCTACGCCGTCGATCCACCGAAGGCCCCGCTCGACCCGTACTCGGTGCTGCTGGTCGCGCTGCAGACCGCAATTCCGGAGCTCGCCGACATCATCGGCACGGCGCGCCTGCAAGCGCTCGAGGCCTATCCCGTGCCCTACCAGTGCAGCACCGATTTCCTCTGGCAGCGCAATCCGTTCGTGGTGGAGTGCGATCCCGAGGATCCAGCGCTCGTGAATCCGGGCGTCGACTACCTGGCCGCCTATTGGATGGCGCGCTACCAGGGCCTCATCGGCCAGCGAGACTGACCCCCATGGCGACAGCCGTGACTGCGCCGAACGCCATCGACTGGCGCTCACCCGTGACCCTCGGGCGCTCGGGCCTCAGCGTCGGGCGTCTCGGCGTGGCCGCGTCCTACGGCGTTCCCGCGGACGCGATCGAGATGGCGTTCGAGCGGGGCGTCAACTACCTCTACTGGGGCTCGACGCGACGCGAGCGATTCGCCGCAGGGATCCGCCGGCTGATGCGCAGCGCGGGACGCGACAAGCTCGCGGTCGTGATCCAGTCGTACACGCGCATCCCCGCGCTCATGGCGCCGAGCGTCAAGCTCGGGCTCTTCCGACTCGGTACCGAGTACGCCGACGTGCTGCTCCTCGGCTGGTTCAATCAGCGCCCCTCGCAGGCCATCCTCGACGCAGCCCAGGACTTGAAGCGACGCGGCTTGGTTCGCCACCTCGCGATCTCGAGCCACCAGCGCACGCTCTTTCCGGTTCTCGAGCGCGAGCAGATCTTCGACATCTACCACCTCCGCTACAACGCCGGACATCGCGGCGCCGAGCACGAGATCTTCCCGCACGTGCCCGTCGGCCCCAGCGGTCCGGGTCTGGTGGCTTACACCGCCACCCGCTGGGCGACGCTTCTCAGCTCTCGGCGCACTCCCACCGGCGAGCGCACGCCCAGCGCCGCCGACTGCTATCGGTTCGTGCTCACGCAGCCTGCCGTGAGCGTCTGCATGACCGGCCCGCGCAGCCGGGCCGACATGGAGCATGCGCTCGGCGCGCTCGATCGCGGCCCGCTGGATCCCGACGAGCTCGAGTGGATGAGCCGCGTGGGCGATCACGTGCGCAAGCACGTGCTGCCGACCCGCGGTGGTGCGGGCGGACTCCACGGGAGAGCTCCGTGAGCCGGACGGATCCCACTCGCTGGACGGCAGTCCTCGGGATGCTGCTCGTGGTCACGGGCTGCGCCGGCGCACGCCTCCCGGTGGCCGGCGAGCCAAGCGCCGAGGAGGTGCTCCACGCCAATGCTCGGGTGCTGTGGGTCGCAGCGCATCCGGACGACGAGGCGCTCGCAGGTTCGGTTCTCGCGCACGCCTGTGTCGGCCTCGGCGCCCCCTGCCACTTCCTGGTGTTCAATCACGGTGACGGGGGCGAATGCCTGCTGCCCGAGGGCTGCCACCCCGATCTCGGGACCGTGCGTGGGCGCGAATTGGAGGAATCTGCGGCGCTCTACGGCGCCACGCTCGAGCACTATCGGCTCTTCAACGCGCCGCTGCCCGTCGAGAGTTTCCCCCCTCGTGAGGTCATCGCCGGGAAGTGGAAGGAGGCGATGGATCCGTCGGGTGCCGTCGCCGTTGCCATCCGGCGCTTCCAGCCCACCGTGGTGCTGACCCTCGATGCATTTCACGGCTTCACCTGCCATCCCGAGCACCAGCTGGCGGCGCGCTTTGCGATGGAAGGGATCCGCCGTGCGGCCGACGCCAGCGAGTCGTTGGGCAGTACGGCGCCGTGGCGCACGCGGCATTACTTCGAGATCCTGAATCGCTACTGGTTCCTGGCGCCGCTCATGGGGCGCGATCCCGAGCCCTTCACCGACGTGATCGACCCCGATCAAACGTGCGGAACAGACGAGAGCTGCATCGACGTGGCGGGGCGTTTTTCGTACGCGCACCGCACACAAGCTGGCGACATGGGCAGTCTGCGGACGCTCAACCACCTCGTCACCAGCATCTACTTGAGGCGCATGAGCCCCTGGACTCAGGTCCTCGACCCCTTCGAGCCCGCGCCGAACACCTGCGGTTGACTCCGCCGTCGCACTTTCCTATTTGTGAATCGGCACCCTGGATCGATGAATCCTGGCGGGCCGTGCTCCGTCTAAAGGACGCAGCACGGGAGCCGATCGGAGAGAAGAACCGACTCCCTAGAGCCCAACAGGGCATTTGGAATCACTCATCTTTTCGGGATCTGCCGCACGCAAGAGCTGTCGGGAAGCGTATTGACAGGGGTTGGACGGAGGCATATAGTACCAATTCCATCTTCTTTATCCTCATTCCCCCTCCCGGTTCGAGCCGCGAGGCCGAGGAAACCACCATGAAAGACCCACTCGATCTGGACGACGTCGACCTGGGAGTCTCCGAGAGCTTCAACCTGAGCGAGCCGACGGGCCCGAACGAGGAGGACCTCGTGGCCCTGGGCGCCATGGCAGAAGACGACGGTGACGTACCCGAGACCGCAGAGGGCGAGGCCGCTCGCAAGGCGACCGCTACGGGTACGACATTCGCCGCCGGCGAGCACGACACCGAGGCAGGAAACCTGGAAGACCTCTACTTCCGGGAGATGGGTGCCATCCCCCTGGCACGACGTGAAGGCGAGATTCGCTTCGCCGAAGGAATCGACAGGGCACGCGAGGTACTCCATACGCTGCTCGACGAGCCGCCGGCGTTGATCCCGCGGGTGCTCGGCAAGGACTTCGCCAAGCCGCGCGGCCGCTCGATGGAGGAAACGTTGCCCGAGCGAGTGGGCTACGCGCTGCTCACCGACGTGCGCGCGCTGGTCGACGGCACGCTCGAGCCCAAGCGCCCGTTCCAGCCGCGTCAGCGCCCGGTGCTGAGCCGGTACGCCGACCAGCTCGCGGCGGCCCTCGACGGCATCGAGTACGCCAAGAGCTTCCTCACCGAAGCCAACTTGCGGCTGGTGATCCACATCGCCAAACGCTACCGCCGCCACGGCATTCCGATGCTCGACCTGGTTCAGGAGGGCAACATCGGGCTGATGAAGGCCGTGGAGCGCTACCGCGTCGACACCGGTTTCCGCTTCAGCACCTACGCCTCGTGGTGGATTCATCAGTACATCCGCCGCTCCATCGACAACCAGGCGGGTCTCGTGCGCGTGCCGCTCTACCTTCAAGAGGAGCGGCGCAAGATCATGCGCACCACGCGCGATCTGGGCCTCGAGCTGGGGCGCAAGCCGCGCACCGAGGAGATCGCACAGAAAGTTTCGACCGACGAGAAGTGGGTCGAAGAGCGCCTGATGATGCGCAGCGAGGCGATCTCGCTCGACACCCCGCTTTCGGCCGACGGTACCCAGCGGCTGAGCGACGTGCTGGCCGATCCGGAGGCGCCGTCGCCGTTCGAGGACGCATCGCTGGTCGAGCTTTCCGATCGCGTCAAGGTGGCGCTCGCCAAGCTCACCCCCCGGGAGGAGAAGATCCTCAGGCTGCGCTTCGGGGTGGGTGAGGTCTCATCCCACAGCCTGCAGGAGATCAGCACGCGCTTCCGCCTCACCCGCGAGCGCATCCGCCAGATCGAAGCGCAAGCGCTGAAGACGCTGCGCGGCGTGTTCGAGGATGCGGGGATCGCCGGCGCAGCGTAATTCCCCGTCCCATCGTGAGATCCGATGCAACGAAGGCCCGTGGGCATATCGCCCGCGGGCCTTCGTCATTCGCCCGTATCCCGTGCGCGCCGCTCATCCGGAGGGGCGCGAGATCTCCGTTACCGCGACGCCACGCACCACCGGCATCACTGCAGAGCAGCGGCAACGACGCTCGTGGAGACGCCTACTTCCGGCTGCTTCGTCTGGGCCGCCGCCCGGCGCGGTTCGTGCTGCGCATGAGTTGCTCCGCACTCGTTCGACGCGAGGAGGTCGTCCATGAATCCGCGCACGCTGAATCAGATCGAGACATCCCTGGCCCGCGCTCGGGCGGAACTGCTGCGCGAGACGCAGACGGCCGAATCCGACCTGGCAACGCTCACCGAGATCCGGGTCGAGCCTGAGCTGATCGATCGTGCCCAGGACGAAGTGCTCATCCAGGTCCTCCACAAGCTCGACGAGCGTGAGCGCGGCGAGATCGTCGCCATCGACGCCGCTCTCGCACGCATGCACGCCGGCACCTACGGGACCTGCCTGGGCTGCGGCGAATCGATCACCGTCGCGCGGCTGCAGGCGCAGCCGACCGCCACGCTCTGCCTAGAATGCGCAGGCGTCCGGCGCGAGGCGCTGCCGGCGCGCGCCGCGCGTCCGGCGCGTCGAGCCGCTCAGCCGGCGCGGGAGCGGCGCGGGGCGGGACGGTAGAGGCCCGCGGGGTTCGCGCCTAGGAATCCCGCGTCGTACACCTCGCGATCGACGCGGCTCAGTCGCGCGATCATGCGGCGTGTGACCAACGGGCGGTGCTCGCGGCGGTTCAGAGCCTCGACGATCGCATCCACGGCGCGTGCATCGGTACGCCAGCCGAGGCGTTCGAGCTTACGCAGGTCGACGGGCAGCGAATGGGAGCGCAGCGTCTTACGGCACTCGACGTTGTAGTAGAACTCGAAATAGGAAAGCGCGAGCTCGCGCACATTGCGGAAGATGGGCTCGCGGAAACGCAACGTGGTCGTGTTCGACTTGGCCACCGCGCCCAGATGGCCGTCCACCGCGAAGATCGCGAGGACGTGATCGTCGTCGCGCACCGCGCGTAGATCGACCAGAAGCGGCGGGTGGCCGAGGCGTTCCAGCGCCGCCGCCGCGAACAATGCGCCGTCCATGCAATGAGCGCGACGATCGCGGAGCACGTCACGAGGAGAGCGGTAGTCGCTCTCCTCGCTGTATGCGAGCGAGTCCAAGAACTCCTGGATCTTGCGCGGCGTCCCGAGGCGCCTGAGCACCGCGCGCTCCGCCGCCGTCCACGACTCGGCTCTCCGTGCCACCGGACCTCACTGCTAGTCCTCGTCGGCCAGAGGCGGCTCGGCCGACGAGGCCGCATCGGTTTGCCACGGCGTTCGGCGCGCCGCAACCGCACCCCCGCTTACCGACGGGCGCGCCGACGATCGATGACGCTGCCCGCTTCTCCTCGGCGAGTTCTCCACCTACGATCCCGGCGCCGAGCCCGTCGACGGTGGGTGACGAACGTTCGAGCGGCTCGGCGCCCGCGGGAATTCACCGGAATCCGTGAAGATACGAACGGTGGAACGCACGCTCGCTCTCGGCCCTCGCACACGACGAGACGTGCTCGGCAAAGCTCGACATCGCCAACACCGGTCTTCGCGGGTCCCGCCCTTGGATCGAATCGCTCGGCACCGAGCGTCGGGCGGCACGGCCCGTGTTCCGAGCGGCGTGCCGCGACGGCACGAGCGCAGCGGTCGTGCCGTTTCCGCTCGCCTTCGCACGAGCCTCGCGCGGCGCGCAACCGCTGTAGCGCTGGCGCTGCTGCTCGCGCCGCTGGCGTCCCTCGCCGCGGAGCCCAGCCCCGGCGTGGCGCCAGCGCCACCACCCGTGGTGATCGTGGTCTTCGATGCGTTACGCGCCGACCACCTGGGCTGCTACGGCTATCGCGCTCGGCCGACGAGCCCCAACTTCGACCGGCTCGCGCAGGAGTCGATCGTTTTCGAGGCGGCTCGTGCGGCCGCGCCCTACACGCTCGCGTCGGTGGCGACGTTGCTCACCGGGCGGCCGCCCGACGAGCACACGCTGACGAGCTTCGAGCGCGCGCTGCCCGTCGAAGTCGCAACGCTACCGCAGCTGCTCACGGACGCACGCTACCGTTCGCTGGTGGCGAGCCGCTCCGGGATCCTCCACGGATTCGGTATCGAAGCCGCCTTCGAGCTGCGCTTCGTGGACCCGGCGCTGACCGAAGATCTCCGGACTTTTCGCAAGCGCTGGAAGGATGCGATCGGTTCGCTCGCCGCCAGCAACGAGCCCTGGTTCGCGTACCTGCACTTCTTTCCCCCGCACGCGCCCTACCGACCCCCCAAAGCGTTCGTGGTGCCGTTCGCGATCCCGAACGTCGCGGGCGTCAGCGGTTCGATCAAGCTTCTCCAGGCTCTAGACCGAGGTGAAGCGCGCCTCGACGCCGCGGGGCTGGACGCGCTCCTGGCGCGCTACGACGCCAACGTGCGCTACGCCGATCACGAGCTGGCCGACCTACTCGGTCATCTGGGAACCCTCGGTGTGCTGGACCACGCCTGGCTGGTGGTGACTTCGGACCACGGAGAAGCCTTCGGCGAGCACGGCCGTTTCGAGCACAACTCGACGATCTACGACGAGATGCTGCGCGTACCGCTCTTGGTTCGACCCCCCGGTGGCACGCAGGCCGGGGCGCGGATCCGCGAGCCCGTGGGCCTCGTGGATCTCGCGCCGACCGTGCTCGCTTGGGCGAACCGAACGCCTCCAGATGCCATGTCCGGGCGACCGCTACCACTCGCGGCCCACGCCCGTTTCGCTGCGCGTGCCCGGCCCCTGGCCTTCCGCAGCGCCTCCCCCCCAGAGCGCTTCGGCATCACCGATGGCGGCTGGAAATACATTCGCTCACTGGCATCCGCAGACGACGCGGCCGAGGAGCTCTACGACCTGAACGCCGATCCGCACGAGCGCGCCAACCTCGCGACCACACGCAGCGAGGTGCGGGATCGTTTTCGGGTGCTGGCCGAGGCCGAGCTCGGGCGACAGCGCGCCAGCGCCGCCCCGCAGCGCATGCTCGACGCCATGCCCGCGGAGACCAGCGATGCGCTGCGCGCCCTCGGTTACGTGCAGTGAATGGCGCCGCTCCCCGCCGGTACCGCCGCGCTCAACCCGCCGAACGATGGAACCCGCGCTTCGTCACCACGCTTCCGACACCCGCACGGACTCGGGGCTCGGCCGCAGGCGAGAGGCGTAGCCGCGGATCAGGGCTCGGGCTCGACCAGGATCGGCGTCGCGACGAACATGGACGGCACCGTCACGCGATAGGTGCTCGCACCGATCTTGGCGTAGGCGAGCTCGGTCGCGTTCCCGTGATCGAGCTGCGTGAACCGTGCGGGCTCGAAGCCTGCAGGTGGGGTCACGTCCACTTGCACGTTCGCGCGCGCCTGCCACACCAATCCGGTGAGCCACGTCTGCTGGTAGGAGTAGTCGGTGAGCGTGAGCACCATCGCGCGCGGTCCGACGGTGGCGGTGACGTCGACGAAGGGCGTCACGCTCCGCGCGACGGTGCCCGCCGGAGCCACCTCGCCTTCGAGCAACGCCGTGCGCATCGGCACCAGCTCCTGCTTGAGCCGCCCAATCTCGGCGAGGCTCGATGCGGAGCAGATGTCGTCGAGCTCGGGCCGCGCCAGGAACCACAACACCGTCTTCGCGCCCCGCCCCACGACTTGGTACCACTGGGCGCGAATCTCGTCGGCCGAGGGGCATCGCACGTCGTCCTCGTAGAGCCCTTGGGTCCACATGAAGCTCGGGCTCGGCTCGGCGGCGCGCTTGACCTCGGCGGCGTACTTGCCCACGTACTGGATCAGATCGTTGTAGAAAAGGGGCAGGTTGGTGTTGCACTTGGGCGCCCAGATCGCGTAGTGGTCCATTCCACCCACGTCTCCGAGCGGCGCCCACTCCGAGAAGTGGTACATGCACGCGTTGTAGACCCAAAGCGGCGTGGTCTCGCCCCACAGCGCACGGTTCGCTTGGACCTCGGCCAACGTCTGCGAAGAGGGATCTCCGAACTCGGGCTCCCCTGCGACCGCGTTGAAGATCAGCCGGGGATGCCCCCGCCACGCGGATACCAAGGCGGGGTCGGGATGACTTTGGTGCATCCACACGTAGAAATCGTGCTGCTCCGCAAGCTGATCGAGAACCAGCTCGGGCGGGGCTTCCGCCGTGGGCGTCCACAGGAAGAGGTCGATGCCTCGATCGAGATACTGCTGGAGCACGGTGGAATCCTGGTACGGGCTCTGCGCGCCGCCGCCTTGGGCCTGGGTCCAGTCGCCCACGCCGAAATGCGGCCGGAAGAGCCTGAGCGCGCGCGTATCGCGCGTCTCGTTCACGCCGTCGCTGCTGCGCACGGTGAACGCGAGCCACCGACCGACGGGGACGCCGTCGGGTCGCGGCACACGGATCGTAGCCACGCCCTTCGGCGCCAGTGCCGGTGCGTCGACCACGGCGAACGCCGTCACGTCGAGACCGTCGATCTCGAGCCCCGTCACGGTGCGTGACGTGGCCGAATCGTTTCGGACGTGCACGAGGATCTCGTCCCTGGCCTCCGTGGACGTCACGTAGCTCGGCGTGAGCCCGGGAGCGGGAAGCACGGCGCTCTTGGCCCAAACGGTCGTCGGGCCAGCGCGGACTTCGACGGCGACAGGATTGCCCGCGTCGTACCGAGACTGCTTCGTGTAGCAGCGCACGATGCCGATCTCGCCCGCATCCAGATTCGGATCGACGATCTCGCACCACTGCACCACGCCGTGCTGGGGATCAGCGGCTTGTCCGTCGAGAAGCACCTCGGTGACCGTCGCGGCCGCACTGGCACGGAAGAATCCCAGAATCAGCCCGCCGTGCTCGGGCGCGTCGATTGCCTCGGTGATGACGGGGTCGTAGTGCGGCGGCACCAGCGCGATCTCGTCGAGCGGGCCCGTTCCGGACGGAAACGAGCCCACCGAGATCACGCAAGACGACACGTCGGTGGCGCCAGCCGCATCGACAACGTTGAGCGCTGCACGGTACGCACCGGCGGCAGAGTACGCGTGTGTCGCCGTGTTCCCCGCTGCGCTGCCGCCGTCGCCGAAAGCGAACGTGACACTCGCCAGGGCCCCCTCGGCATCCGACGATCCCGCGGAATCGAACGAGACGACCTCACCCACGTTCGCCACCTGGGACGAGCACGTGAGCTTCGCGAGCGGTTCCTGATTGGGTTGGCAGGTCGCGCCGAGCGCCAGCGCGGCGGCGAGGGAAGGAACGAGCCCCCCGAGCCATCGGGTCCTGACCGTCATCGTTTCGTGCTCCTCGTGCACCGCGTGTGTGCCTCACGCGGTGAGAGAGCATTCATCGTAGCGAGTGGTCCGAACCCCGCGCAATCGCGGCGCGACGCCGAGGACCGAGCGCCGATTCAACGTTCGAGCTGCGCCCAGATCACCAATCCGAACTGCGCGAGAAACAGCAACCCCGCGATGACCAAGATCGCGAGCGCTCCTCGGCGCTGCGTTCGACGGCTCGGCACGGGGATGAGTCCGTTCGCCATCCCCCACGAAAAAAGCAGATAGGCGAGCACGCCGACGACGACACCGGTGAGCGCGCCCACGGGCGCATCGTTCACGACCCACGCTCCGTCGCTGCAGGCGCCCGATTCATCGACCACACCCGCCGCACGGGATCTGCACCCGCCCTTCGGCGAGGCGCGATCGCGCGGCTTCTACCCGCTCTGCCGGTCGTTCGAGCTCTCGAACCTGCATTCAGTGCGGGCGGAGATGATCGAGCACGCGCAAGAAGTTGCCGCCCAAGATCTTGCGGATGCGCTGATCGGACCAGCCACGACGCAGCATGGCATCCACCAGCCGTGGGAATTCGACACAGCTCAGCATGTCGTCGGGGGGGCAGATCCCGCCGTCCCAATCGCTGCCGAGCGACGCGTGATCGTCGCCCACTACGTTCACCACGTGCTCCAGGTGGTCGACGACCCAGTCGACCTTGGCGCGGAACCGGGACGGTCCGAGGAAGCTCGACTGGTACATGATTCCCACGGTGCCACCGCTGTCGGCGATGGCGCGGAGCTGATCGTCGTCCAGATTGCGCCAGTGGCGGTACACGCCGTTGATCCCGGTATGCGTCACGATCAAAGGAAGCGAGCGGTCGTGAACAGCGACCGCATCGAAGAAGCCTTCGCGATTGATGTGCGCCAGATCGACCAGGATCCGCTTTTCGTCGAGCTTGCGCACGTAGTCGCGGCCCAGCTCGCTCAATCCACGCCCCGCCCCCGTGCGCCCGTACGGATTGCTGGTCACCCCCAGCCGCGACGTGGAGAGGTGGACCAGGGTGACTCGAACCAAGAGACGCTCCGGTATCCGGTCCAGATCGTCCAGGGAATGATCGAGGGCGTTACCGCCCTGCACCGACAAGAACACCGCGTGACGACGAGCCGCGCGCGCGGCCCGGTACTCACCGAGGTCGCGCACCATCGCCACTCGATCCGGCGCGCTGGCGAACAGCCCTTGGAAGCGCTCCAGGTTGCGGAAGAACGTCCGTGATCGGCCTGCCGCAGTGCGGAACGGATTGGTGGTGATGCTCCACAGCCCGCCGGTGAAGCCCGCTTCCACCAGCCGCGGCAGATCGGTGTGGCTGTAGAAGCGACCGTTCAGCAGGCCGGTGCCGTGGCGCCGAAACAGATCGTAGCCGAACACGCGGTGCTCGATGAAGGCGTCGATGTGAAGATCGATGACGTCGGAATCGTGGAGCAGATCGAGCGCCGCGCACGTGACGCCGAGGCGCTCCGCGGCATGCGTGCGGTCGCTCGGCGAAGCCGGCGGCGTGGCGGCTTCGGGCTTCACTCTTCCCCCGCTGTGGAGCCTGCGACCGCGCTCGGGGTGCGCCGCTTGCGGCGACGACGCGAACGTCGCCGTAGCGGCGCCACACCCGCCTCCGCCACACGCTCGGGGCCGGCACCCACCGCGTCTCCAGCAGCCGCAACCGGCACACTCGCCGCGGCGACGCGCGCCGCGACCTCGGCCTCGTCGATGGGCTCGGTGTCCACCAGCGCCTCGAGCTCGGGACCGGTGGGTGGCGCGAGCGTCGCCTGCGCCGTCGCACCGCGACCGCGCCTGCGCCGCCGGCGCCGTCGGCGCGGGCTCGAGTCCGCAGGCAGCGCGAGCGTCCCCGGACGCTCTCCTGCGGTTGCTTCCGCGCCGGACGAGGGTGCAGTCTCGCGGCCGGCCAGCAGCCATCCCGGGACTTCGCCGCCGTCGGCGCGCGTCACCACGTCGAAGTAGCCGATCGCGTCCTCGAAGTACGGCCGATGCAGCAGGCCTTTCGGCGCGCGACCATTGGCAACCGCTTGCTCGAGACGACGGCGCGTGAGCAGCAAGAGCTTCACCCGCTCGGCGTCCTTGTTGAGGAGCGGCATGACCACGTCCCCGAAGAAGCCGCGGCCGCCGTAATACTCCTGCATCGTGAGGATGAGCGCGCAGAGGACCAGCGCCACGAGCGGCCGGTGGTCCATGCCGCCCCGCGCGAGCACCGCCGCCCGCTCGCGGTGGGACTCTTCGTCGAGCTCGCGCCATGTGCCGCGGAAGAAGAGATAGATCACGAACACCACCACGATGAGGGCGGGGATCGGGATCAGCGGCTTGGCGGTCTCGACGAAGCCCGCGAACCCGCCGACGTCTTTCGTC